>CAYLOC010000085.1:0-7907 GCA_964385195.1 uncultured Nocardioidaceae bacterium
TGCGTCTCCACGGTCTTGATGGAGATGAACAGCTCCTTGGCGACCTCCTTGTAGGCGTAGCCGCGGGCAATGAGCCGCATCACCTCCCGCTCACGTTCGGTGAGCCGGTCCAGGTCCTCATCGACGTCGGCGACGGCGAACTGCCCGGAGAACGCGTCGAGGACGAACCCCGCGAGTCGCGGAGAGAACACCGCGTCACCGTCGGCAACCCGGTGGATCGCGGTCACGAGCTCTGCGCCGGTGATGTTCTTGGTCACGTAGCCGCGAGCCCCGCCACGGATCACCGAGATCACGTCCTCGGGCGCATCGGACACCGACAGCGCCAGGAACCGTACGTCGGGGTGCCGTGTGGTCACGCGGCGTAGCACCTCGGTTCCCCCACCACCGGGGAGGTGTACGTCGAGCAGCACCACGTCGGGGTGCGCTGCGGCGATCACGTCCACCGCCTCGTCGACGTCGGCGGCCTCCCCGACGACATCGACATCAACGCGCAGTTCTGCCTTGACACCGGTACGGAACATCGCGTGGTCGTCGACCACGACGACGCGGCGTCGCTTGTTCATCTGGCGTTCTCTCCTTCGCTGTCCAACGGCAAAGACAGTCGCACTTCGGTTCCATTCTCCGGCTCACTGCGGACCTCCGCATGCCCCCCATGGCGTTCCAGGCGGTCAACGATGGACTGGCGTACGCCGTGCCGGTCGGCAGCGATGTGCTCCGGGTCGAAGCCGCGACCCCGATCCCGCACGAACACGTCGACCTCTTCGGCGGACACCTCGGCGTACACGTCGGCATGGCCGGCGCCGGAGTGCTTGGCCGCGTTGACCATGGCCTCACGCGCAGCAGCCACCAGGGCACGGATCTCATCCGAGCTCTCTGCATCGCCGACGACGACGAGTTCCACGGGGAAACCGTGGGTGTCCTCCACCTCGGCCACGGCCCGTTGCAACATCGACTTGACCGTGTCGCTCTCGGTGGCCGGGGTATCGAACAGCCAGGTCCGCAGCTCACGTTCCTGGGTCCGCGCCAGCCGGGAGACAGCGGCGGGGTCGCCGGACTGTCGCTGGATCAGCGCCAGTGTCTGCAGCACCGAGTCGTGCAGGTGTGCTGCCATGTCCGCGCGCTCCTGGGTACGCACCCGCTCTGCCCGCTCTTCCTGGTACGCACGGTTGGCGCGGAACAGCCACGGCCCGATCACCAGGCCGACACCGATGACGCCGAGCGCCAACGCACCCAGTGCCGCTCCGAGGGCATTGACCGCGCCGGCCTGTACCAGCCCCAAGCCGACCGCGGCGACGAGCAGCAACACACCGATGGCGACCCGCAGCCAGAACTTCCACCCCCTGGCCGATGCCAGCCATTCGTTACGAGCGCCCTCGTTGCGCCACCACAGCAGGCACAGGCCGGCCGCGGCCACCAGCAGCGGCCAGAAGACACCGGGGCTGATGCCGAAGCCGACGTTTTGGATCAGGATCAACAGCCCGACACCGAAGATGACGAACGGCACGGCGAGGCCCACGTCCCGTCGACGCTGCGGCGGCTGTTCGGTGCGGAACCCCGACCTGGTCGCCGACTCCACGCCAGGAGCCAGCGGAGCGGTGACCGCTCTCCCCGTCGGCAACAGCACCCAGAACGCGATGTACAACACGAAACCGAGGCCGCTGAGCAACACCAGCAGCAAGAACACGACGCGGGTCTGGGTGACGCCGACACCGAGATGCTGCGCCAGCCCCGCAGCCACGCCCCCGACGATCCGGTCGTCCGGGTCGCGGTAGGCGCGCCGCGGCAGGTAGGGGACCTCGGTCATGCTTCCCATGATGACCGAGAGTCGGCCGGCGAACCATCCGAGGCCACCCGGAGCGCCTGCCGTCAACCCTCAGGGTCGCCGCTGGGGAAATCGGGGGCGACCCCGATACCCTCGACCGGACCGCGACCCCACGATGGTGACATGACTGAGACCCCCTACACCGGCAACCGGCCTCCGCGCCCGGTGGGGGACGCGTTCCGCGACCTCTCCGCGCTGCGTCGCTCCACCGACCACCGGCTCGTTGCCGGTGTGGCGTCCGGCGTGAGCAGGCACTTCGACGTCGACCCGGTCGTCGTACGGGTGGCCTTCGCCGCCCTGACACTGTTCAGCGGTGCCGGAGTGGCGTTGTACGCCGTGTTGTGGCTCACCGTTCCCAAGCGGGGATGGACCGACTCCATCGTGTCCCACCACACCGGCGACCCCGAGCGGGTGCAGAACGCAGGGCTGGTGATCGGGGGCCTGCTCGGTGCTCTGCTGGCCCTGGGCTCGGTGGGCTGGTACACCCCCCATCCGTTCCCCGGATTCTTGCTGGTGGTGATCGCCATCGCCGGACTCCTCATCGTGTGGCGTCGTTCCGACAGCCAGCCGAAGGGGGCTGGACCGGACGGCGGCGGGCCGGACAGTGATGGACCGGGGAGCGGCGGGCCGCCACCCGCCGGTCCGCCACCCGCACCCGCCTCCGACACGGCCGTGGATCCGTATCCTTCCGGCCGCCCCCTCGCGGTCTACGACGTACCGCCCGCACCGTCACCGGTCCAGGAGGACTCCCCCTCCCCCGACATAGCGGACGATCCACCACGGTGGGCGCCCCCCGGGCCACCGGAGCCTCCGTCCTGGTCCGGTGACACCGAACCAGGACAACCGCGGCCCCAACGCAGGCGTTCGCACCTGCTCGGCATCACCTGCGGGCTGATCGTGATCGCCTGGGGTGTGATCTGGGCGGTGGACGCTGCCGCGGGCGAGCAGGTGCCGTGGTCGCTGTATCCCGGTGTGGCACTGGGCCTGATCACACTGGCCCTGTTGGCCGGAACCTGGTGGGGGCGTTCCCGCACCCTGATTCCGATGGGTGTGCTGGCCGCACTGTGTACGTTGGCGGCCGTGGTCCTCGGCTCCGGACCGTACGGTACGCCGGCGTACACCCCGGACCGTGCCTCGCAGGTCCAGGATCGCTACGCGCTCGCAGCCGGTCAGCTGACGCTGCACCTGGAGGATGTCGCGGACCCGCAGGCACTGGACGGCCGGACGATCACGCTGTACAACCGGGTCGGTCAGGTCCGCGTGATCCTCCCGTCGTCGATCAACGCGACCGTGAACGCCCGGGTCGACGTCGGTGAGGTCTCTGGTCTCCGCGACCACGAGCCCTACGGCCACGGCGGCATGCGCGCAACGCTCACCCCGGGCACCACCGCTCCTCCGCAGGTACAGATCGATATCCGGCTGCTGGCCGGTCAGGTGACCGTCGACCGGGTGCGATGCCCGGGCGACCCCCTGCCCGCTCCGGGTGGAGCCGACGCGTTCATCATCCCAGGAGGTAGCAATGCCGCGGCATGCCACTGACAGCGTCTCGCTCGTGTTCGGAACGATCTTCGCCGGGTGCACGGTCGTGTGGGTGCTCTCCCTCACCGGGGCGGTCGCCGTCCCTGACCTGTGGCTGGCGGGGCCGATCATCTTGATCGTGGCCGGTGTCTTCGGGCTGCTTGCTGCCCTGCGCCCGTCCGCGCCCGATCCGGACTCCTGACCGTCGTACCGACGGCGTCGTCCCCGCTGTGCGGGTCCGCCCCAGCACCGCGGGGTAGACAGCCTGTGAGTGGCCTCGGCTCCGTGTAGAACGTCGTGTTTCGGGTAGAGACCCATCAACAACGACGATCTGCGAGGAGGCTGCGATGCCACGCGAGACCCGACGCCAGCAGCAGCGCAACCCACGAAAGCAGGACTGGGGCCGAAAGGCGAACCGGCAGTACGAGGAGATCAAGTCCGCGCAACTGGACCGCGGTGCCAGTGAAGGACGGGCAGAGGAGATTGCTGCCCGAACAGTGAACAAGAACCGGGCGCGGAGTGGGCGGGCAGACCAGGCCAGCAACGTCTCCCGGCGCGGCGAGTCTCCCCAACAGCGCGGGGGGCGCCGCTCCGGTCGCGGCTACGGGCCCAGCGGGGGGCCGACGAAGGCCCAGCTGTACAACGACGCCAAGAAACGCAACATCAAGGGTCGGTCGAAGATGACCAAGAAACAGCTGCAGAACGCCCTGGGCCGCTGACGACGGGCACCAACGGGCACTGCAGCCGCGTACCTGGTGGGATACGTCGCGCCCGTGACCTGCCACCGGGCTCCAGGTGTCCGGCAGAAGTCGATCCGTGCGCGCTGAACCCCTGGCGCTATCGCCATGCGGCGCACGGCCGTGCGCCGAGGCGGGCCGCCGGCCGCACGGCACCGCCTCGACTCACTGTGGAGGCACCTGGCTGAACCCACCACAGCTAACAGAGTGGTACCCGTTCTCCCCTCCACCACACGTGCGGAAGAACACGAGCGGAAAACCGATAGCGCCTTCCCCGTCGGGTCCATAAAGTTGTCTGGTTATGCGCAGGCTTCCCCTCGACGATCCCGGTACGCCGGACGCCCGGTCACCCGCCCGCTATCTCTGGTGGGTGGCCCGGGGCCAGCTGCCCACGATCGCAGGGGGCGTCGCGTACGGCTCGCTGTGGATGGTCGCCCAGGCGATCATGCCTGCTCTCCTCGGCAAGGCCATCGACGCCGGTGTCCGTGATCGCGACCTGGACCAGCTCTGGCTGTGGTCAGGGCTGCTGCTCGCCATCGGCGTCCTCCAGGCAGGGGCAGGCATCGCCCGACACCGGTTCGCGGTGACCAACTGGCTCACCGCGGCCTACCGCACGGTGCAGGTCGTGAGCCGGCACGTGGTCCGGCTCGGTGCGACGTTCCCGCGGAAGGTCAGCACCGGCGAGGTGGTGTCGATCGGGTCCTCGGACCTCAACCACGTCGGCAACGCGATCGAGGTCAGCGGTCGCGGCGTCGGCGCGATTGCCGCGTTCTTGGTGGTGGCGGTGATCCTGGTGCGTACCTCGGTGGTGCTCGGTGTCGTCGTGCTCGTCGGTGTTCCGCTGCTGCTGGTTGTGCTGGGGCCGTTGCTGCGTCCGTTACAGCGACGCAACATGGCACAGCGGGAGATGATGGGCGAGCTGAACACGTTGGCCTCGGACATCGTGGGGGGTCTGCGGGTGCTCCGCGGGATCGGCGGTGAGCAGGTCTTCCACCGTCGGTACGCCGAGGAGTCACAGCGGGTGCGCGCTGCCGGCGTGCGCGTGGCGAAACTGCAGTCGGTGCTGGACGCGCTCCAGGTGTTCCTGCCCGGGCTGTTCGTGGTGATCGTCGTCTGGCTCGGCGCACGCTTCGCCGTACAGGGGTCCATCAGCCCCGGCGAGCTGGTGGCGTTCTACGGCTACTCGGCGTTCTTGATGATTCCGCTGCGCACCGGGACCGAGGTGGCCAACAAGCTGATCCGGGCGATGGTGGCCGGTGAGCGGGTCTGCCGGGTGCTCTCGGTACAGCCGGAGGCGACGGATCTCGCACTGCGCCGTCCGCCCACCGACCAGGGGCAGGCGCCGTCGACGAGCGACCTCGTCGACGTACGATCCGGTCTCCGGGTACCACAGGGGCGGTTCCTCGCCGTGGTATCGGAGCGCCCGGAGGAGTCTGCGGCGGTGGCGGACCGGCTGGGCCGCTTCGCCGAGGGGCCGGTGCTGTGGGACGGGACGGACGTGTCCGTGATGGACCGGGCCGCCTTCCGGCGTGCGGTGGTCGTGAGCGACGCCGGAGCAACGTTGTTCAGCGGCCGCCTGCGGGAAGAGCTGGACCCTACCGGGACGGCGACCGACGCGGCCTTGTGGTCCGCCATCGAAACCGCCTCCGCAGAGGACGTGGTGCAGGCTCTCGACGGAGGGCTCGACGCACGGGTGGAGGAACGCGGACGGGAGTTCTCCGGCGGTCAGCGCCAGCGTCTGGTGCTGGCACGAGCCCTGGCCCACGACCCCGACGTGCTGGTGCTGGTGGAGCCGACGTCCGCCGTCGACGCGCATACAGAGGCACGCATCGCGAGCCGCCTGGCCGCCCACCGGGCCGGACGCACCACGGTCGTGGTCACTGCCAGCCCGCTGCTGTTGGAGCACGCCGACGAGGTGGCGCTGCTGGTCGCGGGTGAGGTGGTGGCCGTCGGCACACACGCGGACCTGCTGGACAACCCGACGTACCGCCGGGTCGTGGTGCGTGCGGACCTGCTGGAGGAGGAGGTGACCTCATGAGGCAGCTTCTTCCGATCGCCAACGCTGTGGCGGTACGCCGGTACGCCGCCGGGCTGATGCGGCGTCACCCCCGCGACGTGTGGCTGGCACTGGTGTTGCACATGGCGGCTGCAGCGGCGGGTCTGGTCGCGCCGCGCCTGATCGGGAATCTGGTCGAGGCGGTGTCGCAGGGCACGACGCTGTCCTACGTCAACCAGACGATCATCGTGATCGCGGTCTTCCTGCTCGTGCAGACGGTGCTCACCCGTTTCGCCCGCTACGTGTCGTTCGCGTTGGGGGAGAAGCTGCTGGCCGAGCTGCGCGAGGACTTCGTCCGGCGGTCGCTGGCGCTGCCGGTGTCCACGGTGGAGAAGGCGGGCACCGGTGACCTGCTCACCCGCAGCTCCCGCGACGTGGAAGCACTGGGATGGTCGGTGCGGTTCGCGCTGCCGGAGACGATGATCGCGTTGGTGACCACGGTGTTCTCCATCGGCGCGTGTCTCCTCGTGGGGGTGTGGGTGCTGGTGCCGCTGGTGCTCGGGGTTCCGGTGCTGTTCGTGGCCACCCGCTGGTACCTGCGCCGGGCGAAGGACGGCTACCTGCGGGAGTCCGCGTCGTACGCCGCGATCAACGCGACGCTCGCCGAGACCGCCGACGGCGCCCGGACCGTGGAGTCGCTGGGGCTGGAGCGTCGCCAGTTGGCGCGGGTGGACGCCGACATCTCCGAGTCGTACCACGCGGAGCGGTACACCCTGTACCTGCGCAGCATGTGGTTCCCGTCAGTGGAGGTGGGGTACCTGGTCCCGACGGTGGTCACGCTGCTGTTCGGCGGCTGGTTGCACGTCCACGGCCACGCATCCCTCGGCGACGTGACCGCGGCGGCCCTGTACGTGCAGGCGCTGATCGACCCGGTCGACCGGCTGATCATGTGGCTGGACGAGCTCCAGGTCGGCAGCGCGTCGTTGGCGCGGCTGCTGGGTGTCGGGCTGGTGCCGGATGACCGTACGCCGACGGGCGCGGTCCCGCAGCACCAGGACATCGACGCCGAGGCGGTGCGGTTCGCCTATACCGACGATGTCGACGTGCTGCACGGGGTCGACCTGCATGTGAGCCGGGGTGAGCGGGTGGCGATGGTCGGGCCCTCCGGGGCCGGGAAGTCCACCCTGGGCAGGCTGTTGGCCGGTATCCACCCGCCACGGGCCGGCCGGGTGACGCTGGGCGATGTCAGGCTGACGGAGCTGCCGCTGGACGGTCTGCGGCGGCAGGTGGCACTGGTGACCCAGGAGCACCACGTGTTCGTCGGGACGATCCGGGACAACCTGGCACTGGCCGTCGACGGCGCGGCGACCGACGTCCAGGTGCGTGCCGCCCTCGACGCGGTCGACGCCACCGGATGGGTGGACGCCCTGCCCGCGGGACTGGATACACGGGTGGGGTCCGGAGGGCATCCGCTGACCCCGGCGCAGGCGCAGCAGCTGGCGCTGGCCCGGCTGGTCCTGGCGGACCCACACACGCTGGTCCTGGACGAGGCCACCTCGCTGATCGACCCGCGTGCCGCGCGGCACCTGGAGCGGTCGCTGGCGGCGGTCCTGCACGGACGCACGGTGATCGCGATCGCCCACCGGCTGTTCACCGCGCACGACGCGGACCGGGTGGCCGTGGTCGAGGACGGCCGGATCGCGGAGATCGGGTCACACGAGCAGCTGATGGCCGATGACGGCTCCTACGCGGCGCTGTGGCGGTCCTGGCACGGCTCCCCCTGACCCCGCCGAGACGTCACATCTGCCGCGGGACACGCCGTGTCGGCGCGGCA
>CAYLOC010000085.1:7917-12699 GCA_964385195.1 uncultured Nocardioidaceae bacterium
GGGGGGGGCCCTGCCACGCCCCCCCCTCCCCCCCCCGACCCTCCACATGTCCCGGGGCACCCCCCGGGCCGCCGCGCCTTTTGTCACGTCTCGGCGGGGCTTATTCCCACTCGATGGTGCCGGGGGGTTTGCTGGTGACGTCGAGGACCACCCGGTTGACCTCACGCACCTCGTTGGTGACCCGGCTGGAGATCCGCTCCAGCACGTCATAGGGCAGCCGGGCCCAGTCCGCCGTCATCGCGTCCTCGGATGTGACCGGCCGGATCACCACGGGGTAGCCGTAGGTGCGGCCATCACCCTGGACGCCGACGGAGTGCACGTCGGCCAGCAGCACCACCGGACACTGCCAGATCTCCCGGTCCAGCCCGGCGTCGGTCAGCTCCTGCCGGACGATGGCGTCGGCCTCCCGCAGCAGGTCGAGCCGTTCCTCCGTCACTCCGCCGACGATGCGGATCGCCAGGCCCGGACCGGGGAACGGCTGGCGCCACACCATCTCCGCCGGCAACCCGAGCTCCGCGCCCACTCGGCGTACCTCGTCCTTGAACAGGTCACGCAACGGCTCCACGAGGTCGAACTGCAGGTCCGCGGGAAGTCCGCCGACGTTGTGGTGGGACTTGATGTTCGCGGCGCCCTCACCGCCACCGGACTCGACCACGTCCGGGTACAGCGTGCCCTGCACCAGGAACCGCACCGGCTCAGCGGATCCGGCGTCGGCCACGATCTCCCGGGCGACGGACTCGAACGCGCGGATGAACTCCGCCCCGATGATCCGGCGCTTCTCCTCCGGGTCGCTGACTTCGTGCAGCGCCTTCCGGAACGTGGCGGCGGCGTCGACGACACGGAGCGAGACCCCGGTCGCGGCGACGTAGTCCCGCTCCACCTGCTCGGCCTCACCCTTGCGCAGCAGCCCGTGGTCGACGAAGACGCAGGTGAGCCGGTCGCCGATCGCCCGCTGGACCAGTGCCGCGGCCACGGCGGAGTCCACGCCGCCGGAGAGACCGCAGATCGCCTGCCGGTCCCCCACCTGGGCACGGATCGTGGCCACCTGCTCCTCCACCACGTTCGCCATGGTCCAGGTCCGACGGCAGCCGGCGATGTCGACCAAGAAGTGCTCCAGCACCTGCTGGCCGTGCTCGGTGTGCATGACCTCCGGATGCCACTGCACCCCGGCGATCGGCCGGTCAGCGGACTCGAACGCCGCCACCTCGGCACCGCTGCTCGTAGCGAGCGTGGTGCAGCCCTTGGGCGCGACCGCGACCGCGTCGTTGTGGCTCATCCACACGCTCTGCTGCTCGGGGAGCCCGTGCAACAGCCGGCCCGGCGCGGTCACGTCGACGCGGGTGCGGCCGAACTCGGAGTGGCCGGTACGGCGTACCTCACCCCCGGGGAGCATCGTGGCCAGCACCTGGAATCCGTAGCAGATCCCGAACAGCGGGATTCCTGCGTCGACGATGCTGCGGTCCACCTTGGGGGCGTCGGGAGTGTAGACCGACTGGGGACCGCCGCTGAGGATGATCGCGGCGGGGTTCCTCGCCAGCATCTGCTCGACCGGCATCGTGTGCGGGACGACCTCGGAGTAGACCCGGGCCTCACGGACCCGGCGGGCGATCAGCTGGGCGTACTGGGCGCCGAAGTCGACGACGAGGACGAGGTCGTGGTCAGGAGAGCCGGCGGTCACGACGGCAGCCTTTCATCGGCGGGGAGTGCGAGCGGTCGCCAGTCTAACCACCCTGCCTACCGTGCCGACGCGGCTGGCTGTGCGCGGCGACGGAGCAGGACACCGAGGCCGATCACGGTGCCGATCGGCAGGCTCACCACCGCAACGCGGCGGGCGCGTCGGCGGGAACGGTCGGGTGGTGCGGGGCCACCGAAGGGACGGGGCTGTACGGCGACCCCAGCGGCGGTCGGGAGTCGGACTCGTCGCGGTTCGGCCAGAACGACATCGCACGTTCGGCCTGGGCGGTGATGGTCAGCGACGGGTTGACCCCGAGGTTGGCCGACACCGTCGACCCGTCGACGATGTGCAGTCCGGGGTGCCCGTACACACGGTGGTAGGCGTCGACGACGCCCGTCTCCGGCGAGTCGCCGATGCTGCAGCCGCCGATGAAGTGCGCGGTCAGCGGCCGGTCGAACTGCTCCCCGATGCTGCCGCCCGGCGTACCGCCGATCAGGCGCGCCATTCGGCGTACCGCTGCGTTCGCCTGGGGGATCCAGGTGGGGTTGGGGCTGCCGTGGCCCTGCCGGGAGGACAGGACGCGGTCCCGCCGCAGCCGGGACGGACGGGTGTAGGTGGTGATCGAGTTGTCGATGGTCTGCATGACCAGCGCGATTACCGCGCGCTCGGACCAGTGCCGCAGGTCGTACAGCGCAGCCCCGCCACGTTGACGTCGCATCTCCCGCAGCCAGGTGCGCCAGCGTGGCTCGCCGTCCTGGACGTCGGTGAGCACGGTCTGCATCAGACTCATCGCGTTGCTGCCCCGGCCGTAACGGACCGGCTCGATATGCGTGTGCTCGTCGGGATGGAACGAGGAGGTGATCGCCACGCCACGGCTGAAGTCCCTGCTCGGGTCGGTGGCGACCGCCCCGATGATCGACTCGGAGTTGGTGCGGGTGAGGTACCCCAGTCGCTCGGACAGGCCGGGGAGCAGTCCCTGGTCGCGCATGCGGTGCAACAGCCGCTGGGTGCCGAGGGCGGATGCGGCCAGGACGACCTGTCTGGCGGTGTACGTCGGACCGCTGCGGCCGCTCCAGGACGCGGCGGCACGGGTCGGGCGGGTCTGGACGCGGTACCCGCCGCCGTCGACGGGACGGACGGCGGTGACCGTGGTCATCGGGTGCACCCGGGCGCCGGCGGCCTCGGCGAGGTAGAGGTAGTTCTTCACCAGCGTGTTCTTGGCATGGTGCCGGCACCCCGTCATGCACTCACCGCACTCGATGCAGCCCTTGCGGTCCGGCCCGGCGCCACCGAAGTACGGGTCCGCGGCCCACTCCCCCGGCGTCCCGAAGTACACCCCTACCGGGGCCATCCGGAACGTCTGACCGACGCCCATCTCCTCCGCCACCTGCCGCATCACCTGGTCGCTGGGCGTCATCGTCGGGTTCTCCACCACGCCGAGCATCCGTTTCGCCTGGTCGTAGTGCGGCGCGAGCTCGCTGCGCCAGTCGGTGATGTGACCCCACGACGGGTCGCGGTAGAAGGACCCGCCGGGCTGGTACAGCGTGTTGGCGTAGACCAACGACCCGCCGCCGACGCCGGCGCCGGAGAGGATCACGCAGTCGTTGAGCATGTCGATGCGCTGGATGCCGTAGCAGCCCAGCCGGGGCGCGAACAGGAACCGGCGCAGCCGCCAGGACGTCTCGGCGTACGTCGACTCATCGAACCGCGCTCCCGCTTCGAGCACGCCGACCCGGTAGCCCTTCTCGGTCAGCCGCAGCGCCGTGACCGACCCCCCGAACCCGGACCCGACGACGAGCACGTCGTAGTCCCACGGTGGGCTCACGGCAATCGACCTCCAGCTTCGGCGTTTGCCCCGACGCTATCCCGCTCGCCCTCCGCACGCAGTAACTGGTCGAATCCGGCAGCCTTCTCCGCGTAGGCCTTGCCGGTTTCGGCCAGTTTCTGGATCCACAGGCCACCCGGGACGACCGGGACTGTCCACAGGTCGCTCCGGAAGCGGCCACCGTCGGCAAGGCTGGCGGGATGGCGAACCCCACAGCCCAGCCCGCACGTGTGGCCATCGGGCACATCCGCCGCGCCGGGTGGGAGCGGGTCTCCCACGGCGTCCACGTCGCCGGCTCCTTCGCGGACAGCCACGAGCGGCTCGGCGCTGTGCAGCGCGTGCTCCCGGCCTCGGCCGCGTTCACCCATCTGAGCGGGGCCAGACTGCTGAACTGGTGGCTTCCGGAGCTGCCCGCGCAGACACCCGTGTTCGTCCAGCAACCCTGTGACGCCACCCGGACCCGTCGTCGCGGGATACTTGTCGACCGTCACCAGGAGCTGCCGCACCCACTCATGGTCGATGGCTGCCGGGTCGCGGCACCAGCGGAGATCCTGCTCGCCGCTGCCCGCGACATGGGTGTGCTCGACCTGGTCCTCATGGGGGACTCCGCCTTACGCCACGGCCACTGCACGCCGGACGACCTGGCGCAGGCAGCTGCACAACGGCGCCGGGGAGCCCCGCGGCTACGTCGGGTGCTTCCGCTGCTCGACGCTCGTTCGGAGTCCCCCTGGGAGTCGGTGATGCGCGTCCTGCACGTGGCTGCGGGCATCCCGGTGACCCCGCAGTACGAGGTTGTCGATGCGGACGGCTCCATCGTCGCCCGTGCCGACCTTCGCATCGAGGGCCTGCGGCGGCTCCACGAGTACGACGGCGTCGTCCATCGGTCGGCCCAGCAACAATCGCTCGACCTGGAGCGGCTCCGGCACCTCACCGCGCTCGGGTGGGACCGGGTCGGCTTCACCAAGTCTGCGCTGCTCCACCGGGCCGGGGCGATCATCCGGCAAACCGACGAAGCGCTGGGCCGGGCGTTCGAACCCGCTCGGGTCCGTGCCTGGAACGCGTTGCTGCGCGATTCGACGCTGACGCCGCAGGGGAAGACCCGGGTCGCTGCACGGTGGGCACGCGCGTTCCGGTAACTGGCCAGAAACGGCAACGACAGCGGCGTCTACCTGCCGGTTTTGGCCAGTTACTGGCCCGCCACGTGGATGCTGACGATCTGATGCTGACGGTCTAGGGACGGCCGAGGCGCTGGAGGACCCGCAGGGCCCTGGTCATCGTCGAG
>CAYLOC010000086.1:0-12579 GCA_964385195.1 uncultured Nocardioidaceae bacterium
TCCGGCGGATCAGCGTTGAATCGGTTCGTCACCGTGATGGTCAGAGTCTGCAACGAGTCGGACTTGCGCACGACCGCTGCGTCGTCATAGGAGGAGAAGTCCACCGAGTTCGCATCCGCACCCTGGGCGTCGGTCTCCTCAGCGAAACAGTGCGCACCGGCAGGCACCAACGCCGCCCGCCCGTCCGCGTTCGAGACCACCACGGTCTGCCCACCGCGGACCTGCACCGAACCGGCGTAGACACTCAACAGTCCACCCTCAGGTCCCCTGATCTGACACGTCACCGCTACGGTAAACGTCAAGCCCGCCGCATCCTCCCGGCCAGCCCCGGTGATCACCTTCGCCACCTGCACCTTCGCCGCGGAGTAGACGTTGACAAACCCTGCGGTCACAACCTGTGCCACACCATCGGCGTCGACATCAGGAATCGTCACCGTCACCGGCGCCGGCGTGCTATCGGCGCCAGCAGAACCCACCTCGGTGACATCACACACCGCACCCACCGGCAACCCGGTCATCGGGTCCGAGACCAGGACCTGCTCGGCATCATGGCGCCGCAGCACCAGCGTGTCGGTGAATGCCGTCTCATCCCCGTCGAATGCGCACGCCACCTCGAACCGGAACGGCCCTCGGCCCAGGCTCTGACCCGGCCCATCTACCGTCTTCGCGATCCGCAGCCCGCCGGCCCGGTACTCATTGCTGATCACAACCCGCACCGGCTCATTCGCACCGATCTGCACCGGCGCCGACACCGCTCGGCCCCCGGCCGGGTCATAGCTCACCTGCGTCGCACCACCGGAGTCGATCTCGCCGACAACACACGTCGACCCCACCAGGGCCTGCACCGTCGTCGGCGTCCCCGGACGCACGCTTACCGTCTTCGGGAACCCCGGGAGCACCCGGCCGTCGGCCCGACACGTGACCCGCGCCTGGAACTCCGACGGCGCGAACCCAGCCGCAGGACCCGACACCTCCTTCACCAGCTCCAGCGACCCGGCATCAAACCGGTTCATCACCGTGACCGTGGCGGTCTCACCAACTCCGATCGTCACCGGCTCGGTCGGGTCGATCGCGACGGTGCTTGCTGCGCCGTCGTCGGTTTCGGTGACCGCGCATTGCGCCCCCGCCGCGATGTCGCCGATGGTCTTCTCCAGGGGTTGTTCACCGCCGAGGACGACCGCCCCGTCCCAGACTTCGCGGGTTCCCGATGCGTCGGTCAGGGTGCACGACACGGCCAGGGTGAACGGTCCCGTCCCATCGACCTGCGCCAGTTCGCCTGTCACCTCTTTGCGTAGGTGCAAGGCGCCGACCTCGAACTCGTTGGCGATGACGGCGGTGTTCACCCCGTCGTTGTCGGCGGCCAAGGTGATCGTGGCTTCGGCGCCTTCTTCTGTCTTCGGCGCAGAGTCCCCGGCAGCGGCAGTCGTGATCGTCGTCGTTTCCGCGCCACGATCGTTGGTCTCGGTGATGGTGCAGTCGGCGGTGGCCGGCAGCATGTCGAACGTGACACTCTCACCGTCGGACAGGGTGGCGGTCATCGGGTGATCTGTCCCGTAACCGTCGGCGTACACCTGTTCGCCGAGGTAGATGCAGGCGACCGACACGCCGAACGGGCCGTAGCTCACCGGCGTACCGTCGGCGTCGACTGCGGAAGTGTCGACGTGTTTGGTGACCGTGAGAGACGCGTAGTCGTACCTGTTGGTCAGCGTGACCACCTGCACGTTACTGATGTCCTGCGACACCGTGGCCGTGGTGGTGGAAGTCGCGCTTTGGCCGTGATCGCCCTCAGTGACGGTACAACTGGCGGCGTAGGGAAGATCCCTAACGGTCACCGGCTGACCACGAGTCAGGGTCAGGGCGGCCCTGTCTCCGAGCGGAACTTCCTGCCCAACCGACGTACAGGACAGTGTCGCGGCGAAACTGTCCGGCGCATACTGCGCAGCCGCAGCACCAGTGAGGGTCTTGACCACCTGTACGGGGCCGGTGGCGAGCGCGACACCGACCCGAGGCGGCTCGGTCGTCAGCGTGTATCCGGTCTTCGCGCCGTCGATCCAACGCCCGGACATCCCCACAGTGTTGTACGCGATCGTGTCAGCCCCCGCGGTGGGCGAGAACGCCGGAGCGGTCATGGCCAGGTCGACATTCAAGGTCCCTGCGGGAGCGAGAGCGGTGTCAGCCAGGATCTCGATCTTGATTCCGGTCACGGTGTCGGCATCGACCGGCAGACGCGTGCCGGTTGCCCACTCGACCCAGGAGCCAGGAGCACAGGCCGTGTCATCGGTGCCCAGGTCGTCGGTACACGGCTGCTCTTCAGTTGTGTAATAGACATGGAGTGTGCCGGCGAGGCCAGCGAGCTCGGGCCGGGCGCCCTCCAGCAAGGGCCGCCACTGACTTCCGCGAGCGAGGGCCGGCACAGTCGCCAGCGCATCACCGGGGGCCGGTAGGCGGTCGACCGCGACAATCCTGTCGATCGGGCGGTTGCCGGTGTTCACAAAGTGCATGCGCCAGGTCACCGCACCGCCGGGCTTGGCCAACGGGATACACGGGCGGGCGAAGAAACCGTCCTGGTCGGGACGACACCGCACGGCCCGGTCCACGCTGGGATCCACCGTGACTCCGAGTTGATCGGAGCCGTCAGCCTTCACCAGCTTGTGCACAGCCAGGGCGCCCGCGCTTTGCACCGAGTTCGTGGCCGCGGCACGGCATTCGCCCGTGTCCTCATCGAGCGTGCCGCTACAGTCGTCCCACGCCCGGTCCCCTGTCACGCCGAAACCGTTGGTGAACTCGGTATGTGCGGCCAACCCGGGCCGGGTCTGCATATCGAAGGAAATCGTGTATGTCTCGCCGACCTGGAGCTCACTGCCCTCCGGGAACGTGAACATGATCGACATCGGGGTCTCCACCACGGTGACTTGATCGGGCTCGGTCGGCAGGGCCGTGTCAGCGGAGGACTTCGGGGAGAGCTGGAACGTGTAACGGCTCGACTCGGTGACCTCCGGATACCGCAGTACCGGCCCTTCGTCATCGATGGGCAACCGGTCGATCACGACCGGGTTAGAGATCGGGACATCTCCGGTGTTCTTGATCGTCAGCGTGTACGTGAATGGCTTGCCTGGCTGGACGACATCGCCGTCGGGTGCCTTGGTGACCTGTACGGCGTTCGTCGCGTGACGGTAAACGAGTGTTGCGGTTGCGTCCGCAGTGGACGTCAGCGGATCACCGTCGACATCGACGTCGGAGCTGATCACCCGTGCTTGGATGGTGTCGGTAGCCTCGCCTGCGGTGGTCTCCCCAGGGGCGGGGTCGCTACCCGCAAGGTCGGATGGGACCGGTCCGCCGGTGTGTAGATTGACCCGACGTTGAACGGTAAAGGAGACCTCCTGTTTCGGGTTGGCCGGGTTTTCCCAGTTGCGGCCGTCTGTCCGGGTGAGTGTGAACCGCAGGCCCTGGACCTGGTCCGCGGTCACCGCGTCGGGAAGGCGCATCGTGGTCTCCGGCGCAATGACCGGACTTCCGGTCTCCCAGTGTGCACCGGTCAGCACCGGGTTCCCGTCCTCGTCGAGCGACCAGGTGCCACCGACGAGCGCGTCCACCCGCACCTGATCGATCGGTTTGGTGAATCCGATCGGCTCCAGAGCCGTCAAGTCGTACTGGTTCCAAAAACTCGCGTCGGTATCGGTCAGTGTCATGACCGTGGTGCGCGATGGGCCGGATGGACGTGCACCCAGCGTCACGGTGACGGGAGAGCGGTCGGGTTCGGTCTGGCTCGTTGGATCGAAGGACTTCTCGGCGACGACCCCGATGCCCTGTTCGGTGAGCTTGACAGAGGCCGATGCGTTGTCGGTCACGGTTCTCCGATCAACACCCGGGTAGTCGATCAGGTCGGCAACCTCGACATCAACGGTGTTGTCGATTGTTTGGCCCGCCGTCGGTGGCGCGCCGTCGGAGCGGGCCTCAGAACGCAGCCGGAAATCCATACCGACGGTGGCAGTGGCGCCGGCGTCGATGCGACCGGTGTAGGTGATCGTCAGGCCCACGACATCGGCGAGCTGGGCTTCTGTCAGGGCGAGGGCCTCGGAGCGGCTGTAGGTCTTGGTCGTGGTATCGGACTTCGTCAAGGCGACGGTCACGTCGGTGGCTCCGATGGATGCCGGGGCGGTCATCGAGGTAAGCCCGATCAGGTTGAAAGTATCGAACGCGTCGGTGCCACCGCCGGGCTCGGTGATGGTGAGCTGGTCTACCTTGGCCGGTGTGGTGTTCTGAGCGGTGATGGTCACGCGGCTGGTGGGCCAGTCGTCGGCAGGAACACCGTCCTGAGGGATTCCCAGCGGGCCACCGGTCCACCTCTTGGCCACCTTGGTGGTGACCGGAACGTTGACCAAGGCGATGTCATCGGAGTCGGTCCCGTCCAGGAGTACGGAGTCGTCGGCCTGGTAGCCCGTTGCGCGGGCGGTGTTGCGGATCTCCCCGGCACGGCCGGTGATGTTGTAGACCCGGTCCGCGGTCACCGGAACCTCTGAGTCGCTGCGCAACTCGTCACGCAGTTGGAACACCGGACGGATGTGTCGGTCGTTGCCGGTCGAGGCAGCGACACCGGAGCCTACCGGTGGAGCACTTGGATCGTGGCCGCTCCGTTCGATGCGTGTCGGACTTTCGACGTACGTCAGTCGGAAGCCGATGGTGTCTGCACGCTCAGCGTCAGTCAGGGTGACGCCCGGAAAACTCCCGTCGCATGCTTGCGGACAGGGGTCGTTGGCGGCCTCATGCCATGACCCGCTGGCCGGGTCGGTACTGCCCTCGGCGAGCCGATACAACTCCACCTTGGTGATCTCGTCATACGTCAGGTGCGGGTCCATCCCGGAGGTGATCGCATCGATGCTGACGAGGTCGAACACGTCGTAGACGCTGTCGGCCAACGGAGTGGCAGAGGGGTCGGCAGAGTCGGTGACACTCATCGAGGACACACCGGTGAACGCGTTGGTCGACCAGGACAGCGTCGCTTTGGCCCGCTGTTGGGAGCGCGCGTTGAGTAGTTCTCTGTTCCAGGACTTGTCAATCGGGTCGGCGGATCCTGGATCTGGCGGCACCAGGGTGATCTCAGGACACTGGGTCTGCGCAGCCGCCGCTGAGAGGGCGCCGTTGTGGGCTGCTACGGCCGCACAGTCACTTACCGAAGCATCCGAGCCTGCCATGTCCGGCCGGAGTGCGTAGGCCAGGTTCGGGGCCACCGTGGTCCCCGGCGGAAAGCCCTTCGCGAACTCGTAGACGAACCGGATGCCTTCAGCGCCGTCCCTGACCGTCTCAGGCAGGTCCGCGTTGAGATACCCCGGACCGGACACGTCGGTCATCCCGTCCACGTCTGTCCAGGTGGAACCGTCCCAGTACTGCACGGTCAATGTTGCCTCCGCCGGGATCGGCGTGGCGACGATGCGTACTGGACGGAATGCGTCGTACCACTCATCACTCGCGAAGTCCGCCGGGTCACTGACGATGATCTGGTGGGCGTCGGTGGTGGATGCCGGGAAATCTTCCAGGGTGCCGCGGAGTTGTGCGGTAGCGATCTGGCCGGGGTTCGACGGGATGGAAGCCGGGTGGATGCTCTTGTCAACATCGACGGCCAACCGATGCTTGATCGTGGTCAGGACTGCGGTGGCTGTGTCCCTGGCCGTCGCAGCACCAGAGGAGCCCTGCACCGCAACGGTGTTGTCGTGCTGGATCTCATCGGCCGCCTGTTCGGTCGCCGCCCTTACGCCGAAGGGAATCGTTGTCAAGGCGCCTGGGACGATCCGCCCGGTGAACGTGACGGTAAACCCGGTAACCGGGGCGCACTGTGCCGGTGGCGCTGGCAGGCTGTCTACTTTTCTGGTCGATCGCGGAGAGCCGGGCGAGCCGGCGCACTCGTAGGTGATCTCGGCCTCATCGGCACCCGTCGGCCAGACGATACCGGTACCTTCGTCGTCAGTACCTAACCCGGTGAACGTGAGCTCGCCGTCCTCGAACGGGTTCGGCGACGCCGCCGCGGGTTCGGTGATGGTCAGCGAGTCGAGTGGAGCGTTGGCGCTGGTGTTCCGCGCGCTGAGGGTCACCGTGCTTGGGTCGCCGACGGCAACTGTATCGGGCTCAAACGCCTTCCCGGCCATCACATCGAGGTCAGCCGGCAGGATCCGGTAGGTATCGGTAGCGGGGTCGGAGGCGGCGCTGGCCGCGTCGAGCGTGACGGTGGTGCCGGCACTGTTGTTGACGTCAGTCGCTTCGGTCAGCCCAGACACATTGTCGCGCTGCGTCAGGTTCAGCACTACACCGCTGGTGGCGTTGGGGGTGATCCCCTCCCCGTCGGTGCTGGCAAACACGAACTGCACACCAGTCACGTCAGCCGGGTCAACGCCCGCCGGCAAGGACGCCGAAGACCCGGCCTGTCCGTCCACCCAAGCGCCGTCGACGTAGGCCCGTACCTGGACCGTTTCGGCGCCGGCGGGCAGGGTCACCTCCCCGAGGGAGTCCAATCCGAGGTAGGTGAATGGGTTCGGAGTTGCCGCCGGATCCACGGGATCGCTGAGGGTCAGACTGTCCACGGCGGAGTTGGAGGTGTTGGTACCAGTCAATGAGACCGCCAATGCAGCCCCAGGGCTGGCCAGAGCGCTGGCAGGATCGATCTGCTTGCTGGTTTCCGCACCGAGGGTCAGTGGTACCTGCGGTGTGACCGTCGCCTTTGCCTGTTTGGTAGCGGCGTTGTCGGCGGAGATCTTCGCCGTGTTCACCAGGTCTACGCCATCCTTGGCATAGGGGTAGTCCGCGTCCAACTGCACGGGAATCGTCAGTGTCGCGGTCCTGCCAGCCGCGATGCCGGTCTTGCCGCCACCCAGGTCATCGGTGAAGGTGACGGTGACCGAGGTGTCGTCGTGATCAATATCTCCCGCTACGCCGCCGGTCATCGTGGGTTCGCCGGTGATGGTCAACCCGTCGGGGAGCGCATCAGTCAAGATGGCGCTGAAACATCCACTGACTTGGGCCGCGGTGCACTGAAATTGCACGGCATAATTGAACTGTTGCCCCGGCACAACGTCCGCCACAGACGCCGACTTGGTGAGTTTCATGACGGCAGTAGGGGCGGCTTGCGCTCCCGTGGGCACCGTCGCTAGCCCCAGTCCCAGTAACGCAGCCAGAAAGGGGACCAACCAACGGGCCAATCGTCCTGATTTTCGGCGTGCTTTTGCGGCGCGTGCGAACCCCGTCATGATATCGCCTCTCGCTTTTCGCTTGTGCAGCGTGCCTAACCAGTGGGTGGGCACGCTCTCCGTCCAACGGCGATATCAAGCGCCGTCCCCTTTTTGCTGAAAGACGACGTTATCAAATGCGATTTCGTGACATTGATCGGGGGTTTTCCGCCAAGAAACCGGTACGTTGAGCACCAGGGCATACATTGGCACGGGGCGATGGTCGCTCGGCGGTGGCGGTGGGATTCGAACCCACGGAGGGTCTCCCCTCACACGCTTTCGAGGCGTGCTCCTTCGGCCGCTCGGACACGCCACCGCGACGTAGGCTACCGGGGTCGGCTGCAGACCTGAAATCCGCCAGCCCCGTACGACGGTCAGCGGTGACCGGAGAAGAACCCTCGCAGCAGCTCCCCCGTTTCCGCGGCGAGGACACCGCCTACCACTTCCGGGCGATGGTTGAGCCTCCGGTCCCGAACGACATCCCACAGTGATCCCACAGCGCCGGCCTTATCGTCATAGGCACCGAACACCAGGCGTGAAACCCGTGCGAGGACCAACGCCCCGGCGCACATCGTGCAGGGTTCCAGCGTGACGACCAACGTGCACCCGTCCAGTCGCCACGACCCACGGCGTAGCGCGGCCAAACGAAGCGCCACCACCTCAGCGTGTGCGGTCGGATCCGCTTCCGCCTCCCGCTGATTGCAGCCGGTGGCGAGCACGTCGCCATCCGCATCGAGCACCAGTGCTCCGACGGGCACATCGTGGCTGGCGTCTCGCTCCCGCGCGATCCGCATTGCCTCCCGCATCGCCTGCACGTCGCCTGCCCGCGGGCGTACGGTCACGACCCGGCCTCCTCCACCGCCTGGTCGAAACGCGGCCCGAACCCGAGCCGTCGGGCCACATCCGCGAGTACCTCGTCGGGGTAGAGGTCGTCGTCATCGCACATTGCGCCCAGGTCCATCGCCGGGATGCCCAGGTCAGCAAGGATGCTCAAGTCTCCCGCGGGCTGGATCTGGTCGTCATCGTCGTCCGGCTCGGGAAGGTCCAACCGCTGCACTACCGACCATGCCAACGGTGACTCGGTGGCCGCCCCCACGTCGGAGAGCAGCAGTTGCCGCCGGTCACCGTTGACCCGGACCAGCACGAAGTAGTCCTCGTCGACGCTCACCATCCCGAGCACGCCGGCGTCCGCGGGCAACTGGCTCAGTGCCCCGGCCAACGTCTCCAGCTGGGTGGCTACCCCCGGAGGCAACGCGGACACCTGCCACTCGCCGTCCTCCCGGTAGGCAGCAACAGCGAAGTCGATCGCGTCGGTGGACTCCGGATCCGGGCCGCTCGTGGGCTCCATACCCTCGATAGTGACAGATCCCACCGGGACGGTCGACCCGGATTCCAGGCACCCGTGGCCTACCCGGTATCCGGTCGCGTAGGTTGCTCCCATGCAGATACACGTGATCGAGCATCCGCTGGTGGAGCACAAGCTGACCGCGCTCCGGGACCAGGACACCGACTCTCCGACGTTCCGGCGGCTGACCGAGGAGCTCGTGACGCTGCTGGCCTACGAGGCCACCCGCCAGGTGCGCACCGAGCCGGTCGAGGTGACCTCCCCGGTGGGGAGCGCCCACGGCGTCCGCCTGGCCACCCCGAAGCCGCTGGTGGTGCCGATCCTGCGGGCCGGCCTGGGCATGTTGGAAGGCATGGTGCGGCTGCTGCCGATGGCCGAGGTCGGCTTCCTCGGCATGATCCGCAACGAGGACACGCTGCAAGCCTCGACGTACGCCGAGCGGCTACCGGAGGACCTCCACGGACGGCAGTGCTACGTGCTGGACCCGATGCTCGCGACCGGAGGCACCCTGTCGGACTCGATCGGGTTCCTCGTCGACCGGGGCGCCGACCACATCACCGCGATCTGCCTGCTCGCCGCGCCGGAGGGTTGCCGGCGGGTGGAGCAGGACCTGCAGGGGCTCGACGTACCGGTGACGCTGGTGGTGGCGGCGATGGATGAGCGGCTGAACGACAAGGGCTACATCGTCCCCGGCCTCGGCGACGCCGGCGACCGGCTGTACGGCGTCGTCGACTGACTTGTCAGAAGTGGAGCACGTCATAGCGTGCTGGGCTTCTGACAAGTCAGAGGGCTTTGACGGCGGACAGCAGCTTGCTCATCGAGTCCTTGGCGTCGCCGAACAGCAGGGTGGTCTTGGGGTCGAACAGTAACTCGTTCTCGATCCCGGCGAACCCGGGCCGCATCGACCGCTTCATGAACACGATCTGCTTGGCGTCGGACGCGTGGAGGATCGGCATTCCGTAGATGGGGGCACCCGGTGTGGACTTCGCAGCGGGGTTGACCACGTCGTTGGCACCGACGACGAGTACGACGTCGGTCTGCTTGAACTCCCCGTTGATGCTGTCCATCTCGCGTAGCTGGTCGTAGGGGACGTTGGCCTCGGCCAGCAGGACGTTCATGTGGCCCGGCATCCGGCCCGCGACGGGGTGGATGGCGTAGTCCACCGTGATCCCGCGTGAGTCCAGGAGGTCGACCAGCTCCCGCAGCGTGTGCTGAGCCTGCGCCACGGCCAGGCCGTAGCCGGGCACGATGATGACGCGGGAGGCATAGTTGAGCAGGATCGCGACGTCCTGCGGGCCCGCCGAGCGCACCGGTCGGTCGGAGACCTCTGTCGACCCCAGCGTGGAGCCGCCCCGGAGCGCGCCGAAGAGGATGTTCTGCAGCGACCGCCCCATGGCGTTCGCCATCAGCTTGGTCAGGAACGTCCCGGCAGCGCCGACAAGAGTGCCGCCGACGAGCAGCAGCGTGTTGCCGAGCACGTAGCCGTCCGCGGCAACGGCAAGGCCGGTGAACGCGTTCAACAGCGAGATCACGATCGGTACGTCGGCCCCGCCGACCGGCAGCACCAGCAATAACCCCACGACCAGGCCGAGGACCGCGAGCACGATACCGACCCACATCGCCGTACCGATGACGAGGATCACCCACAGCGCGATGCTGGCCGCCAGCGAGACGGCGAACAGCACCGGAAGACCGGCGAACAGCACCGGGCGGGTGGTCATCAGCTCCTGCAGTTTGGCAAAGGTGACCATCGACCCGAGGAAGCTGATCGCACCGACGAACAACGTGAAACCGACGATGACCAGGTGGAAGTTGGACACCGCGACGGTTCCGTCGGGCAAGATCGCTTCGTGCAGGTCCAGCAGTGCGACCAAAGCCGCGGCGGCACCTCCGACCCCGTTGAACAGCGCCACGAGCTGCGGCATCTGGGTCATCAGCACCCGCCGGGCCAGCACGACTCCGATGACCGCCCCGACCACCATCGCGATGATGATCGGGACGAGGTGGTCCAGGTCCTGGGCGATGAACACGGTGACGACCGCGAGCAGCGCGCCCGCTGCACCGACCGCGTTACCCAGGCGTGCCGACTTGGGCGAGGACAAGCCTTTCAGGGCAAGAATGAAACAGACAGCGGCGATCAGGTAGCAGACCTGTGCCCAGGTGGGGATGTTCACTCCGGCCTCCCCTGACCAGGCTGGTCCTGACTTCGCCCACTCTGCCCACGTTGCCGCCTCGGCTTGCCGAACATCTCCAGCATGCGGTCGGTCACCACGAAGCCGCCGACCATGTTCAGTGTGGCGAGTGCCACCGCGATCAGCCCGACGATGAGCACTCCGGTGGAGTCGCTGAACCCGGTCACAAGGATCGCGCCGAGCAGGATGATGCCGTGGATCGCGTTCGCGCCAGACATCAGCGGAGTGTGCAGGGTGGAGGACACCTTGGAGATGACCTCGATGCCGACGAACACGCTGAGCACGAAGAACGTCAGCCACATCACCGGGTCACTCATCACGACCCTCAATCACATTGGCCTCACTCATCAGCGGTCTCCACCAGCTCCCGGGTCGGCGCGTGCGTGATCTCACCGGCGTGGGTCACACACGTCCCGGCGACGATCTCGTCGTCGAAGTCTGGCGCAAACGCTCCTTCCTCACCGGTCATCAGTGTCAGCAGGTTGACGAGGTTTTGTGCGTACAACCGGCTGGCGGGCTCCGGCATCTGACTGGGCACGTTGGAACCGCCCCACACCTGGGCGTTGCCGAGTTGTACGACGCTCCCGGCGACCGAGCCCTCCACGTTGCCTCCGCTCTCGGCGGCGAGATCCACCACCACCGAGCCGACGCCCATCTGGCCCACCATGTCGGCGGTGACCAGCAGCGGTGCCTGTCGTCCGGGGACGGCGGCGGTGGTGATGAGAATGTCTGCGGCAGCGATGTACGGCGTGAGCATCTGCTGCTGGCGGACCGCGCGGTCCTCGCTCATCTCCCGCGCGTACCCGCCAGCGCCCTCGAGTGTCTCCAGGTCCAGCTCGATGGCGGTTGCGCCCATGGACCGGATCTCTTCAGCGGCTGCCGCGCGCACGTCGTAGGCCTTGACCTGTGCTCCGAGCCGCTTGCAGGTGGCAATGGCCTGCAGTCCGGCGACACCGGCGCCGAGAACGACCACCTCGGCCGGCCGGACCGTGCCGGCTGCGGTCATGTTCAGCGGCAGGAATCCCCGAAACCTGCCCGCTGCCACGATCGCGCAGCGGTACCCCGCCACGAGTGCCTGGGAGGACAGCGCATCCATCGACTGCGACCGCGAGATACGCGGGACCAGTTCCATCGCGAACGACGTGAGCCCGAGGTCACGCCGTTCAGCGACCGCATCGAGCGACTGCGCCGGCGGCAGGAACGAGATCGTGGCTGCGCCCTCACGGAGGCTGCGCACCTGCGGGGAGGTCAGCGGCTGCACCGAGAGCAGGATGTCGGCATCGGTCAGTACGTCGACCGCGACCGACGCGCCCGCCTCGGCGTACTCCTCGTCAGCGAAACCGGCGGCAAGCCCGGCACCGGTCTCGACCGCGACGTCGTAGCCGAGCGCACAAATCTTGCCCACCGACTCCGGCGTTGCCGCGACGCGTGCCTCCCCAGGCAGCGTCTCCTTCACCACCGCAACCCACACACCACGAACCTAGGCCACGCAGCGTGGTCGGTGCGACATCTGGGTCGGGTGTCTCACGGATTTCCCGTTGCTCGACAGGCACTTCCGTGCTCTGCGGGCCGGCGTTGCCGACTCCTTCATGAAATCCCGAGGCGCGGTCCGCCGGTCCGTCCAGGTCTGCTCAGAGTTGACTTTGGCAGTCGCCGATGGATCGGCTGCAGAACCCGATCCCCGTTCTCGGGCACATGCCGGGCGCCCGGAACGGCGGTGGTCCGGGACGATGGGGATGCCTCACCCATGAGGTACTTGGTTTCACATGCGGTGGGTTAGTCCTCTTCGTCCTCGTGCTCGAGGTGCAAGATCGTACCGGTGGCCTTG
>CAYLOC010000087.1:0-12400 GCA_964385195.1 uncultured Nocardioidaceae bacterium
GGTCTAGGGACGGCCGAGGCGCTGGAGGACCCGCAGGGCCCTGGTCATCGTCGAGGCGTACCCCCGCCCGGACATGCCGAGCACCGGACGCAGCGGCAGGACCCGCTGGGTGGCCACGCTCTGGGTCTCGGTGAACCGCCGGATGCCCTCGACGCCCTGCCGACGTCCCAGCCCGGAACCCCGCATCCCGCCCATCGGCGCGTCCAGGGAACCGAACGAGGCGGCATAGGCCTCGTTGACGTTCACCGTGCCGCACCGCAGGTGCCGGGCGATACGGCGACCCCGTACCCCGTCGCGGGTGTAGACGCTGGCGTTGAGGCCGTACTCCCCCTCGTTGGCGCGGGCCACGGCGTCCGCCTCGTCGGTGAACCGGTAGACCGCCACGACCGGCCCGAAGGTCTCCTCGGCAAAGCACGCCATCCCCGGCGTGACGCCGGTCAGCACGGTCGGCTCGTAGAACAGCGGCCCGATGTCGGGACACGCACGACCGCCGGCCAGCACGCTCGCACCGCCGCTGCGCGCGTCCTCCACGTGCCCGTGAACACGTTCCAACTGGGCGGGGGAGACCAGCGAACCCATGTCGGCGGTGTAGTCCAGAACCGGCGCGAGCCGGAGCCGCTCGATCCGGCCCAGGAACCGCTCCAGGAAGCGGTCATAGACCTGGTCGGCGACGTACAGCCGCTCCATGGAGACGCACAACTGACCGGCAGAGGAGAAGCAACCGCGGATCGCCCCCTCGGCGGCCCGGTCGAGGTCCGCGTCGCGCAGCACGAGCATGGGGTTCTTGCCCCCGAGTTCCAAGGAGGCGCCGACGAGCCGGCGCGCGGCCCGTTCGGCGACGCTGCGCCCAGTGCGGGTGGAGCCGGTGAAGCACACGTAGTCGGCCTGGTCGATGACCGCCGGGCCGATGACCTCACCCGGGCCGGTGACCAGTTGCCAGCAGTCGGCCGGCATCCCCGCCTCGACGAGCAGGTCGACCCCCAGCATCGCCGTCACCATGCTCTGGGTGTCCGGCTTGTGTACGACGGCGTTCCCCGCCAGCAGGGCGGCAATGCCGTCGGCCATGCCGAGGGTGAAGGGGTAGTTCCACGGCGAGATGATTCCCACCAGGCCCTTGGGTGGGCGGTGCACATCGACCCGTGTGAGCGCCGGGAACAGGCCGAGCCCGCGCGCGGACCCGACCGCGCGTTGTGCGGTGCGCGCATAGTATCGGGCGGTCATCGCGACGTGCGCGACCTCTTCGAAGGCGTGCATGCGGGCCTTGCCCGACTCCCACTGGATCACGTCGAGGATCTGCTCCTGCCGGTCCAGGACCAGGTCGTGGAAGCGCAGCAGGATGCGCGCGCGGAGTGCCAGCGGGACGCCCGCCCACCGGGTCTGTGCGAGGCGGGCCCGCTCTGCAGCGACCGCGACATCGTCCACCGTGGACCGGGAGAGTTCGGCGATCGGCTGACCGTTGAACGGCGCGTAGGTGGTGTACCGGTCACGGGAGGTCGCCACCAGACGGCCAGCCAGCCGGCGTACCAGCACCGGGTCGATGACCGCTGCTCGCGTGCCGGTCGCGGTGATGGCCCCTTGCATACCTTGAGACTACGTGAGCATCCGCCGCAGCACGTCCAGCCCTCGGTAGACGTCGGAGAACGTGGTCGTCAGCGGGGAGAGGCCGAGCCGGATGCCGTCCGGGCGCCGGAAGTCCGGGATCACCCCGTGCGCGATCAGGCCCTGGGTCAGGTCGGCGGCGTCGGGATGGGTGACGGTGATGTGCGACCCGCGGCGCTGCGGATCCCGGGGAGACGCGAGCCCACAGCCCAGCGGGGCCAGCCACTCGTCGTACAGGCGCAGCAGGAACTCGGTGAGGCGCACCGACTTGTCCCGGATCCGCGGCATCCCCGCCTCGGCGATCAACGCGACACCTGGCTCGATCGGGACCAGGGACAACACCCCGGGAGTACCGGTCAACCAGGCGCGGATGTCGGGTTGGGGCTGGTAGCCCTGCGGCATGTCGAACATGTCCACCCGGCTCCACCAGCCCCAGATCGGCTGCGACAACACCGGTTGCAGGTCCGCGCGCACGTAGCTGAACGCCGGGGAGCCCGGGCCCCCGTTGAGGTACTTGTAGGTGCATCCGACGGCGAGGTCCGCGCCTGCTGCGGGCAGGTCGATCGGGACGGCGCCCACGGAGTGGCACAGGTCCCACACGGTGAGCGCGCCGTACCGGTGGGCGAGCGCGGTCAGCTCGCTCATGTCCAGCCAGGCGGCGGAGCGGTAGTCGACGTGGGAGAGCACGACGACGGCGACCGAGTCGTCGAGTACGGCGTCCAGTGCCGCTGCGGTGACGCCGCCCGGCCCGGCCTCATCGATCCAGCGGATCTCCCGGTCGTGTCGGTGCGCGAGGGACTCCACGACGTACCGGTCGGTGGGGAAGTTGTCCCGCTCGATCACGATGGCCGTGCGGTCCGGCCGGGCGTCCAGCGCGGCCGAGATCGCCTTGTACAGCGCGACGGTGGTGGTGTCGCCGACGACGGTCTCCCCCGGGGAGGCACCCAACAGCGTCGTTCCGATCAGGTCGCCGACGCGGGTCGGCAGAGTGAGCCAGCGCCGTTCCCAGGAACGGATGAGGTCCTGGCCCCACTCGTGCGTGAGCACCTGCTGGACCCGCTCCACACCGGCCCGGGTGGGTCGGCCGAGCGAGTTTCCGTCCAGGTACACCACGGAGTCGTCGTCGATGACGAACCGCTCCCGGAACCCGGCCAGGACGTCGGTCTCGTCAAGCGTGCGCGCCTCGTCGCGGAATGCATCGGTGGTCACTCCTGGAACCTATCGGGTCCGGCGCACCAATGGGCATGTGGTCGGCCAGGAGAAGTGTCGGAACACGAGGTTCACGACTTGGTCTCGGCACGCGGAGAAGGCTTGCATCAACAGCCTGGTATGTGGTTAGGCTCTCCGCTATGTCTGAGTCCGGTGGGCCCATGGTGTCGATGCGGGGCGTGCAGAAATGGTTCGGTGATCTGCACGTGCTGCGCGACATCAACCTTGAGGTGGCCGCCGGCGAAGTCGTCGTGGTCATCGGGCCGTCCGGATCCGGGAAGTCCACGCTGTGCCGCACGATCAACCGCCTGGAGACGATCGACGAAGGCACCATCGAGATCGACGGTGCGAAGCTGCCGGAGGAGGGACGCGCTCTGGCGAACCTCCGGGCCGACGTCGGAATGGTGTTCCAGGCGTTCAACCTTTTCGCGCACAAGACCGTACTGGAAAACGTCAGCCTCGGTCCGATCAAGGTCCGGGGTGAGGCCAAGGACGCGGCCGGCACGCACGCGCGCGAGCTCCTGCAGCGAGTCGGAGTCGAGGACCAGGCACACAAGTACCCCGCGCAGCTGTCCGGCGGGCAGCAGCAGCGGGTCGCAATCGCCCGCGCCCTCGCCATGCAGCCGAAAGTGATGCTGTTCGACGAGCCGACGTCCGCGCTCGACCCCGAGATGATCAAAGAAGTGCTGGACACCATGGTCAGCCTCGCAGAACGTGGGATGACCATGGTCGTCATCACCCACGAGATGGGGTTCGCCCAGACCGCGGCGGACCGGGTGTTGTTCATGGCAGACGGACAGATCATGGAGGAGGCCGGACCCACGGAGTTCTTTGCCAACCCACGCACGGATCGCGCCAAGGACTTCCTCGGCAAGATCCTGAGCCACTGAGCCCAGCAACCACCTACTCACCGCACGCTCAATCCAGAAGGGGACTGTTATGCGCTTCACCCGTACCAAAGCGGTACTCGGCGCCGCCGCTCTTGCCTTCACCGTCGCTGCCTGCGGCGGCGGCAGCGACGACGGCGGATCCGCCGACGTGGTCGAAAACCCGGAGTTCGACCAGGGCACCAAGATGGCCGCGCTGGCCAAGGCCAACAAGATCACGATCGGGGTCAAGTTCGACCAGCCGGGCATCGGCTTCCTCAAGCCGGGCGACGACGTACCTTCCGGCTTTGACATCGAGATGGGCAAGTACGTCGCTGCCCAGCTCGGCATCCCGGAGGACAACATCAACTGGAAGGAGACGGTCTCCGACAACCGCGAACCGTTCTTGCAGAACGGCACCGTGGACATCGTGATCGCCTCCTACTCCATCACCCCGGAGCGGGCCAAGCTGGTCGGTTTCGCCGGGCCGTACTACGTCACCGGCCAGCAGCTGCTGGTCCGCGAGGAGGACAAGGACAAGATCGGCGGACCCAAGGACCTGAAGAACGTCAAGGCCTGTTCGGTGACCGGGTCCACCTCACTGGCCAACGTGGTCGAGGACTACGGAGCCAAGCCGGTTCCGTTCGACACCTACTCCGCCTGCGTACGGCAGCTGAAGAACGGCACGGTGGACGCGGTGACGACCGACGGGGCGATCCTGTTGGGCTATGCCGCCCAGGACCCGGACAACCTCGAAGTGGTCGGTGACGCGTTCAGCGAGGAGCGCTACGGCATCGGCTACAACAAGAGCAAGACCCAGATGTGTCAGTTCCTCACCGACACCATCCAGCAGTCCTACGACGACGGTTACTGGAAGGAAGCGTTCGAGTCCACCCTCGGCGAGTCCGGGGTGGAGACCCCCGAGCCGCCGAAGCTCGATTCCTGCGGCTAGTCCTTCCGCGTGATTCGTCCGACTCGGCCGAGGTGGTTCCCACCGAGGCCGGTCGGACGAATCACCGCCGACCGAGTGGAACAGCCGACCGAGTGGAACAGAGGTGAGTGATGGGCACGATCGCGGACATGTGGCCGTATCTGCGTGACGGCTTCACGCTGACGATCGTCCTCTTCGTGGCGTCTGCCATCGTGTCCACGCTCGTCGGGACGGTGCTGGCGTCGATGCGGGTATCTCCGGTGGGACCGTTCCGGGCGTTCGGGACCGGCTACGTCAACATCTTCCGGAACACGCCGCTGCTGGTGTTGTTCCTGCTGGCGGTGGAGGGCTTGCCGGCGATCGGGGTCCAGCCGAACCTGAGCTGGCTGGGTCTCAACGTGTTCGAGACACTGGCGATCATCACGCTGTCGGTGTATACGTCGGCGTTCGTGTGCGAGGCGGTGCGCTCGGGAGTCAACACCGTCGACCACGGGCAGGCCGAGGCGGCCCGGGCGATCGGGATGTCGTTCGGGCAGAGCCTCGGCCTGGTGGTGCTGCCGCAAGCGTTCCGGGCCACCATCCCGCCGTTGGTGAGCACCTACATCGCGCTGTTGAAGAACACCTCGGTGGCGGCGGCCTTCGGCGTGACGGAGGCGACGTACCAGCTCAGCCGGATGATCGAGGCCACCGTATCCAACGCCTATGTGCTGTTCTTCGGCATCGCCGTCGGCTACATCGTGCTGGTGTGGGTGCTCTCGGGCATCGCGGCCCTGCTGGAGAAGCGGGTATCGGCGGCGCGATGAGCGGATCGGTTCTCTACGACATTCCGGGCCCGCGCGCTCGGGCCCGGCACCGCGCCTACGGGTACGCCGCGGGTCTGGTGGTGTTGGCGTTCCTCGGCTGGCTCGCCTGGTCGCTGTGGGACGCGGGTCAGATCACGCCGGACAAGTGGGAGTTCCTCGCCGACAGCGGAATCGTGCAGGCGCTTCTGGAAGGGCTGCTGACGACGCTGGCGGCGGCCGCCGTCGCGATCTGTCTCGCCATCGCCTTCGGCGCCGTGTTCGCCACCGGGAAGATGTCGGATCACGCGTTCTTCCGGTGGCCCTCGATAGCGGTCATCGAGTTCTTCCGCGCGGTACCGGTGCTGTTGCTGATCTTGTTCTTGAACTTCACCTTCTCCGATGTGCTCGGCGCATTCTGGTCCTTGGTGTTGGCGTTGATGCTCTACAACGGCTCGGTACTCGCGGAGGTGTTCCGGGCCGGGGTGAACGCCGTACCCCGTGGGCAGAGCGAGGCGGCGTACGCAATCGGTCTGCGCAAGGGCCAGGTGCAGCGGATGATCCTTGCCCCGCAGGCAGTGTCGATGATGCTGCCGGCCATCATCAGCCAGTGCGTGATCGCGTTGAAGGACACCGCGCTCGGCTACGTGATCGGAGTCCGGGAGTTCACCCGTGCCGGACACCAGATCTTCACCTCGCTGGTCTACAACAACCCGATCGCGGTCGGGTTGGTGCTGCTGGCGGTGTTCGTGATCATCAACTACTCGCTGTCCCGGGTGGCGCGGCAGCTGGAGGCCCGGATGCGGCGCAGCGGCCGCGGCGTCGTTGCCGACCAGGACGTGGAAGCCGGCTGACCCGGCCCCCGTCACCCCCGACCGGACACCGCTGACCCACCGTTTTTCGCGACAATGGACAGGAAACGGTGGGTCAGCGGTGTTCGGTGGAGGGGAGGGTGATGGTACGGCGACCACCGAGGCTGGCGGGGCGGTCCCGGTCGTAGGGGTTGATCCGGCGGGCTACGGCGATCTCCTCGGGATCCAGGTCGGCGACGGCCAGTCCCTCTCCGGAGTCCACCCGCACGACCGGGCGGCCCTGCGGGTCGTAGATCGCCGTACCGCCGCTGAGCTCGGTCTCGCCGCATCGCCCGGCCAACCCGGCCATCACCACGTAGATCGCGTTGTCGATGGCGCGGGCCGCGTAGTACAGGTCACGACGGTGCTCGCTGCCAACGACGTACGCCGACGGGCACAGGTAGGCGAGTGCGCCGGCGTCGGTCGCTGCGCGGGCATGCTCGGGGAAGCAGCCGTCGTAGCAGATGCCCAGGCCGATGTTCCAGCCGTGCAGGTCCAGCGAGGCGCCGTCGGTACCGGCGGTGAAGATGCCGCGTTCCTCGTCCCACAGGTGTTGCTTGGCGTACGCCGTGGTGATGACGCCCGTCGGCGCGACGCTGAGTACGGCGAGCCGACGGGCGGCGTCGTCACGCACCGACGCGCCTACCACGATCGCCGTACCGTGCGTCGCAGCGGCGTCCGCCAACGGGCCGAGGCGCGGGTCGTCCGGTGTCACATCCACGTGATCCGGTTCGGCGCGGAGGGTGGCCGGGTCGTAGCCGGGGAGGAACAGTTCAGGGAAGACCGTGAGCCGCGCGCCCGCGGCGGCGGCCTTGCCCGTCCACGCGGCGGCACTGGCGACGTTGGCCACCACGTCTCCCGCAACGGAAGCCGCCTGCACCGCGGCCACGCGGAGTGGTTCGGTCACCGGGATCTTCCACGTCTCCTCCATCGCCTCCACCATAGAGGCCCGCTTCTCGGGTTGGGGAAGATCTGCACGCCGGAGCAGGTCAAAAGTTCCCCGACCGGGCAGGGCCACCCCGAGTGGTGCTGATCCCTGGGTGGGCTGAAACCAGGGTCAGGTCGCGACGACGACCTCGACGCGCTGGAACTCCTTCAAGTCCGTGTAGCCGGTGGTGGCCATCGACCGGCGTAACGCCCCGACGAAGTTCATCGTCCCGTCCGGCACCAACGACGGGCCGTGCAGGACCTGCTGCAGCGGCGCCACCGTTCCCATGTAGGCCCGCTCTCCCCGCGGCAGCCACGGGTGCCGGGCCTCCGCGCCCCAGTGGTAGCCGCGCCCCGGCGCCTCCCTTGCCCGCGCCAGCGGCGACCCGACCATAACCGCGTCCGCGCCACACGCGATCGCCTTGGACACGTCGCCGCTGCGTCCGATCGAGCCGTCGGCGATCACGTGTACGTAGCGCCCGCCGGACTCGTCGAGGTAGTCACGCCTGGCCGCCGCTACGTCGGCGACGGCGGTGGCCATCGGCACCGCCACCCCGAGCACCTTCCTGGTGGTGTGAGTGGCGCCGCCGCCGAAGCCGACAAGGACACCCGCTGCGCCGGTCCGCATCAGGTGCAGCGCCGCCTGGTACGTCGCACAGCCGCCGACGATCACCGGCACGTCGAGGTCGTAGATGAACTGTTTGAGGTTCAACGGCTCGGCCTGGCTCGACACATGCTCGGCCGACACCGTGGTACCGCGGATGACGAACATGTCCACGCCCGCCTCGATCACGGTCTCGGCGTACTCCTTGGTCAGCTGCGGCGTCAGCGCACCCGCCACGGTGATGTCGCCGTCGCGCATCTGCTTGACCCGCTGCACCATCAGCTCGGGCTTGATCGGCTCGGCGTACAACTGCTGCATGCGCGCCACGGCCTCAGCCTCGTCCAGGGCCGCGATCTCGGCGTACACCGGCTCGGGGTCCTCATAGCGGGTCCACAGGCCCTCCAGGTCGAGCACGCCGAGGCCACCCGCCTTCCCGAATGCGAGTGCGGTCTCCGGGGACATCACCGAGTCCATCGGCGCAGCCATGATCGGGTTCTCGAACCGGTAGGCGTCGATCTGCCACGCGACTGAGACCTCCTCGGGGTCGCGGGTACGCCGGCTGGGCACGATCGCGATGTCGTCGAACGAGTACGCGCGTCGGCCCGTCTTGGCCTTGCCGATATCGATATCCATGCCCCGACATTACGTCCTGCACCCTGCGCGCCGGAACGCCCGCCCCGCAGGACGTTGCGTGGGTCAGTGCGGGGAGTAGTTCGGCGCCTCGACGGTGAGCTGGATGTCGTGCGGGTGGCTCTCCTTCAACCCGGCGGAGGTGATCCGTACGAACCGGGCCCGCTCCTGCATCTCGGCGATGGTCGGGGCGCCGACGTAGAACATCGCCTGGTGCAGACCGCCGAGGAGCTGATGAGCCACCGCGGACAGCGGGCCGCGGTACGGGACCTGGCCCTCCACGCCCTCGGGGACCAGCTCGTCGTCGCGGCTGACCTCGGCCTGAAAATAACGGTCCTTGGAGTACGACGAGTGCTTGCCGCGCGACGCCATCGCTGCCAGGGAGCCCATCCCCCGGTAGGACTTGAACTGCTTGCCGTTGATGAACACCAGGTCCCCCGGACTCTCCTCACACCCCGCCAGCAGCGACCCCAGCATGACGCTGTCGGCACCGGCGGCGATGGCCTTGGCGATGTCTCCGGAGTACTGCAGGCCGCCGTCGGCGATCACGGGCACACCGGCCGGTCGGCAGGCCTCGGCGGCGGCATCGATCGCGGTGACCTGCGGGACGCCGACCCCGGCGACCACCCGCGTCGTACAGATCGAGCCCGGCCCGACCCCGACCTTGACCGCGTCCGCACCGGCGTCGACGAACGCCTGTGCGCCCTCGCGCGTGGCGACGTTGCCACCGATCACCTGCACGTGCCGCGTGGCCGGGTCGGACTTGAGCCGTTGGACCATCTCCAGCATGACCCGGACATGGCCGTGTGCGGTGTCGGGCACCAGTACGTCGACGCCGGCATCGATCAGGGTGGTGGCGCGTTTCCAGGCATCGCCGAAGTAGCCGATCGCCGCGCCCACGAGGAGACGCCCGTCGGCGTCCTTCGATGCCTGGGGGAACTGCTCGGACTTGACGAAGTCCTTGACGGTGATCAGGCCGGTGAGGTGGTCACCCTCGTCGACCAGCGGAAGCTTCTCGACCTTGTGCTTGGCCAGGAGCGCCGCCGCGTCTTCGGGCCGGATCCCGGTGGGGGCGGTAACCAACGGCATGGGCGTCATCACCTGGCGAACGCGGGTGGTCTCCCACTCTCCACCCGGCACGAAACGGAGGTCACGGTTGGTGATGATGCCGACCAGTGTGTGGTCGCCGTCGACGACCGGTAGCCCGGAGACCCGGTACTGACCGCAGAGCGCGTCGAGTTCGGACAGCGTCGCCTCCGGGCCGACCGTCACCGGGTGGGTGATCATGCCGGACTCCGACCGCTTGACCTGGTCGACGTGGGCCGCCTGGTCGTCGATGGAGAGGTTGCGGTGCACCACCCCGATACCACCCTGCCGCGCCATCGCCACCGCCATGCGCGACTCGGTGACGGTGTCCATCGCCGAGGACAGCAACGGCGTACGGACCGTCAGGTCGCGCGTCAACCGGGTGGTGGTATCGACGTCGTCCGGGGTCAGGTCGCTTTCGCCCGGGAGCAGCAGTACGTCATCGAAGGTGAGGCCGAGCGACGCGAACTTCGCAGGCACAGCCTCGGGTACGTCGGGGGGTGTCGGCGCCATGGTGTCCATGCTACGGGCCGAGGATCCCCCCGCATTCGTCCGACCCAGGCAAGGGGTTGTACTCCTGCCCGGGTCGGACGAATCGTCATGGTGGGTCACATGCCGTGGCTGTGGCCGTGACCGGCCCCTGCGGGCTCCTCCTCTTCCTCCGGCTTGTCGACCACGAGGGTCTCGGTGGTCAGCAGCATGCCTGCGATGGACGCGGCGTTGGACAGCGCCGACCGCGTCACCTTGACCGGGTCGAGCACGCCCTGCGGCACCAGGTCGCCGTACTCACCGGTCTCGGCGTTGTAGCCGTTGCCGACACCGGCCTCGCGGACCTTGGCCACGACGACGTATCCCTGCACACCGCCGTTCTCGGCGATCCAACGCAGCGGCTCGTCGACCGCGCGGCGCACGATCTCCGCGCCGACCTTCTGGTCGCCGGACAGGCCCAGCCCGTCCCCGAGCACCGCGGCCGCGTGGACGAGGGCGGTGCCGCCGCCGGCGACGATGCCCTCCTCGATGGCCGCGCGGGTGGCGGAGACGGCGTCCTCGATCCGGTGCTTCTTCTCCTTCAGCTCGACCTCGGTGGCCGCGCCGACGGAGATCACGCAGACACCGCCGGCGAGCTTGGCCAGGCGCTCCTGGAGCTTCTCGCGGTCCCAGTCGGAGTCGGTGGTCTCGATCTCGGACTTGATCTGGTTGACCCGGCCCTGCACCTCGGCGTTGTCGCCGGCGCCGTCGACGATCGTGGTGTCGTCCTTGGTAACCACGATGCGCCGCGCCTGACCGAGCACCTCCAGGCCCACCTGGTCGAGCTTCAACCCGACGTCGGGGGTGACGACCTGACCGCCGGTGAGGGTGGCGATGTCCTGCAGCATGGCCTTACGACGGTCACCGAACGCCGGCGCCTTGACGGCGACGGAGGTGAACGTGCCACGGATCTTGTTGACCACCAGCGTGGACAGTGCCTCGCCGTCGACGTCCTCGGCGATGATGAACAGCGGCTTGCCCGCCTGCATCACCTTTTCCAGCAACGGCAGCAGGTCGTTCATCGAGGAGATCTTGCCCTGGTTGATCAGGATGTAGGCGTCCTCGAGCACACCTTCCATCCGGTCGGTGTCGGTGACGAAGTACGGCGAGATGTAGCCCTTGTCGAACTGCATCCCCTCGGTGAAGTCCAGCTCGGTGCCGAGTGTCTGGGACTCCTCGACCGTGATGACGCCGTCCTTGCCGACCTTGTCGAAGGCCTGGGCAATGAGCTTGCCGATGTGGCCGTCACGAGCGGAGATGGTCGCCACGTGCGCCATGTCCTCGGTGGAGTCGACCTCGCGGGCCACTTTCAACAGCTCGTCGTTGACAGCGTCCACGGCGGTGTCGATGCCGCGCTTGAGCTCCATCGGGCTGGCGCCCGCGGCGACTGCACGGAGGCCCTCGTGGACCATCGCCTGCGCGATCACCGTCGCGGTGGTGGTGCCGTCACCGGCGATGTCGTTGGTCTTGGTGGCGACCTCCTTGGCCAGCTGGGCGCCGAGGTTCTCAAACGGGGCCTCCAGCTCGACCTCGCGGGCCACGGTCACACCGTCGTTGGTGATGGTGGGGGCTCCCCACTTCTTGTCCAGGACGACGTAGCGACCCTTCGGGCCGAGCGTCACCTTGACGGTGTTGGCGAGCTTGTCCACACCGCGCTCGAGCGCGCGACGGGCCTCCTCGTCAAATTCCAGAATCTTTGGCATTGTGCCCCTTGCCTCTCGAGGGTTGTCCTCTTGTGATGGTCGTTAGTGGTGGGTACGGCGACGCCCCGGCGCCCGGCTCGGACAACCGGGGCGTCCCGTGTTGTGTGGTGTTACTTGCTGACGGTAGCCAGCACGTCGCGCGCGGAGAGGATGAGGTAGTCCTCGCCACCGTGGCTGATCTCGGTACCGCCGTACTTGCTGTAGATCACCGTGTCGCCGACGGCTACGTCGAGCGGGACACGGTTACCGTTGTCGTCGACCCGCCCGGGGCCGACAGCAAGCACCTCGCCCTGCTGCGGCTTTTCCTTGGCGGTGTCGGGGATAACCAGGCCCGAGGCCGTGGTCTGCTCGGCTTCCAACGCCTGGACGACGATGCGGTCTTCGAGCGGCTTGATGTTGACTGACACTTGGCTGACCTCACCTTTCAGTGTGATAAGAGAGGTATCTTGAGTTGGATCGGGTGCGATCAGTACACGTCGTCGCGGGTGCCGTGAACCGTTCGCGTTGGCACCCTCGGGTCGAGAGTGCCAACTCCGAATCTAGACCGTGATTAGCACTCGGTCAAGCCGAGTGCCAGCCCCTTTCGGTTCCGATCACCCTGTTCCCCCCGCTGCGCTTGCCTTGTAGACGGGGCAAACGCGCCGTTTACAAGGCAGATCTGCCGCGGCCACGGTTCGTTTGCCTCGC
>CAYLOC010000088.1:0-2036 GCA_964385195.1 uncultured Nocardioidaceae bacterium
AGGAGGCGGGTGATCGGGTCGGCCACGAGGTCGACGCCGTGCTGGGTCAGGATCGACTCCGCATGGAACTGGATGCCGTGGAAGTGCGGGCCGTGCACCGCGTGGACATCGCCGGATACCCCGTCCCGCTCGACCTCGATCCCGTCGGGCAGCCGCCGCGTTTCGTCGACGCGTGCGACGAACGTGTTGTAGAACCCGACGCTCTCCCAGCGGCCATCCAGTGCGATACGCGCCTGCGTGCCCTGGAACGTGATGTCCTTGTAGACCAGGTCCAACCCCAAAGCGCCGCACAGGACCTGGTGTCCCAGGCACACCGCCAGGAACGGCCGGCCGGCGTGCAGCAGGTCGTCGACCGCTCGGCGTACGGTGGCGATCTTGGGGTGCGCCAGGTCGCGGGGGTCTCCCGGGCCAGGACCGATGACGACCACGTCGGCGTGGTCGAACGCGCCGTCCCGGTAGTCGGCGTACGGCAGGACCTCGGGACGCATCCCGAGCCCGTGCAGCAGGTGCGCCAGCATCGCGGTAAACCCGTCCTCCCCGTCGAGCACCACCACCTGCTTGCCGTTCAACGCCGGGTGCGGATGCTCCGCCGACTGGTCGGCGAGCCAGAACGCGCTCAACCGCTGGTTCCGCCGCGCCAGCGCTATCTGCACGTCCTCGTCGTCGGCGAGCCGGGACACCTCGACCGCGGGCGCCTCCGCCGGAGGCTCCAGACCGAACGCGGTGAGGATGCCGGCGGCCTTCGCCCGCGTCTCCGCGACCTCGTACGCCGGGTCGGAGTCCCGTACCAGTGTGGCGCCGGACATGATCCGCACCCGGCCGTCCGGGGCGACGTCGGCCGCACGCAACACGATCGGAGCGTCCATCGTGGGCGCGCCGTCGACGTCGCGCCCGAGTAGCGCCAGCATCGAGCCGTAGTAACCACGTCCCTGCGACTCGTAGCGGGAGAGGAGCCGACAGGCGTTCTGCAACGGGCTGCCGGTCACCGTGGCGGCGAACATCGAGTCGCGCAGGATGTCCCGCGGGTCCGCCGCACTCCGTCCGGCCAGCAGATACTCGGTGTGCATCAGGTGGGTCATGGGTTTGAGGAACGGGCCGATGATCTGCCCGCCCTCGGCGCAGATCCGGCACATCATCTTCAGCTCCTCGTCGACCACCATGAACAGCTCGAAGATCTCCTTCTCGTCAGCGAGGAAGGACAGCAGCGCGTCCTTGCGTGTTGCCGCGTCGGCGTACCCGCCCACCCGGAACGTGCCGCTGATCGGATTCATCCGCACATCACTGCCGCGGACCGAGACGTGTCGCTCCGGGCTGGCGCCGATCAGGAACCGGTCCCCGGTGAACACGCAGAATGTCCAGTAGGCGCCGTGTTCCTGCCGCAGCAGGTGACCGAAGACGGTCAACGCCTTGCGGGGGGACCAGTCCTTGATCTGCGTCCGGTAGCTGCGTGCGACGACGAGGTTGGCGCCCTCGCCCCGGCCGATCTCGTTGGTGATCACGCGGGACACGATGTCGGCGTAGGTGCGGTCGTCGATGTCGAACCCGCCCGGTTCGGATGCCGCAAGCGGCTCGTCGGGCAGGATGCGCAGCAGGTCGCCGACCGGGACGCTCGTGGTCTTTTCGGCGACGATGCTGCGCAGCGGGGTGTCGTCCTGGTGCGCCTCGAAACCGCGTTCGCGCACCTGGGCATACGGCACGCACAGCAGCCGGTCGACGGCTCCCGCGGAGGGGGCGGGACCGGTCTGCAACGGGACGTCGCGGAGCAAGTCGTGGTCCTCGGCGTACCCTCCGATGAGCAGGACGGAGTCGGAGCGCTGCTGCCGGATCAGCGCGTACGCCGGACACGCCAGCACCTCCCCCAGTCGAGTAGGCACTTCCTCTCGGTTCAACGGGCACGTCCTCTCAGCCGAATGGTCACATCCTCTCGCGGGCGCAGGGCGCGGTGAGAATTGGTGCCCACTCGTGCGAGAGAACCTACCTACTCAACGGAGAGAAAGTGCCCACTCAACACACTCGGGGGAGGAGGAGCGGGGTGG
>CAYLOC010000088.1:2136-12343 GCA_964385195.1 uncultured Nocardioidaceae bacterium
GGGGTGGAGGGGGAGTCAGGGGCGCCAGCGGTGGGACGTCCCGACGGCGTGCAGGGCCTGGGTGGCGCGGGTGAGGACGACGTACAACGTGCGCGAACCGGTCTCGGCCGGTGACTCCTCGACCATGAGGTCCGGCTCGACCACCACGACCCCGTCGAACTCCAGCCCCTTGGTCTCCAGCGCCTCCAGCACGGGGACCCGGTGCGGGTCGCGGTCCGGATCGAGCCAGCGTTCGACCTCGCGCCGCCGCCCGGACGGGACGACCACTCCGACGGTGCCGTCCAGCTCACCGGCCATCTGGGCCACGGCCGCGCGCGTCGTCTCCGGCAGTGCCGGCGTGGTCGTCTCGGTGACCTCGGGTTCCACCCCGGTCGCGCGTACGGCGACCGGCAGGTCGGGGGCGTCGATGTGCTGACCCGCGTAGTCGGAGGCCAGGTCGAAGACCTCCTTGGCGTTGCGGTAGTTGGTGCCGAGTCGGAAGGAGTGCTCGGTCTTTCCGCGCAGCGTCTCCTCGCGGGCGGACTCGGCCTCGTCCAGCAGCGGCCAGGAGCTCTGCGCCGCATCGCCCACGATGGTCCAGCTCGCCTGCCGCCCGCGCCTGCCCAGCATGCGCCACTGCATCGGCGACAGGTCCTGGGCCTCGTCGACCAGCACATGGGCGAAGGCGTCGTCCTCCAACGACGTGGCGATGTGCTGGCTGCGCTTGCCTGCACCGCCGGTCCCGTCGCCTCCCCCGATCGGGCCGCGGTCATCGATCGTGGAGACCTCCGGGACCGAGTCGTCGTACAGCTCGGCCAGCGGGTCGGGGTCGGCGAGCGCTTCGGGAGCCTCACCCAGCAGGTTCCGCAGCTCATCGAGCAACGGCACGTCCTGCACTGAGAACGTGTCGGCTGCGAGCGACTCGGCCAGGTCGTCGACCTCGGCAGCGGAGAGCACGTCACCGGCGTCGGCGGCGAGGCGGTCCCGGTCGGCGAGCCAGCCGAGTACGTCGACGGCATCCACGACCGGCCACCAGCCGGCCACGAACGCGGTGAACGCGGCGTCGTCCTCCATCGCCTTCGCGAAGTCGTCGAACCCGCGCTCCATCGCCCGCTCACCACGAACCTGCTGCCACAGTTGCTCGATCACCGCTTCTGGGACCCGGGCAGCCACCCGGTTGCGGTGCTGACCGGAGGACAGCAGGTCCCGCCGCAGGCTGCGCAGCTGACCGGGGGTCAGCACCAGCACCTCGTCGCGGTAGAACGTGCGGAAACTGGTCGGACCGTCGGGCACCGGCCCCCGCACCGTCCGGGCGAGCACGCGCCGCATCCGGGCCGAGCCCTTCACCTGCGCGACCGCCGGCGGGTCGTGCCGGACCGCCCGGATGCCCTCGACCATCTCGCCGACAGCGCGCAGCGTCACGCTGGTCTCACCCAACGACGGGAGCACCCGCTCGATGTAGGCCATGAACACCGGGCTGGGGCCGACCACGAGCACCCCGCCCTGCTCGTAGCGACGGCGGTCGGTGTAGAGCAGGTACGCCGCCCGGTGCAGTGCGACGACGGTCTTCCCGGTGCCCGGCCCGCCGGAGATCGTGGTGACACCACGGTGCGGAGCACGGATCACGTCATCCTGCTCGGCCTGGATGGTGGCCACCACCGAGTGCATCTGGCGGTCACGGCTGCGGGTGAGGGCCGCGAACAGCGCACCCTCGCCGACGACCGGCATGTCCTCCGGGGCGTTCTCGGGGTCGAGGAGGTCGTCCTCGATACCGGTCACCCGTTCGCCGCGGGACTGCAGCACCCGCCGGCGTACCACGTCGGAGGGGGCAGCGGGAGTGGCCTGGTAGAACACGCTCGCCGCCGGCGCGCGCCAGTCGATCAGCAGCACTTCCCGGTCCTGGTCACGCAGACCCAGCCGCCCGATGTAGCGGGTCTCGCTGTCGCGCATGTCCAACCGGCCGAACACCAGACCGTTGTGCGCCGCGTCCAAGGTGGCGAGCCGCCGCCCGGCCTGGTAGACGATCGCGTCCCGCTCCACCAGACCGCCTTCGTTGCCGAGCCGGGCGCGCGCGTGCCCGTCCGCGGCCAGTTCCCGCGCGGCGTCGGCAGCGGACCGGAGTCGGGTGTAGATGTGGTCGACGACGGTCTGCTCGTGTCTGATCTCCGCCTGCACGGTGTCCGCGTCGATCGTGTCGGTGGTGTGCACGGCGGTGGCGTCCCCGGGGTTGGTGGTGACGGCCGCCGTGTTGATGCTGGGCTGGGTCAAGAGTGGTCGGACCCCTTCGGACAAGTCGGGACGAAACGAACCCCGCACGCGCGCGGGGGTAACGTCCTATTCTGCCCCATCCCCGCCGCTCCCCCAACCGAACACCCGCGACCCACCGTTTTCGCGTCCGAACCGGGGTGATTCGGTGGGTCGCGGGTGTTCGGTCGCGGGGGTGGCTGATTCGCCACCAGTCAAGGGAGTGGGTAGGGTCGGCAGTAGTGGACCAGCTGCCCAGCGGTGCCACGCGAGCGAGACCCGCCTGCGTCCGCCACCATGTGACGTACGGCGCGGATCCGGCCTGAACGGATGCCGGCGATCCCGTGCATCACGACCACAGGGAGTAAGTGTGAGTGACTCAAGAGGCGGCCCCGGACTCGTCGACGAAGTCTATGGCCCCACCCACGACCAAGGGGAACTCGTCCAGCTGCTGACCCCGGAGGGGGAGCGGGTCGAGCATCCTGATTTCGCCTTCGACCTCGATGACGAGGCGATCAAGGGTTTCTACCGGGACATGTTCCTGACGCGGCGCATCGACACCGAGGCCACCGCGCTGCAGCGGCACGGCGAGCTCGGCATCTGGGCGCAGTTGCTCGGCCAGGAGGCTGCCCAGGTCGGTTCCGGCCGCGCGCTGCGCACCCAGGACTTCGTGTTCCCCACCTACCGCGAGCACGGGGTGGCCTGGTGCCGGGGGATCGACCCGATGGACCTGCTCGGGCTGTTCCGCGGCATCGACCACGGTGCGTGGGACCCACGGGAGACCAACTTCGCGCTCTACACGATCGTGATCGGGGCGCAGACGCTGCACGCGACCGGGTATGCGATGGGGCTGCAGCGCGACGGCGTGGTCGGCACCGGTGACCCTGACCGGGACGCTGCGGTGGTGGCGTACTTCGGTGATGGTGCCAGCAGCCAGGGCGACGTCAACGAGTCCTTCGTGTGGTCCTCGGTGTTCAACTCCCCGGTGGTGTTCTTCTGCCAGAACAACCAGTGGGCGATCTCGGTGCCGATCGAGCGGCAGAGCAAGATCCCGCTGTACAAGCGTGCTCTCGGGTTCGGCTTCCCCGGCCTGCGCGTCGACGGTAATGACGTGTTAGCGACGTACGCCGTCACCAAGGCGGCGTTGCAGCGCGCGCGGGAGGGCAGCGGGCCGACGCTGGTGGAGGCCTACACCTACCGGATGGGGGCGCACACCACCACCGACGACCCGACCCGGTACCGGATGTCGGAGGAGCTGGAGGCATGGGAGCGTAAGGACCCCATCGCCCGGGTGCGTGCTTACCTGACCAACAACAAGATCGTGGACAAGGAGTTCTTCGAGGAGCTGGAGGAGGAGGCCGAGCGGCTCGGTGAGCGGTTGCGGGCCGGCTGCAAGGCGTTGCCGGACCCGGACATCCGGGGGATCTTCGACAAGGTCTACATCGACCAGACCCCGGAGCTGGCCGCGCAGAAGGAGCAGCTGACCCAGTACCTGGCCTCGTTCGAACAGCCGATGGAGGGGGCGAACCGATGAGCAAGGTCACGTTGGCCAAGGGCCTCAACGCCGGACTGCGGAAGGCGATGGAGGACGACCCCAAGGTGTTGTTGATGGGGGAGGACATCGGGACCAACGGCGGGGTCTTCCGGATCACCGACGGCCTGCAGAAGGACTTCGGTGAGGACCGGGTGATCGACACCCCGCTGGCAGAGTCCGGGATCCTCGGTACGGCGGTCGGGCTGGCGATGCGTGGCTACCGGCCGGTGTGTGAGATCCAGTTCGACGGGTTCGTCTACCCCGCTTATGACCAGATCGTGTCGCAGGTGGCCAAGATCTGCTTCCGCAGCGCCGGCCGGGTGCCGATGCCTGTGGTCGTCCGGATCCCGTTCGGCGGCGGTATCGGGGCGGTGGAGCATCACAGCGAGAGCCCCGAGGCCCAGTTCGCGCATACCGCAGGGCTGAAGGTCGTGGCCTGCTCCAACCCGGTGGACGGGTACTGGATGATCCAGCAGGCGATCGCCGCCGACGACCCCGTGGTGTTCCTCGAGCCGAAGCGGCAGTATCACGCCGACAAGGCCGACCTGGACACCTCCGCCGAGCCGTATCCGTTCCTCGCCTCCCGGGTGGTGCGGGACGGGACCGACGCGACGCTGGTGTCCTACGGACCGATGGTCAAGACGTGCCTCGCGGCCGCGGATGCTGCCGCGACGGAGGGACGGTCGCTGGAGGTGATCGACCTGCGCACGCTGTCGCCACTGGACATGGACCCGGTCTTCGACTCGGTCCGGAAGACCGGCCGGGTCGTGGTCGCGCACGAGGCCGTGGTCAACCTCGGGATGGGCGCGGAGGTGGCCGCTCGGGTCACCGAGGAGTGCTTCTACTCCCTGGAGGCGCCGGTGCTGCGCGTCGGGGGATTCGAGACGCCATACCCGCCGAGCCGGATCGAGCACGAGTACCTGCCGGACCTGGACCGGGTGCTGGACGCTGTCGACCGCTCGCTGGCGTACTGAGGGAGGGCCGTCCATGGACCAGTTCAAGCTTCCCGACGTCGGCGAGGGACTGACCGAGGCCGAGATCGTCTCCTGGAAGGTCAAACCGGGGGACACGATCAAGGTCAACGACATCGTCTGCGAGATCGAGACGGCCAAGTCGCTGGTCGAACTGCCCTCGCCGTACGCCGGCCAGGTGGCCGAGCTCCTGGTGAGCGAGGGCGACACGGTCGAGGTCGGTACCCCCATCCTGTCGGTGGGCGCCCCGGGCGAGGCATCGGGTGCCGACGCGGCGACGGGTACGACGAGTGGTGCCGATGGCGCCGCGGCGGAGTCCGCTGACGGTGATGAGGAGGCCGTGGCGACCCTGGTCGGCTACGGTCCGCGGAAGGCCGCCGCGACCCGCAGGCCACGCAAACAGGCACCCGCCGCCTCCACCCCACCGCCTGCTGCCCCACCGGCACCTGTTGCCGCCACCCCACCACCCCCGCCGGCACCGGCACCGGCGCCGGTTGCCCCCGCCAACGGCACTAGCACTGGGGCTGGATCCGCCACCGGAGCCAAAGTGCTGGCCAAGCCGCCGGTGCGCAAGCTGGCCAAGGATCTCGGGGTCGACCTGGCGAGGGTCACCCCGACCGGGCCGCGCGGGACCATCAGCCGCGATGACGTCCAGGCCCATGCTGCGGGCACGGACAGCACGGCAGCGTCGCCGGCGGCGGCTGCGGCGCCCGGGGAGCGGGAGACGCGCCTTCCGATCAAGGGTGTCCGCAAGAACACCGCGGCCGCCATGGTGTCCTCGGCGTTCACCGCCCCGCACGTCACCGAGTGGGTGACCATCGACGCCACCCGCACGATGGAGATGGTCCAGCGCCTGCGCGGACACCGGGACTTCCGCGACGTGAAGGTCTCACCGCTGCTCGTGGTCGCGCGTGCCTGCTGTGTCGCGATCCGTCGTACGCCGGAGGTCAACGCCACCTGGGATGACGCGGCGCAGGAGATCGTGCTCAAGCACTACGTCAACCTCGGGATCGCTGCCGCCACTCCTCGTGGCCTTGTCGTCCCCAACATCAAAGACGCCGACGCGATGTCGGCGGTTGAGATGGCACAGGCGATCGGTGCCTTGACCGCGACCGCGCGGGAGGGGAAGACGCAGCCGGCTGAGATGGCAGGCGGCACGTTCACCATCACCAACGTCGGTGTGTTCGGTGTCGACTCCGGTACGCCGATCCTCAACCCCGGCGAGACCGGCATCCTGGCCATGGGCGCTATCCGCCAACAGCCGTGGGTGGTCGATGACGAGATCGTGCCACGGTGGGTGACGACGCTGGCACTGTCGTTCGACCACCGGGTGGTTGACGGTGAGCAAGGCTCGCGGTTCCTCGCGGATGTCGCCTCGATCGTGGAGGACCCGGGGAACACCCTGCTGTTCTGACCGGCGGCACCCCAGCCCCGCAATTCGATGGCGTGCAGGTGGTAAGAGGGGAAGCATGGGTGAGTGCTCAGCAGCGAACGGCTTCCGCCACAAGACGGATTGCCGGCGGAGGACGATCTCGACGCAACCGACGACGCAGCCGGTGGGTGACGTCGCTACAGCCACCTCGCCATACCGATGGAGCGTTCCCGTTCCTCGGTGAAGCCGTGGTTGGCGTACAGCCGTCGACCAGGAGGATCGGCCATGAGGGAGACGAATGCCTGCGGTGGGGCCGCCTCCCGGATCTGTGCAAGAAGCCACGTGAGGACGGCATCCCCGATCCCCTGCCGCTGATGGGCCGGGAGGACTGCCATGTCGACGATATGGAAGTGCCAGCCGCCGTCGCCGATCACGCGCCCCATGCCGACGACGTTGCCGTCGGCCCCGTGTGTGACATGGCAGGCGCGCCAACTGCCGGGGAGGGCCAGCGTTGCCTGCTCGAGGGTCCGTGGGGTCAGGCCGGACTCGCGGCGGAGGCGCAGGTAGTCCTCCACCCCCGGCGGTCCGGGTCGGAGCTCGTACGGCGACCTCAGGCTCATCCGCTCAGCATGGCAGAGTCGCGTCGGTTCAGGAGTGGGTGCCGCCGAGCCGCCGCGGGCAGTTCACGTCAGGGGCTGCGCTGTGCCGGTACGGCGGGACGCGGTTCTGGTTGCCGTGCGTAGTACTGCTCCCGTGCGGCCGCCACCATCTTCTGCTGGCGTGCGGTGCTCCACTGCGCGGCGGGGCTTTGGGTATTGACGACTGCCGACGCCCGGTCGTGCGCCGCGGCTGCCTTCTCCGGGCAGCCCGCCAGATAGCCTTGCTGGGCCACCAGCTCCAGGGCGTCGAAGATGCGATGCGGGACCCGGGCGGCCTCGGCCAGCTTCAGCGCGCGTTCGGCGTACCGGATCGCCTGCTGTGGCTTGCCCATCTGGCCCAGCTCTTCGGCGATCCCCTGCGTGGCGAGGATCTGGCCGTTGACGTTGTCGCTGGCGCGTGCGGACTCCAGCAACCGCAGGTGGTACCGCATCGCCTCCAGTGGCTGTCCCGCCTGCAGCAGAGCGTAGGACAGGTTCTCCAGACAGTGGTTGCGATGCTGGAGGTGGTGGCGGCTCAGCAGTCTCAGTGCCGCCCGCAGATCGCTGATGGCGGCGTCCAGGTCGCCCGCCATGCCGGACATGATGCCGCGCAGGGACAGCAGCCCCCCGGCGGCGCGGGCGTGGAGGATCGGGTCGTCGGCGACCTCGGGGAGGATCTCCTCCGCCCGCGCGAGGTGCGCCTGAGCGGTCTCCAGATCACCGGCGTTGGCATGGGCAAAGCTCAACTGGCGCTCGCACCAGATCCGGGTGAACGGGTCGTCGTACACCTTCGCTGCCTCACTCATGGCCGCGACCGCGTTGTCCCGGATATTGCCGAGCTTGGTGTGCTCCAGCAGCACCCAGATGCTCTGGACGATGAGCCGGCACAGCTCGTACTCCTCGCGCGAGGCAGCTGCCCGGGAGGTGACGTATTCGCTCACGCCCGCGACCTCGTCACGGAACCAGTCGAACACGTCGCGCTTGGAGTGCGGCCGCTCCCGCAACTGCTCGACGAGTGCGGTGTTCTCAGGGGTGTTGCCGAAGACCCGGGCGATCTCGATGACGTTGGTCGCGTAGTAGGTACCCAGCCGCACGTAGTCGGGCTCGGTATCGGGAGGGTTCGGCATCTCCCGCGCATACAACAGGGTCAGATCGTGATAGCTGACCCGGTCGGTGGCCCGTGACTGGAGCAGCTGTACGTCGAGCAGCCGGTCGATCGCGGCCTCTACCTCCGCCGGATCGCGGTCGGCGATGGCTGCGACGGTCTCCACGGCGAAGTCGCGCCCGGGCAGCCGCGAGAGCCGGCAGAACAGGGACAGCGCCAGCTGGTCCCGGTCGCTGGGCGTGGAGTCGGGCGACCGCAACGCCTGCACGCTCACGTTGAGGCAGGCCCGCATCCCCAGAACCCCGTAGTCCAGGAACGACAGCCGGGTCTGTTCCTGCTCCAGCCGGGCGGCAAGGTCGGTGACCGTCCAGTCGTCGCGCGACAGCAACCGGGCCGCGCTGATCCGCAGCGCCAACGGGGAGTCGCCGCACAGCGCAGCGAGACGGGACCACGCGCCGTCCTGTTCAGGGGCTCGTCCGTCACCGACCGACCGCGAGAGCAGGGTCACCGAGTCACTGCGGGCGAAGGCGCCGACGCTGACGTAGGTGGTGGCGTCGAGGTCGGCCAGCGGCGAGCGCGACGTCACCACCACGGCGTTCGCCGGCCCGGAAGGGAGCAGATCCGTCACCTGCGCCGCGTCCGCGGCGTCGTCGAGCACCAGCAGCAGGCGGCTGTCGGCGGTCAGCGTCCGGAGGAACCGGGTCCGCGCCTGGGGAGAGCGCGGGATCTCCCGGTCCGGTACGCCGAGGGCCCACAAGATCTCAAACTGTGCCTGGCCGGGGGCGAGGCTGTCCGACCGCAGGCCTCCGAGGGAGATGAACACCTGGCCGTCGGGATAGGTCTCGCGGCACTGGTGGGCGGCGTGGACCGCCAACGTGGTCTTGCCGAACCCGCCCGGACCGGACACCACCAACACCGAAGGTGCGTCGGTGCCGGCGCGGTCCGCGGCCAGGCAGGCGCGCAGGGTGTGGAGTTGCTGGTCACGACCGACGAACAACGACACGTCGCGAGGCAACTCGGCGGGGCTACGGCTGAACTGCGCTCTTCCGGCGGAGTCGGTGGCGGCGAGCGGTCGGGCACGCTCGGCACGGCTACCCCGGAACGCCTGGTCCAGCTGCTCGGCCGCGGCAGGCTCCAGGTCCAGCGCCTGCCCGATCAGTCGCAGCGTCTCCTGCCGTGGTCGACGTACTGCACCCCGCTCCAGGTCCCGGATGCTGCGCACGGCGAGTCCGGCACGCTCGGCGAGCCGTTCCTGGGTGAGCCCGGCGGCCACCCGCAGGTCGCGGAGCCACGTCGCCCCCCACGGAACCTGGGTGGTGGCGGAGCCCATGGGCCTAAGAGTAGGTCATCGGAGGGTATCCGAGCCGGTCGCGCTCACGCCCGGGACGGGCCGATCTGCCGGTGCGGACGCCAAAACTGCCGGTTGTTCTGCCTGTTCAAACCGAGTGGAGTGGAGTCAAATAGACAGTGCGACGGGGGAACGTTGCAAGGGGAGCGACGAGGGGCGGTCTGGTCCACGGGGGTGGTCAGACCGCCCCTCCCGCATGTACGGCGGCCGTGGAGCTCAGTCGGTGGAACTCCGGTCGCACTCGTCCAGCCACGCGCGCACGCTCTCGTTGTGCTCGCCGAGCAGCGGGGGCGGGGCGTGTTCGGGCCGCCCGCCGGCGTACGGCAGGTCGTCGAAACGCACCGGGGGCCCCGGAAGCTCCACGCGCCCGACGGTGGGGTGGTCGACGGAGACCACCAGTCCCTGCGAGCGGGTCTGTTCCCATGCGTAGACGTCGTCGATGGTGCGTACCTTGCCCGCGGGGACGCCGGCGTCGGCGAGCAGCGCCAGCCAGTGTTCAGCACCCTCGCGGGACATCGCGTCCTCGATCAGGCTGGTCAGCTCCTCCCGGCGGTTGACCCGGGCGGCGTTGGTGGCGAAGCGCGGGTCGTCCGCGTCGAGATCGACCAGCCGTGCGAATGCCTTCCACAGTCCTTCGCTGCCGCAGGCGATCTGGACGGGGGCGTCCGCGGTGCGGAACATGCCGTACGGGCAGATCGAGGGGTGAGCGTTGCCGATTGGCTGCGGCACGATTCCGCCGACGGTCCACTTGGTGGCCTGGTAGGCATGCGTGCCGACGATCGCCGAGAGCAGGCTGGTCCGGACCACGCGTCCGCGACCGGTCCGCTCCCGCTCGTGCAGCGCGCCGAGGACCCCGTAGGCCCCATACATCCCCGCGAGCAGGTCTGCGATCGGCACTCCCACCTTGGTGGGCTGGTCAGGGGAGGCGCCGGTGATGCTCATCAGGCCGCCTTCGCCCTGGGCGATCTGGTCGTAGCCGGCGCGGCCGCCCTCCGGGCCGTCGTGCCCGAACCCGG
>CAYLOC010000089.1:0-6918 GCA_964385195.1 uncultured Nocardioidaceae bacterium
GAGAGAACGGGCCCACTCGGCGTGGGAGGGTAGGGGTATGCGGAAGGCTCACACCGTCGACCAGGTCCGGGAGGCCGAGCAGGCGCTGATGGCGCGGCTGCCTCCAGGCACACTCATGCAGCGGGCGGCCACCGGGTTGGCGACCGTCTGCACGGACTACCTCGGCGGCGTCTACGGCGCTCGCGTGCTCATCCTGGCCGGATCCGGCGACAACGGCGGCGACGCGCTGTACGCCGGTGCGCGGCTGGCCCGGCGCGGCGCGCGGGTGGAGGCGCTGCCGCTGTCCTCGCGGGTCCACGAGGCGGGGTTGGTCGCGCTGCGCGAGGCAGGGGGGCGGGTGCTGGCGACCGCCGACGACGCCGATGCCCCCGACCTCGTGATCGACGGCATCGTCGGCATCGGCGGCAAACCCGGGCTGCGGGAACCGGCCGCCACGATCGTTGCCGGCCTCGATGCCCCCGTGGTGTCCGTCGACTGCCCCAGCGGTATCGACGTCGACACCGGGGAGACCCCTGCCCCGCACGTACGGGCCGACGTCACCGTGACGTTCGGCACCCACAAGGTCGGGTTGCTCGTCGACCCGGGAGCAACCGCCGCGGGAGTGGTCGAGCTGATCGACATCGGCCTCGACCCCTACCTCCCCGACCCCGCCGTCGAGTCGCTGCAGCCTGCCGATGTCGCAGCAATGCTCCCGGTTCCGGGAGCACGTGACCACAAGTACACCCGTGGTGTCGTCGGCATCCGCGCCGGATCCCCCGGTTACACCGGCGCCGGCGTGCTGGTTGTCGGCGGTGCGGTCGCCTCCGGGCTGGCCGGGATGGTCCGGTACGACGGGGCCAGCGCTGACCTGGTGCGGGCCCGCTACCCCGAGGTCGTGGTCGGGCCGGGCCGGGTCCAGGCGTGGGTGGTCGGCTCCGGGCTGGGCGCGGACTCCGCGGACGTGGTGCACACCGTGCTCGCCGACGGCCTCCCCACAGTCGTCGACGCCGACGGCCTCCGCCACCTGCCCGACCGGCTCGACCCGCCCGACCGGCTCGACCCGCCCGACCGGCTCGACCCGCTCTGTGTGCTCACGCCCCATGCCGGAGAGCTCGCGGCCATGCTCGATGTCGCGCGGTCCGACGTCGAGGCCCGGATGCTGGACTCGGCACGGGAGGCAGCCCGGCGGTGGAACACGGTGGTGCTGCTCAAGGGCAACCGCACGGTCGTCGCCGCCCCCGACGCGCGGGTGCGCGTCAACACCACCGGCACCCCCTGGCTCGGCACGGCAGGCTCTGGCGACGTCCTCTCCGGCGTGATCGGGGTCCTGCTCGCGTCCGGCCTGTCGCCGTACGACGCGGCGTCAGCGGGTGCGTTCCTCCACGGCGCCGCGGGCCGGATCGCCAGCCGACGCGGACCGATCAGCGCCGCGGACATTGCAGCCGCCCTCCCGGCGAGTTGCCAGGCGCTGCTCGGGCCATAAGGCACGGCCCCGTGACAAGGCCGGTTCAACGCCCGGATAGCCGGATCCGGGCTGGCACAATGACGGGCGTGGATGCGGCGGTACGGGCAGAGGCGGTCATCGACCTCGACGCGATCAGCGCCAACGTCGCCGCGCTCCGTGACCACGTCGATGGCCGGGACATGATGGCGGTGGTCAAGGCCGACGGGTACGGCCACGGACTCGAACCGGCTGCCCGCGCCGCACGCGCCGGCGGCGCCGCCTGGATCGGGGTGGCCCTGCTCGACGAGGCGCTCCGGCTCCGTGCCGCCGGTGACCGCGGCCCCCTGCTGTCCTGGCTCGCCGTCCCCGGGGAGCGGTACGCCGACGCGGCGGCTGCCGGAGTCGAGGTCGCCGCGTACTCCGTGGGCCAGCTGGACGAGATCGCAGCCGCCGGCGCGACCGCTGGCCGACCCATCGGCGTACAGCTGAAGATCGACACCGGGCTCGGCCGGGGCGGCGCCCAGCCCGAGGACTGGCCGCCGTTCATCGACGCAGCGCTGGCCCACCAGCGTGCCGGACGGATCCGGGTCACCGGCCTGTGGTCCCACCTGGCCTGCGCTGACGAGCCCGGCCACCCCAGCATCGCGCGGCAGGCGGATGTGTTCGACAAGGGCGTGCAGCAGCTCAGTGACGCGGGCCTGGAGCCGGAGCACCTGCACCTGGCCAACTCGGCGGGAGCCCTGGCCAGCCCCGAGACGTGGAACAGCATGGTCCGCACCGGCATCGCGTTGTACGGGGTCTCACCGTTGGCCGACGGCACGAGCCCGATTCCGCTGCGACCGGCGATGGAACTGCGCGCCACGATCGCGCTGGTGAAACACGTCCCCGCCGGACAGGGCGTCTCCTACGGCCACACCTACTTCACGAAGGAGTCCACCCATCTCGCACTGGTGCCGCTGGGGTACGCCGACGGGGTGCCCCGCCATGCGTCCGGTCGCGCGGAGGCGCTGCTCGCCGGCCGGCGCTTCCCGATCGCCGGCCGGGTCTGTATGGACCAGTTCATGCTCGACATCGGCGACGCCCCGGTCTCCCCAGGGGACCCGGTGACCCTCTTCGGCGACCCGGCGACCGGGGCCCCCACGGCGAACGAGTGGGCCACTGCAGCGGACACGATCGGGTACGAGATCGTCTCCCGCATCGGACCGCGGGTCCCCCGCCGCTACGTCGGAACGCAGGCATGAGCGAGGCTTCTCATCGGGTCGGTGGTGCCCTGCGCCGGTACGGCATCCCGACCGGCGTCGCCGCAGGGGTGGCCGCCGCGGGGACCGCCGTGGGCGTGGTGCTGGAACGCCGGGGGGCGCGGCGCCGTACGTTCACCGCGGACGGCATGGGGGAGCTGCGGTCCGAGCCGCGGTCGGTGCGCACTGAGGACGGTCTCCACCTCCACGTCGAAATCGACGAGGCCGGCGGCCGTGCCGGCGCTGACGCGCCGACGCTGGTATTCGTCCACGGTTTCGCGCTGAACCTCGACTCCTGGCACTTCCAGCGCGCGGCCCTCCGGGGCAGCTACCGCATGGTGTTCTACGACCAGCGCTCGCACGGCCGCTCCGACCGGTCCGACCGCGAGCACAGCACGATTGACCAGCTCGGCCGGGACCTCGCGGCGGTGCTGGAGCAGATGGTCGGGGTCGACCCGGTCATCCTGGTCGGGCACTCGATGGGGGTGATGACGATCCTGGCGCTGGCCGAGCAGCACCCGGACTGGTTCGGGACGCGGGTGCGCGGCGTCGGGCTCGTCTCCGCCAGCGCGGGCGCGTTGCGGGTAGGGTCGCTCGGGGTGCCCGGGGTGGTAGGGCGCCTCATGGACAAAGCGGCACCGGGCGTGGTGACGGGGCTGGCGCGTCTCCCGCGCGCAGTGGAGTTCAGCCGCCGGGTCGGCTCCGACGTCGTGCTGGCGATGACCAAGGCGTTCGGGTTCGGGCCGGAGGCGCCCCGTGCGTGCGTGGAGTTCACCGCCGCCATGCTGGCGCAGACCCCGATCGACGTACTCGCTGCCTACTTCACCGGCTTCAGCAGCTATGACAAGTCCGAGGCGCTGCCGGTACTGGCGAAGGTGCCGGTGGTCGTCGTCAGCGGTGGGCTCGATCCGATCACCCCGGCCGAGCATGCCCGCCGTATTGTCGACGGGGTGTCCTCCGCGGAGCTGGTGGAGGTGCCCGATGCTGGGCACATGGTTCTGCTGGAAGCCCATGAGCAGGTCAGTGGTGCGTTGGAGCAGATGATCAAGGAAGCACGGACCGGATGAGAGCACCCCAGTGAAAGCACCCCACAGGGAAAGCACTCCACAGTGAGTGATCTGTCGGTGACCGAGCCGTCGCCGGACGAGGCGGGGGTCGTCTGCGGCATCATCCATGACGCGTTCGCCCACCGCCCCGCGCTGCATCCGCCCGGGACCGCGCTGGAGGAGACCCCCGGGACCGTCCGCCGCCAGCTGCGGGCCAACGGCGGGCTGGTGTGCCGGGTCGATGGCGAACCCGCCGGTGCGTTGTTGTTCGAGCAGGCGGCTCCGGCGCGGCTGGGGTTGCGCCGGGTCGGCGTCGTACCCCGGTTCCAGCAGCGTGGAGTGGCCACGGCGCTCGTCGGTGTCGCCGAGGAGGTGGCGCAGCGGCGGGGATGCACCGACGTCGTGCTCACCGCCCGCGCCGAACTGCCCGAGACGGTGCTGTTCTGGCAGCGACGCGGGTACGCCGAGGTGTCGCGAGAAGGCACCAGCCTGCGGTTGGGCAAGGTGCTGCCGGTGGACGTGGTCGCGAGGACCGCCGAGGATGTGCGTGACGTCGGTGCCCGCCTGGCGACGCTGGTGCGCCGCGGGGACGTGGTGCTCCTGACCGGTGAGCTCGGTGCCGGGAAGACCACCCTGGTGCAGGGCCTGGGGTCCGGGCTGAAGGTGCGCGGAGACGTCACCTCTCCGACGTTCGTGATCTCGCGGGTCCACCCCGCGCTGGCGGACGGCCCTGCCCTGGTGCACGTGGACGCCTATCGGCTGGGTGACGCCGTTGAACTGGACGACCTCGACCTGGACGCGTTCGTCGACGACGCGGTCACCGTCGTGGAGTGGGGGAGCGGGATCGCCGAGGCGCTGTCGCAGGACCGGCTGCACGTTCATCTCGACCGCAGCCTCGGCTCTTCGGACGGCGCCGAGACGCGGCTGGTCACGGTGTCTGCCGTGGGAGCGCGCTGGTTCGGCGCCCCCCTGCGATCCGTCCGACCGCTCCCTGCGGAAACCCCCTCGTGTCGGTCGGACGAATCGTGAGGCTGCTGGCGCTGGATACCGCCACGTCCGCCGTCACGGTGGCGGTGCACGACGGCGCGTCCGTCCTGGCCGAACATGACGCCGTCGGCCCCCTGCAACACGGCGAGCTGCTCGCCCCGGCGATCGCCGACGCCCTGGCCACGGCGGGGCTCACGCCGACCGACCTGACCGGGATCGCCGTCGGCGTCGGACCTGGTCCGTTCACGGGTCTGCGGGTGGGGATCGTGACCGCGCGGGTGATGGCCTCGACGCTGGGTATTCCCGTCGTCGGGGTCTGCACCCTCGACGTACTCGCCGCCGCGGTCGACGCCGAGGGACCGTTCCTCGCCACCGGCGACGCCCGCCGGAAGGAGGTCTACTGCGCCCGGTACGCCGACCCGTACCGTCGGCTCACCGACCCGGCCGTGGCCCGTCCCGGCGACGTGGCCACCGACGAGCCGGTCGCCGGGCGGGGCGCGGTGCTCTATCCCGAGGCGTTCCCCCACGCGGTCGCGCCAGAGTACCCACGGGCGGCCGACCTGGCCCGGTTGGTGGCCTCCGGCCACGCCGTACGCCGGGAGCCCGAGCCGCTCTACCTGCGCCGGCCGGACACCGCCGCACCGTCCCCGAGGAAACGGGTGCTGTGACGCTGGTCCGCGCCGCCACGACCGCGGATGCGACGGTGGTGGCGGGCCTGGAGGCGGCGGTGTTCGGGGCTCAGGCGTGGTCAACGACGGCCGTGGCGGAGGAGATCGCCGCACAAGGCACCACCCGCGGCGTGCTGGTCGCCGACGCCACGGGAATGCCGGCCGTGGGTTACGCGTCCTGGGCAGCGGCGGGCGATGCCACCGACCTCCGGCGCATCGCCGTACAGCCTGAGCACCGGCGCCGCGGAGTCGCCTCCGCCCTGCTGGACGCGACACTGGCATCCGGCTCCGCCGTACCCGGTTGTCACCGTTGTCTGCTGGAGGTGGCCGCGGACAACGCGGCTGCGCTGGCGTTCTACCAACGACACGGGTTCACCGCGATCACGCGGCGTCCCCGTTACTACGGCGACATCGACGCGGTCGTGATGGAACGGCCGCTGGCACAATGAGACACAATGAGATCCGTGGCCGACGAACCGCTGATCCTGGGTATCGAGACGTCCTGCGACGAGACCGGCGTCGGCCTGGTCATCGGGCAGCGGCTCCTTGCCGACGCAGTCGCCTCCAGCGTGGAGGAACACGCCCGGTTCGGCGGGGTGGTGCCGGAGGTCGCCAGTCGGGCGCACCTGGAGGCGATGGTGCCGACCATCGAACGGTCCTGCCGCGACGCCGGGGTCGCCCTGGCCGACGTGGACGCGGTCGCGGTCACCTCGGGGCCGGGGCTGGCCGGTGCGCTGCTGGTGGGGGTGGCGGCGGCGAAGGCGCTGGCCATGTCGCTGGGGACGCCGCTGTACGGCGTCAACCACCTCTCTGCCCACGTGGCCGTCGACCAGCTTGAGCACGGACTGCTACCCGAGTCGTGCATCGCGTTGCTGGTCAGCGGCGGCCACTCATCGCTGCTCCATGTCTCGGACGTGACCGAGGGTGTGGATCCGCTGGGCGCGACGATCGACGACGCCGCGGGAGAGGCGTTCGACAAGGTGGCACGGCTGCTCGGCCTGCCGTTCCCGGGCGGCCCTTACATCGACCGGGAGGCGCGGTCGGGCACCGTCACCATCGACTTCCCCCGCGGGCTGACCAGCAGCCGGGACCTGCAGCGGCACCGGTTCGACTTCTCCTTCAGCGGGTTGAAGACCGCCGTCGCCCGGTGGGTGGAGACCCGGGAACGGGCCGGGGAGCCGGTGCCGGTCGCCGACGTCGCCGCGTCGTTCCAGGAGGCGGTGTGCGACGTGCTGGCCCGCAAGTCCGTCGATGCCTGCCTCGACCGTGGTGTCGACCACCTGGTCATCGGCGGAGGAGTCGCGGCCAACTCCCGGCTGCGGGTGCTGGCCGAGGAACGGGCGGCCCGGCACGGCATCACGGTGCGGGTTCCGCGACCCGGGCTGTGCACCGACAACGGCGCGATGGTGGCCGCGCTCGGCGCGGAGGTCGTACGGCGGGGACGCGCCCCCTCGGCGTACGACCTCCCGGCGGACTCCTCGATGCCGGTGACGACCGTGATCGCCTGAAGCGCGCGTCGCGATCCGTGCAGCCATCCTGTCGGCGGCGGTACAGTC
>CAYLOC010000089.1:7018-12326 GCA_964385195.1 uncultured Nocardioidaceae bacterium
GCGGCGGTACAGTCAGCGTGGAAGGGGGCGAGCGTGGTGGCGGTGACATCCTCGGCGCGGGGCCCTGCGCATGATCTGGTGCGGATCGAGTCCATCACGCCCCGGGTGGCAGTCAACACCGCCGGGGCGTCGGTCGGGTTCGCGATCTGCACCGCGGTCCCCACCGGCATGATCGGCGCCGTCAACCAGCCGATCGACCGCTACTGCACCGCGGTGACACCGGCCGCCGGTCACACCCTCGATCTCGGCAGCGCCTCACCGGAAATGTTGGTGGTCACGATGGGCCCCTCACAGGCGGGAAGGGTGCGGGTCGTCGGTGCCGATGTGACCTACCAGCACGGGGCGCAAGACGGTACTGACCACCTGCGCTTCAACGCGGTGGCCACCGCCCATGACTGACCCCGGACCGCTCCGGCGGATTGCCTATGCAGGGTACGGCCGGTTGCTGCGGCGGCGGGTCGGCCGGCTCCCGATGCCGGGCCATGTCGCCTTCATCATGGACGGCAACCGCCGCTGGGCACGGCACAACGGGTACACCGACGTACGTGCTGGTCACCGTCGCGGAGCCGAGCACCTCAAGGCCGTCCTCTCGTGGTGTGCGGACCTTCGGATCCACCACATCACCGTCTGGGTCGCCTCGGCCGACAACATCCGCAAGCGGGACGCCGATGAGGTCGCCTACCTGATGCACCTCGCGGAGACGGTCTTCCCCGAACGCGTCGCTGCCGGGTCCCGGTGGCGCATCCGCGTTGTCGGCCAGCGCGACCTGCTACCCGGCTCCACCGCCCGCGCGTTGAAGGAGGCGGAGGAGGCCACGGCGGACGTCACTGCAGGTGACCTCACCATCGCCATCGGGTACGGCGGTCGGCAGGAGGTGACCGACGCCGTGCGAGCAGCGTTGTGGGAGGGCCGTGACATCGGGCGAAGCCTTGCGGAGATCGCCGAGAACTTCAGCGAGGAGGACATCGCCCGACACCTCTACGCACCCGGGATCCCGTATCCGGACCTGGTGGTGCGCACCAGCGGTGAGCAGCGGATGTCGGACTTCTTGCTGTGGCAGTCGGTCAAGGCCGACCTGTTCTTCTGTGATGTGTACTGGCCGGCGTTCGGGTACGTCGACCTGCTCCGCCTGCTGCGCCAATATGGGTCTGCCAGGGCTGTTGCGTCTACGAGCGCACTGCCCGGGACGCAGCGACCGCTAGGGCGTCGACGTGGTCGTTCATCGGGTCCGCGGAGTGGCCCTTGACCCACCGGAACGTCACGGTGCCGCGGGTGGTCACCTCCTGCACCAGGGGCTCCCACAGGTCGCGGTTGGCCACCGGCTTCTTGGCCGACGTCTTCCACCCGCGCCGCTGCCATCCCTGCCACCAGCCGTCGCGGAAGCAGTTGACGACGTACGTCGAGTCGCTGACCACCACCAGCGTGCCCGGCAGGGCCCGCACCGCCTCCAACGCGGCACGGATCTCCATCCGCTGGTTCGTCGTCGACGGCTCGCCGCCGGAGTCCTCCGGACCGTCGGGCACGGCCCAGGCCCAGCCGCCGGGACCCGGGTTCCCCGAGCAGGCCCCGTCGGTGTACACCTCGGTCGTCCCGGGCGGAACCGGCACTACAGCAGGCGCACGCGAGGCGGCGTCGCCGCCGGCGCTTCCGTCACCGGTCACGCACCCGGCGTGCCCCCAGCCGGGCCGCCCCGGTAAGCGGCTGATCGGGTCACCGGGCTCGATCCGGCCGCCACAGACGGGGCAGGTGCCTGGGTACTGCGCGTCCATCAACGCAGACCGGCGGGGCAGGCACGGACGGCGCGGTAGTGGTAGAGGGAACACGGCCGCATAGGAGGACCCTACCGGGGAGCCGGTGGCTCGTTCAGGGTGGCGCTGGCGCATTGCCTGGTGGCCCGCGCGATCTGCGCGATCTTCGCGATGCGGGCGCCGCGGGAGCCGGGAAAGGTGGGCGTCGGAGGCGGCTCAGTCCTCTCCGGTGACCGGGTCGATCACCGCAGTCACGGGCCGGATGTCGTCACAGGGGAAGCCGCCGAGGCGGGCGTGCTCGCGGATCAGGTCCTCGTTGTCGGAGTTGTAGATGCAGTACAGCCGGTCGGTGGCGACGTAGGACTGTACCCATTGCACCTGGGTTCCGAGCTTCCGCAGCACGGCGTTTGACTTCGCCGCGATGCCATGAAGCTCCGCGTCGGTCATCTGGTGGGCGCCGGGAACTTCCCGGCGGATGACGTACTTGGGCATGGTTCCTCCTTGGTCGGCGCGGCCGTCGTGGCCACGTCATCGGGTGTCTCCACCCTGACTCGCACCAGCCCCGGTGTCATGGGGACTTCCCCTCATCAGTGCAGCGGCTCCAGGCTGCTGAGCAACCCGTGCTGCATGGCGAACAGGGTCGCCGCGGCACGGGTGGAAACCCCGGCCTTGGCATAGATCCGCTCGATGTGGTTTCCCGCTGTCTTGGGGGAGATCCCCAGCGTGCGTGCCACCTGGCGGGTCGAGGCGCCACGGGCGAGCAGCACGAGCACCTGCGTCTCGCGGGGGGTGAGTCCGGCCGGGCCCGTCGTACGTCGAGGCGCACGTGTCCCTGCCGCCGTCAGCACGGCGTCCACGGCGCCAGGATCCAGCCTTCCGGCGTCGGCCTCCGCCTGTACTGCGGCGGCGGCCTCCTCCGGCCCCAGTGCCGGTCGGTGCGGCCGAGCCTCCCGCTTGGTGTGGTAGGTGTCGGCGGCGGCGATGATCCGGGCAGACATCGGGATCGAGGGGGCGGTGAGCCCGCGGTGGTACCCGGAGCCGTCCAGTCGCTCGTGCGCCCGGCCCGCGATCGCGCCGAGCCCGGCAAGGACGTCGGGCTGGGCCAGGACCCGCTCGGTGTAGTAGGAGTGCAGCCGCACTCGCTCCGCTTCGGCCCTCGTCAGCGGCTCGGTCTTGTCCCAGATGGTGTTCGGGACGCCGACGCGGCCGAGGTCGTGCAACAGCGCTGCCCGGCGTACCTCCACCACGTCTGCCGGGGCCAGCCCGACGCGCTGCGCCGCGGCGGCGGCGAGCGTGGCCACGCCGCAGGAGTGTCCTCCGAACCACGGTGACTTCAGGTCACACCAGTCCGCGATGACCTCCAAGGCGTTGTCGAAGTCGGCCTCGGTCAGCCGTGGCCGCAGCATCGGGTCCGCGGCGACCACGTCGTCCCAGGCGGTGTCGACCGGCAGCGCGTCGAGGATTTCGTTTGCGTGCGCGCAGAACAGGTCGGCCACCTCCGGGTCGAACTGGCTCCCGCGCCGGGACCGGACCACCTCCACTGCGGCGTCGACCCCGCCACGGCAGAAGTGCACCTCTGCGACGTCCGCGACATGCCACAGTCGGATCTGTACGGCGATGTCCCGGCCACCCAGCCCGGCCGGCAGTCCCTTGCCGTCCCAGCGCGCGAACACCTGGCCCAGCGGGTCGCACACCTCCGGACCCAAACCGAGCCGGCCCGCGATGTTCGCGGTCACGTGACAGTGGCTGCGGATGGAGTCCTGGACGGTGCGTGCACCGGTGGCGACCAGGGTGGCCTGACGCCGTACCCGTTGGGGGAGTGTGCCGGTCTCTCCCGACCTGCGGAGCAGGTACCCGAGGAACGGCAGCGGTTTCATGTCGATGTCGTACACACCCGCCCGGTAGTCGATGTCGTCCCCGAACGACGCCGCTGCCTCACGCGAGTCGGCGATGCAGCCCACCCACCCCAGCAAGGTCACGTAGAACAGGCTGGACCGGGTTTCCGTATCGACGCCGGCCCGTTGCGCGAGCCGGTCGGCGGCCAGGCAGGCACGCGCGACGTGGCCGGCGGGCTGGCCCAGGCCCAGATCCACCGCGAGCGAGACCGTGCCGAGCAGCTCAGCCAGCCGGACCCCGCTCAGGTCGGTGCGGGTCATGAACAGTAACGGTAGCCACCCACGGCCGGTTGCGCCCGGTTTCTCACTGCTTGGCGGGCAGCGGACGCACCAGGAGCGAGACCGAGCCCGCGGGGGTCCGGGTCACGACGATGGTGGCCTCCTCGCTTCCACGCAGGCCGAGCCGGGTGCGCAGCCGCTCCGGCACGATGTCGACGCCGCGCGGCTTGATCGTCAACGTCCCGACATTGCGTGCGCGGAGCGCGGCACGGAGTTGCTTCTCCCGGTACGGCAGCACCTCCATCACCTCGAAGCAGCGCGCGTACGGCGACGGGCGCGGCTCGTCGGCAGTGACCAGGGCGATGTGCGGGTCGATGCGCCAGCCCTCGACGCCCGCGGCAAGGCGGGTGACCAGGTGGGCGCGGGTGACGGCGTCGTCGGGCTCGTAGACATAGCGGCCGACCGGGCCCACGTCGGTGCGACCCGGGTCCGCGTCGGTCAGCGTGTGGACGCCGTTGTCGCTGGTCAGCACGGTGGCGGCGCGCAGGTACGACGAGCCGTGCTCCGGGCCGGACCAGAGCGCGGCCTCCTTCAGCGCCCCGTCGAGGCTGACCCATTCGGCCTCGACGCCAGCCGGGATCCGGGCGTGGTCGATTCCTGGCGCCACTTTCACCGTCGCCGGTGGGCGTCGGAGGACCTGCGTGACGACGTCCCAGGATGGCGAGTAGTCCGCGGGCCGGAACACCCGGCCGGTGCGCCCCCGCCGGGCGGGGTCGAGGAATACCAGTCCGGCGTCGGGAAGCGGCCACGTGGTCGCGTCACCCACCTGCACCGTCCCGGGGAGGTCGAGCGTCGACAGGTTCGCTGCGGCCACCTCGGCCGTGAGCGGGTCCCGTTCGACCCCGCTCACCGTGAACCCGGCGCGGGCGAACTCGACCAGATCCGCACCGATCCCGCATCCCAGGTCCAGCACCGACGCTCCGGCGTCGACGGTCGTCCGGGCCCGTGCCGCGCGATGCGCGGCCACGAGCCCGTGCGTGGCCTGCTGCAGACCGTCGACGGTGAAGTACATCCGTGAGGCGGAGGCGCCGAACTTCTGCCGCCCCTTTGCGCGCAGCTCGGCCTGGGTCATCGCCGCCGCGACGAGTCCAGGTGAGTGGTCACGCCGCAGCCGGCTCCCGGCTACCAGCGGGTTGCCCTCGACGTACGCCGACTCCGCCTCGGCCAGCAGGCGCTGGCCGGTCTCGGTGAGGAGAGCGCGGAAGGTGTCGACGTCCACGGGGGGATCCTCGCAGACCGGGCCGGTGCCGTCGGGACACCCACCAGTGCGGGTGGTCCACGGGCCAGTGCGGGTGGTCCACGGGGCAGCGAGGGTCGAAGCACCGGTCCACGGGCCAGCGAGGGTCGAAGCACGGGTCCGCGGGCCAGTGCGGGTGGTCCACGGGG
>CAYLOC010000090.1:0-5818 GCA_964385195.1 uncultured Nocardioidaceae bacterium
ATGAACTGCCTGGCGCTGCAGGACTTCCTGGAGAAGCTGGGGTTCGAGACACGGGTACAGACCGCGATCACCATGGGCCAGATCGCCGAGCCGTACATCCCTCGTCGTGCGGTGCGGCACCTGGAGAAGGGCCGGGTGGTCATCTTCGGTGCCGGCGCGGGCCTGCCGTACTTCTCCACCGATACCGTCGCGGCACAACGTGCCCTGGAGATCAAGGCTGCTGTCGCCCTGGTCGCCAAGAACGGGGTCGACGGCGTCTACACCGCCGACCCCCGGGTCGACCCGGAGGCACGCAAGCTGGACCGGGTCTCCTACCAGGAGGCCATCCAGCGCGGTCTCCAGGTGGTCGACCAGGCGGCCTTCAGCCTGTGCCAGGAGAACAAGCTGCCGATGGTGGTGTTCGGCATGCAAGGTGACGGCAACATCGCCCGTGCTCTGCAGGGTGAGAAGATCGGCACATACGTCGGAGCGGACTAACCCAAGGCGACTCGACCCCCAGGAAGGGAGCAGGCGTGATCAACGAGACCTTGCGAGACACCGAGGGCAAGATGAAGAAGGCGATCGAGGTCGCCAAGGAGGACTTCGCCACGATCCGCACCGGGCGTGCGCACCCGTCGATGTTCAACCGGCTCACCGCGGACTACTACGGCACTGCGACACCGATCCAGCAACTCGCGTCGTTCGCCAACCCCGAGCCCCGGACGGTCACGATCAGCCCCTACGACAAGCAGTCGATCGGTGCGATCGAGAAGGCGATCCGGGACTCCGACCTCGGCGTCAACCCCACCAACACCGGTGACATGCTGCGGGTGGTGATGCCGGAGCTGAACGAGGAGCGGCGGCAGGAGTACATCAAGGTCGCCCGCTCCAAGGCCGAGGAGGCACGCATCGTCGTACGCAACCTCCGACGTCAGGCCAAACAGCATCTGGAGCGCGCACAGAAGGACGGCGAGGTGAGCGAGGACGACGTCACCGGGGCGGAGAAGCGGCTCGATGCGCTGACCAAGAAGTACGTCGACGAGGTCGAAGAGGTCCTGGGGCGCAAGGAAGCCGAGCTGCTCGAGGTCTAGCGCGAAGTCTGACAGAGCCAGGTCTGACGCTCGTGGATCCTGCTGCATCGAGCCCTGCCGCGAACGGCAGGGCGGGACGGGACCTGCCCGCTGCCATCGCGGTCGGGGTCGTGCTGATCGTCGTGATCGTGGCCTCGCTCGCGTTCTTCAAAGCCCTGTTCCTCGTCGTCGTCGCTGCGGCGATCGTGGTGGGGCTGTGGGAGCTGGACCACGCGCTGCGGGTCCGCGACGTGGCCATGCCGATGCCGCCGCTGTTCGCCGGCGCCCTGGCGATGATCGCGGGCTCCTACTACGGCGGCGCGGATGTGCTCGTGCTGGCCCTGGCCGGCACCTGGCTGGCGGTGGTGCTGTGGCGGATGCCGCGTGGGCAGGACGGCTTCGTGCAGGACACCACCGCTGCGGTGTTCTGCAGCGTCTACGTCGGGTTCCTGGCCGGCTTCGTGGCGCTCCTGCTCGCCGAGGACGACGGGGTGTGGCGGGTGCTCACCTTCATCGCCGTGACGATCGCCTCCGACATCGGTGGGTACGCCGTGGGGGTCCTCGCCGGACGGCACCCGATGGCGCCGGCGATCAGCCCGAAGAAGTCCTGGGAGGGGTTTGCCGGCTCCACCGCAGCGTGTATGGGGGTCGGAGTGGCCTGCATCCTGTTGCTGATGCAGGGGCCGTGGTGGGTCGGGGTCGTGCTCGGAGCGGTGGTGGTCGTCGCCGCGACGTTGGGAGACCTCACCGAGTCGCTGATCAAACGCGACCTGGGGGTGAAGGACATGAGCGATCTGCTGCCCGGCCACGGCGGGCTGATGGACCGGCTCGACTCGCTGCTGGCGACGGTGCCGGTGGTGTGGGTCGTGCTGCACTTCCTGCTGCCGGCCGCCACCTGAGCGATTCGTCCGACCCGGGCCAGGTGGTTTCCACCGGCCCCGGTCGGACGAATCAGCGGGGGCGCTGGCGGAGCGCCTCGTAGAGCAGCACCGCGGCGGTGGCGGACACGTTCAGCGAGTTGACGGTCCCGGCCATCGGCAGCCGCACCCGCCGCGCGCCGACCCAGACCTCGCTGACACCGGAGTGCTCGGCGCCGACCACGACCGCGGCCCCGCTACTGAGGTCGGCATCGGTGTACGCCGCTTCGCCGTCCGGGCTTGCGACCACCACTGCGATGCCACGGTCGGCGAGCCAGTCCGCCACCTCCGGAGCCGGCGCCGCCGCGACCGGTACGGCGAACACCGTGCCCTTGCTGGAGCGGACCAGGTTCGGGTTCCCCCAGTCCGCAACGGGGGAGGCGGCGATGACCGCGTCCACCCCGACCGCCTCCGCAGTGCGCAGCATCGCGCCGAGGTTCCCCGGCTTCTCCACCGACTCCGCGACGAGCAGGAGCGGGGAGGAAGAGAGCTCCACCTCCGCGAGAGGACGCCCGGGCGTGGGCACGACCGCGAGCCACCCGTCCGGCGACTCCCGGTAGCAGGCCTTGGCGAACGCCGCCCGGCCCATCGGCTGCACCTCGACGTTCCTGTCCAGCCGCGCACGCCATGCGGCGACGGCGCGTTCCGCGTCCGGGTCGCTGACCAGGTCGGGGCAGTAGACGAGCAACGACGGCTGCACGCCCGCCGCGACCGCGAGGGACACCTCGGCGTACCCCTCCACCACCGTGACACCCTCGGCGTCGCGGCGCCGCCGCTTGCGGAGGCCGGCGATCCACTTCACCCGCGGGTTCGCGGCACTGGTGATGAGCGGGGACGACACCCCGGCAGGATAGACCGGCAGGATAAACTGACGTGTCATGCCCGACGCCGCCCCTCCGGTCCTGCCGCTGGTCTTCGACGAGCCGCGGCGGGCGAAGAAGCCCCCGCGCCACCTTGCTGACCTGACCCTGGCCGAGCGGAAGGCAGCGGTGGAGACCGCCGGGCTCCCCGGATACCGGGCCAGCCAGGTCTCCCACCACTACTTCGCCCGGCTGACCACGGACCCGGCCACCAACCCCGGGACCATGACGGACCTGCCCGCCGACCTGCGGGAGCCGCTCGCCGCGACGCTGCTGCCGCAGCTGCTGACCGGCGTACGCACCCTGGAGGCCGACGCGGGCGCCACCCGCAAGACACTGTGGCGGTTGCACGACGGCGCGCTGGTGGAGTCGGTGCTGATGCGCTACCCCGACCGGGTCACCATGTGCGTCTCGTCGCAGGCGGGCTGCGGGATGGCCTGCCCGTTCTGCGCGACCGGGCAGGGCGGGCTGCAGCGCAACATGAGCAGCGCCGAGATCGTGGACCAGGTCCTCGCCGGTGCTCGCGCCCTCGCGGCCGGGGAAGTGCCGGGCGGTCCCGGTCGGGTGTCCAACGTGGTCTTCATGGGCATGGGGGAACCGCTGGCCAACTACAAGGCGGTCATCGGGGCGGTACGCCGGCTGACCGCGCCACCGCCGGAGGGCCTGGGGATGTCCGCGCGCGGGGTCACCGTCTCCACCGTCGGCCTGGTCCCGCGGATCCGGCAGCTGCGTGAGGAAGGCCTCCCGGTCACGCTGGCGCTGTCGCTGCATGCCCCGGACGACGAGCTGCGCGACGACCTGGTGCCGATCAACACCCGCTGGAAGGTGCACGAGGCGGTCCAGGCCGCCTGGGAGTACGCCGCAGCCACGAAACGACGGGTGTCGATCGAGTACGCGATGATGCGCGACATCAACGACCAGGGCTGGCGGGCGGACCTGCTGGCCGACGTGCTCACCTCCTACGGCGACTGGGGGTGGGTCCACGTCAACCTGATCCCGCTCAACCCCACGCCCGGCTCGAAGTGGACCGCCTCGCGCCGCGCGGACGAGCAGGAGTTCGTGGCCCGCCTGGTCGCCCGAGGCATCCCGACCACCGTCCGGGACACCCGCGGCAGGGACATCGACGGCGCCTGCGGCCAGCTCGCGGCCAAGGAGTAGGGCAGAGGGCAGCCTGTCGCGCCACCTGTTCCCCGGCGTATCAGAGGCGGCGTTCCCTCTGCTGGCCCGCCGGGCCACAATGGGTCCATGGTGGCGGTGTTGCTCTACGACGGGGACTGCGGGTTCTGCACGGCCTGCGCCCATGCCGTCCAGCGGTGGGTCCCCAGCGACGCCCACGTCGTGCCGTACCAGCGCGCACCGCTGTCCAGTCTGGGGGTGCCGGAGGCAGCGGCGGCGGAGTCGGTGCAGTGGGTGGATGAGTCCGCCCGGTACGCCGGCCCGGACGCCCTGGCTGCGTTGCTGCGCTCCAGCAGCCAAGCCGCCTGGAGACTCACCGGTCGCGCGCTCGGGCTGCCGCCGGTACGGGCCGTGGCATGGCCGGCGTACCGGCTGATCAGCCGCTATCGCGGCCGGCTGCCGGGGGTCACCCCGGCGTGCGCGCGTCCCGCACTGCCTTCCGGTGCTCCTGCGGGGCCGGCGCCTGCCTCCGGGGTGGACGCCGGCCGGTTACGACCCCGGCGCCGTCGGGACACCGACATCGGCGGATGTGTCCGGCTGCTCTACAACGCGGCAGGGTCCGACCCCGCAGCGACCGCCCAGCTTCCCGACGACCCCCCGGCATGGCTCTCACCCGACGGGCTGCTGGGCGCGTGGGTGGTCAAACACGACGCGCACTACGTCGGCCACGTGGCCGCCTCGACCATGGACGGCAACCGGGCCGAGGCGTTGCGGTGGAGGGAGCTGATCGGTGCCGATGCCGGCGAGCTGGGGCTGGTGTCCCGGCTGCTGCTGCGTCCGGCTGGACGCGCCGACGGTGTTGCCCGCGGGCTCCTGGAGGAAGCAGTCGGCGCCGTGCGCGACCGCGGCCTGGTGCCGGTCTCGGTGGTACCGGCGTATGACCACGCGGCGCAGGATGCCTACGCCGCTGCCGGGTGGCGCCTTGCCGGCATCTACCCCGCTACCGGCGCCGACGACCAGGCGAGCCTGTACTACTACCGGCATGTGGGGACGAGCGGCTGAGCGTGGTCCGGGCGGTGCCGCGCCGGTCGGCGAGTACCGCCGGTACCTCGGTGACGGTGTCGACGAGATGCACGTGCCCCGCCATGGGCCGGTTGTGCGCAAGTGCTTGCAGCAGCGGCCAGGCCGGGACGTCCTCGGTCCAGTGCCGGATGCCGACCAACACCATCGGCGCCACCGCGCCCTCCTCGGCGTAGTAGTTCTCGCAGGCGTCCTGGAAGATCTCCTGCACCGTCCCGGCGGCGCCCGGCAGGAACACGATGCCGCCGGTGCAGTGCCGCAGCAGCGTGTCCTCCCGCAGCGAGTTCTGGAAGTACTTCGCGATCCGCGCGGCGAACGCGTTCGGCGGCTCGTGGCCGTAGAACCAGGTCGGGATCCCCATCGACTCCGTCGTCGCCGGCCACGCGGCACGGACCTCGAACGCGGCGGCCGCCCAGCGCCCGATGGACGGCTCGTACGTCGGGACGCGCGCCACCATCTTCAGCGCCTGCCGGGTCGTGTCGGCGTCGTAGCCGGACAGCGACGCACCGAGGTTGGCCGCCTCCATCGCCCCCGGTCCACCGCCGGTCGCGACGTAGAAACCACCAGCGGCGAGGTCGCGTCCGAGCCGCGCCGCTTGTGCGTACTGGGCATCGTCGCGCGCGAGGGCGTGTCCTCCCATCACGCCGACGGCGTGCCGACCCTGGAGGCTGTCGGCGAGTGCCTGGTCGATCGCGTGGTCGTGCAGCGCCCGCGCCAACGGGTACACCAGGTCACCGTCGGCCTGCCGCGACCACGCATAGATGCGTGCATCCGGGGTGTCGTTGTACGACGGCAC
>CAYLOC010000090.1:5918-12259 GCA_964385195.1 uncultured Nocardioidaceae bacterium
GCTCCTCGGCGTACAGCTCCTCGGGGGTGTACAGCGTGGTGCGGTAGGCGTCGAACGGCAGTTCCGGGATGCTGGGGAACAGGAGCGCGCCACCGGTACGCAGGTGGACGATCGCCCGCTGCTCCAGCCGACAGCCCAGCAGCAGCGCCCCAGCCGGGCGGAGCCGGAGCAGCGCCTCGGTCCGTCCGCGCAGGTCCAGGTCCTGCAGTAGCCAGCCGCGCATCCGCAACGCGCCGGCCTGCACGAGCCGGTCGAACTCCCCGACGGAGTCGACCTCGATCGTGCGGCCGGCGCGCTTCACCATGCGGTGAAGGGTAGTCGCGTCGTCGACGCGGCTCTCAGGCGACGATCTTCAACGGCGACCCGGTCGGGTCGGCCAGCGCGGCGAGCCGGCCGAACGGTGTGTCCTCCGGCTCGCGCAGCACGGTGCCGCCGAGGTCGACCGCCGTCGCGAGGGTGCGGTCGGTGTCGGCGACGTTGAAGTACACCGTCCAGTGCGCCGCGCAGTCGGGTTCGAGGAGGTTCGTAGCATCCATGATCCCGGCAGCCGGGTCCGACCCCTCGGGCTGGAGCACGGTCAGGCGGAAGTCCGGCGTGTTGGACATGACCTGGGTCTGCCACCCGAACACGTCCTGGTAGAACGCGACGGTCCTGTCGTAGTCGCGGGTGAACAGCTCGAACCACGCCGGCGCGCCCGGCTCGGCGATCCGCTCACACCCCGGATGCGTGCCGGGCTGCCAGATGCCCACGGTGGCGCCGCCGACGTCGGTGACGACGGCCATGGTGCCGAGATCGTCGACCGCCATCGGTTCGACGGAGGTCCGCCCGCCGTTCGCCGTCGCCGTCTTGACGGTACGGGCGGCGTCGTCGCTGTCGAGGAAGACTCCCCAGCGGTCGGGGTCGCCGATGCCCGGCTGGGCGGCCATGCAGCCGGCGATGCGGCTGCCGGCCAGGCGGAAGTTGAAGTAGCCGCCGTACTCCGGTGCCGGGTCCTCGGCCTCCCAGCCGAACAGGGCGGTATAGAAGTCGCGGCTGCGCTCCGCGTCGGAGGTGTACAGGTCGATCCAGCGGGGTGCGCCGGTGACGTACTGGGGTGTGGGCATGGTGTGCTCCTCTCATCCGTTACCAGTACGACGACCGGCGCGGCGCCAACTCATCGGAGTTGTCAGAAGCTGAGCGCCCTCGGGCGTGCTCAGCTTCTGACAACTCGGTAGAGGACCTCGCCGGCGTTGGGGACCACGAGCGTGTCAGGGTCCGCCTCGTACGCCGCCACGTCGACCGCTGCGGGGTCGAGGTAGTCGAGGTTGACGCTGCGCGTCGTCTCCTCGTCGATACCGGTCGCCAGCGTCACCGTCACCCGGTCCCGCTCGCCGGAGGCCTCGTCGTACGTGCCCGCTCCCCGCAGGTGGGTGGAGTGCGCGAGGTCACCCCAGTGCACATCGGAGAACCGGTCCCACTGCTTGGTGTAGTAGTCCCGGCAGTGGTAGCCGATCCGCGCGATGTCGGGGTGGATCGCGGAGATCTCCCGGATATGCGGGGCGTAGAGGATCACCTGGCCCCCGTCGGCGACCACCGGCTCCACCTTGTAGAACCCCTTTGCGCCGGTCCACATGTCTGCGTACCGCGGCGGCACCAGCGACAGCACCCGGCGTACGGGCGCGTCGAGGTAGCGCACGTGCGCCTGCGCCGATACCTCCGCAGCAGCGGCCCAGGCCTCCTGCGGCTCCCCGAACGTCACCGCATGCAGGTCGGTCGAGCCGGACCGTACGACGACGCAGAGGGCGCGTTTCTCGCCCGGCACCAGCGCGGTGGCCTCGTCGATCAACGCGCGTACCGCGGTGGTGCCCGTGGTGCCGATGATGTCCGCGCTGGTGATCAGCGCGCCGAGCCAGTGCGAGACGTCGATCATCTCCTGCCCGGACACCCCGGGGAAGAAGTACTTGCTGCCCCCGGAGAAGCCCACCACCTCATGGGGGAACACCGGCCCGACGACCAGGGTCACGTCATGCTCGACCACGGCACGGTTGATCCGGACCTCGACCGGCTCGTGCAACAGCCCGCCGGACAGCTCGGCGATCCGGTCCCCGCCGATCCGCCCGACCGTGGTGAACGTCTCCGGCTTCCACCATTCGTGGTTACTCACGGTGGTGTCGGGGTAGCGGGAGCCGAGGTCGTGCTCGCCGGCGCCGAGGTGTCCGGCGAGTGCGGTCTCATCCATCGCCTGATGCGTGCCGAGCGCGACCAGGACCGTCAGCCGGCTGACCCGGCCGTGCAGCGACCCGTGCACCGCCGACAGCAGCAGCGGCAGCGGGCAGGACCGGGTGCCGTCCGGCACCAGGACGCACACGCTGCGCCCGTCCAGGTCGGCCCCGGCCAGCTGCTCGCGGACGAACGCCCGGACCTGCTCGGCCGCCAGGACCGTGCCGGCGTCGCCGATGCGGGCCGCCGTCGCCACCTGCTGCACACCCCGATCCTAGTGTGATCGTCGCGGCCCTCCGGCTCGGCAGCGCTCACCAGGCGTAGGACAGCAGGTCCGCCAGCAGCTCCTCCGGATCCACCTCGAGCCCCCGCGAGGCGAACCACCGGCACACGTTGTGGCAGTCCCGCAGCAGGAACTCCGAGCCGGACGGGTTGGCCACCACGTCGACCACCTGCGGTACGTCGATGATCACCAGTCGCTCGCCGTCGGCCAGGATGTTGTACGCCGAGAGGTCGCCGTGCGCGAGCTGGAGTCCGGCCAGGATCCGCATGGCCCGCCGGAGCTGGTCGAAGTACTCCGCCAGCAGGTCCGGGCCGGGCCGGACCTGCGCCAGCCGCGGCGCCGCCTCCCGCCCGGAGCCGATGAACTCCATCAGGATCTCGGTGCCGTCGATCTGCACCGGGTACGGCACGGGGACCCCCGCGGACCACAACCGCTTCAGCGCGTCGAACTCGGTGAACGCCCACTGGCCCGCGGCCACCGCGCGGCCGAAGCGGGTCCGCTTGGCCATCGCGCGGGCGTCCCGGGTCTTGCGGGTGCGGCGCCCCTCGACGTACGCGGCGTCGCGGTGGAACTGCCGGTGCTCACTGGACCGGTACCGCTTGGCGGCGAGGATCGACGTACGCGCGGGATCTTCGGGGACCGAGCGGTCCAGCAGGAAGACGTCGGCTTCCTTGCCGGTCTTGAGGACGCCGAGCTCGGTGTCCACGGCACCGTCGTCGGTGACGACCCAGCCCGGGCGCGGCTCCGGGCCGTGGCAGAGGGTCTTGTCGACCGACGACCACGTGGACCACCGCTGGTCCTCGGTCAGTTGCTTGGTCGGTATGAAGGTGAAGTCATGCGGCGGGTACGGCATGGGTGGGAGCTCCTCAACGGGGTGCGGAGGCGCTCCGGCCCGATGCTCAGCGGCGGAGCGACCTCGCGGGGTGGGGGACGTGGACGGTCCCGCGGGCAGTCATGGGCATCACACGTTCTCCTTTCGCTCGGTACGGCGCGCTTCGCCGGCTTCTGGCGACACCCTGACAGAGCGGCTCGGGCGGGGCAACCGGTTTTCGCCAGTCCTGCCATAGCGTTGGGGAGGTGACCTCCTCGGCGACGACATCGGCGTACACGCCGCATCCGCGCCGTTGGCGGGTCCTCGCCGTGCTCAGCATGGCGCTGTTCATGGCGCTGATCGACGTCAGCATCGTCAACGTCGCCCTTCCCTCGATCCAGCGCGGGCTCGGTGCCAGCCCCTCGGACCTGCAATGGGTGCTCTCCGGCTATGCGCTGACGTTCGGCGTGGGGCTGGTAACCGCGGGGCGTGCCGGTGACCTGTTCGGCCGCGGGCCGCTGTTCATCCTCGGTGTGGTGGTGTTCACCGCGTCCTCCGCGTGGGCGGGCTCGGCGCCGGACCCGCTGTGGCTGAACATCGCCCGGGCGGTGGAGGGGATCGGCTCCGGGCTGATCAGCCCACAGGCGGTTGGCATGATCCAGCAGTACTTCCGGGGGGCAGAACGCGGGCGCGCCTTCGGCATCTTCGGCAGCGTGGTCGGCGTCGCCGTCGCCATCGGCCCGGTGCTCGGAGGGGTGCTGATCAAGGCCGGTGGCGCCGAGGACGGGTGGCGGTGGATCTTCTACGTCAACGTTCCGATCGGGGTCCTGGCGATCGCCTTGGCCGCACTGTGGTTCCCGCGGCCGCTGCTGAACCGCAACCGCGACCTCGACCGGGACGCTGGCCGGGACCCTGGCCGCGACCGGGACGTCGGCCGCGGGCGTGACGCGGGTCCGCCGGTGGCCGCGCAGAGCCGTGACCTCGACCCCGTCGGCGCGGTGCTGCTGGGGCTGGCCGTGCTGGCCATCCTGCTGCCGTTCGTCGAGAGCAGCGCTTCTGCCCTGGTCTGGCTCGCGCTGCCGTTGGGCGGCGGCATCCTCGGACTGTGGCTGCTCTGGGAGCGCCGGTACCAACGTCGCGGCCGCAGCCCGATGGTGGACCTGGGCATCTTCCGCGTCCCGAGCTTCGCCAACGGCACGGTGCTGATGGGGCTGTACTTCCTCGGGGTGACCAGCGTCTGGGTGCTGGTCGCGTTGTACTTCCAGGAAGGCCTCGGGCACAGCGCCCTCGCGTCCGGCCTGGTGGGACTGCCGAGCGCCGTGCTCTCCGGGCTGTCGGCCCTGTGGGCAGGGAGGCAGGTGGCCACGTACGGACGCCGGGTGGTGATCGGTGGCATGTACAGCGTGTTGCTCGGACTCGGGCTGTGCGTCCTCGTCGTCTGGCTGCACTCCGCAGGGACCGCGAGCGAGTGGTGGCTGCTGCTGAGCCTGTCGTTCATCGGGATCGGGCAGGGGTCGGTGATCAGCCCGAACCAGGCGCTCACCCTTGCCGACGTACCGCTGCAGTACGCCGGCAGCTCCGGCGGCATCATGCAGACCACGCAGCGCATCGGCACCTCGACCGGGATCGCGGTCATCACCGCCATCGCGTTCGCGGTGCTGTCGGTCAGCAACTGGTCGGTGGCGTTCAACGTCGGGTTCGGCGCGATCGCCGTCGTCGTGCTGCTCGCCCTCGTGGTCGGGTACGTCGACCTGCGGCAGCGCCACGGCACGACCAGGCTCTAGTCTCGCCGTCGCGCGGGGAGGTCGACCGGTGTTGAACGGATCCGGTGCCCGCGTCGTGATCAGGGTATGGACGCCCACCTGGACACCCGTGCCACCGGTGCCGGACCGGTGATCGACGTACTGCGTTACCTGACGGCGCTGGCGGTGCTGGTCTCCGCGGCCGTCCACCTGCAGCAGTACCTGGCCGGCTACAACGTCCTCTCGGTCATCGGGCCGCTGTTCCTGGTCAACACCGTCGCCGGCGCGGTCCTCGGTGTGGCGGTGCTCGGCTGGCGGCACTGGATCCCGGTGTTCCTCGCTGCGGGGTTCGGCGGGGTGACAGCCGCAATGTACTGGTACTCGGTGCTGTTCGGCATCTTCGGGTTCCAGGAGACGCTCGTGTCGGGGTGGCCCGTCGTCGTTGCCGAGATCGCCGAGTACGTCGCGCTGGTGTGTGGCCTGGTGTCCGCGGCGATGCTGTTCACCTCCCGCCAGGCCCGCGTCGCCGGACGTCGCAAGGTCGCCTCCGGCTGAGGTGAGCGGGGCGGCGCGACCGGCTGTGGTACGGCGGATGGGCCGGCCCGCATCGGTTGTGGTCAGATAGCACCATGCGGAAGTTCCTGGGTGACCCCGCCGACGTGGTGGCCGACGCCCTGCGGGGCGTTGCCGCCGCCCACGCGGACCTGGTGCGCGTGGACCACCAGCAGAGGCTCGTGGTCCGGGCCGACGCTCCGGTCGCGGGCAAGGTGGGACTCGTGTCCGGCGGCGGGTCCGGGCACGAGCCGCTGCACGTGGGGTACGTCGGCCCGGGCATGCTCGACGCCGCGTGTGCCGGTGAGGTCTTCACCTCCCCGGTACCGGACCAGGTGGCGGCAGCGACGCGGGCCGTCGACGGCGGCGCGGGCGTCCTGCACATCGTGAAGAACTACACCGGCGACGTGATGAACTTCGACATGGCCGCGGAGCTGGTTGCGGCCGAGTCCGGCACCGAGGTCGCGGCCGTGGTGGTCGCCGACGACGTCGCCGTACAGGACAGCACGTTCACCGCCGGGCGCCGCGGCGTGGGCACCACCGTGCTGCTGGAGAAGCTCGCCGGGGCGGCAGCGGAAGAGGGCCGCCCGCTGGACGAGGTCGCCGCACTGGCCCGGAGGGTCGCCGCCGGCGGGCGCAGCATGGGCGTGGCACTGAGCCCGTGCACGGTGCCCGCGGCGGGGAGGCCGACGTTCGACCTTGCCGAGGGGGAGATGGAGCTCGGCATCGGCATCCACGGCGAACCCGGCCGCGA
>CAYLOC010000091.1:0-12152 GCA_964385195.1 uncultured Nocardioidaceae bacterium
TCGGAGAACGGCTTCCCGATCCCCTTGAACCCTTCCGGCCAGACCCCGACCAGCTCACCCTCGGACAGCATCCGGCCGGCGTCGTCGTGGTTGGCCAGCGTCGCCCCGCTCTTGCGGGCCAGTTCCCCGATGAACGGCAGCGCGAACACCAGATCCGCCCCGAGCACGCGAAGAAACCGCTCGGCGTGGTCATGAACGACCAGCGCGGTCATCAAGCCATCCAGCGGGATTGTGCCGGAGTGGTTCGAGACAACGAGCGCCCCACCGGACTCCGGAATGTTCTCGATGCCGCGTACCTCGATCCGGAACCACTTCTCCGCCAGCGGCCGCAACGCGGTCAGCAGCACGCGCTCGGTCAGCTCGGCGTCGAAACCGAAGTCGTCGACCTCGTACTCGCCGGTGACCCTACGACGCAGGAACGCGAGTGCTTCGGCGAGGCGGCGCTCTCGGTCCTCCGCACCGGAGTCCTCGGTAGAAGTCTCATCCTCGGGCATTGGACACCAGCCCCGACAGCGTCTCGGTGAGGTCCTCCTCGATGCGTCGCAGGCGCTCCGGCTCCAGCAGTCCCGAGTGCGGGTGGGCGGCGGCGAAGTCGGCAAATGCCTCAGCGGTCGTGTACGTCGGGGAGAAACCCAGGCCCTTCCGCATCGCGGAGGTGTCCAGCCCGCGCCCGTAGGTCAGCAGCGAGGTGATCTCTGTCGACAGATCGGCGGCACGGACCTGTGGCACCACGGTGTTGAGCATGCCGAACGCGGGGCGGGGAATCGCCACCCACGGCCGTCCCAGCCGGCGGATCACCTGGGAGAGCATCATGATCCCGTCCCCGGCCACGTTGAACGTCCCGTGCACGTCGGTGAGGGTGGCCCGTTCCAGCGCGGCGAGGGCGTCCTCCTCGTGACAGACCTGCAGCCGGGCGTCGTACCCCAGCAGCGTCGGAACAACGGGTAGGGAGAGGTACCGCGTGAGCGAGGTATCGATGGTGGGCCCCATCAGGTTCGCGCACCTCAGCATGGCGACCGTGACGTCAGGCCGTCTGCGCGCGAACCCGCGGACATAACCCTCGACCTCCGCGGAGTCCTTGCCGAAGCCAGAGCGCGGGAGCCGCTGCGGCGTCATCTCCTCGGTGAACTTGGACGGATCGCGGGGGGACGTGCCATACACCTGGGCGGAGGACTTCACGACGAGCCGACGGACATCGCTCGACCGCTGGCACGCGGCCAGCAACTGCATGGAGCCGATGACGTTGATCTCCTTCATCAGCGTCCGGCTTCCCGCGTCCCGCGCCGTGGCGATCACCGACAGGTGGACCACGGTGTCGACACCCTCGGCCGCCAGCACCTTCCCGATCACCGGGTTGCGGATATCGGCGCGGACGAACGCGACGTCACCGAGGTCACGGCGCGGCGGCACGATGTCCACGCCAACGACCTTCTCGACTTCGGGATGGGCCGCGATGCGCTGGGCGAACCGACCGCCGACGTCCCGGCATACCCCGGTGACCAAGACGACGCGCCCCATGCTGCTCCTTCGCTGCGCCCGACCAGCGGGTTACTTGCCCAGTTTGCGCCGCTGCACCCGCGTCCGCTTCAACATCTTCCGATGCTTCTTCTTCGCCATCCGCTTGCGGCGCTTTTTGATGACAGAGCCCACGGGCCACCCTTCGAATCAGTTCGGCATGTCCGGCGTACGACGACACGGGCCAGTGTGGAACCTCGGCGTACGACGCCGCCCCACAGCCTACCGGTACGCTCCGGTGACCGGGGCTACCCGGCCTGGAAGTAGGACTTCTTCAGGTACTCGTCGACCGCCTCTTCGGGGACCCGGAAGGAACGGCCGACCCGGACGGCGGGCAAGGCACCGGAGTGGACGAGGCGGTAGACGGTCATCTTCGATACCCGCATCGTCGCGGCGACCTCGGCCACGGTCATGAACTTGACCTCGGCCGATCCCTCCGGTCCTGACGTCATAAACTCACGGCCCACTTTCGTCCATGGTCGGCCCGACACGTGCCCGACACTTGCCGGACTCCCTACCGGACTCCCTGCCCGGCGCTGTCATCGGGCATGCTACACCTGTGAGAGTAGTGGCAAACGGGGCCGATGGGAAGACAGATGACCCGAATTGCCCCAGAAAACCGAAAATGCCTTCGGCGTGTCGCTTGACGGTGGGTGGGTTTCTCCCCTCGCGTGACTAGCGGTGGATCAGTACGAGATGTCGATCCCGTGGAGGGGGAAGACCTCCTTGCGGGTGCGGGCCACCGACCGGTCCAGCCAGACGTCCGGGTTGTAGCCGCGGCTCCAGTCCTCGAAGTCCAGGCTGCCACCGTCGGTCATCCGTTCTGGTCCGGACCGCCCCAACGTAGCGGCGACGTGGGACCGCCACCCGGCCGGCACCAGCGTGTGCGGACCGATCGGTCGGCCGCACGCGATGGCCAGCAGGTGGCTCCAGGCACGTGGCACCACGTGAACCACGGCATAGCCCCCGCCGCCGGTCGCAAGCCACCGACCACCCGAGGTCTCGTGCGCGAGGTCGTGCACGGCGGCCGCCGCTGCCCGCTGGCAGTCCACCGTCAGCATCAGATGCGTCAGCGGGTCGTCCCGGTGCGAGTCGCAGCCGTGCTGACTGACGACCACCTCCGGCCCGAACGCCCGGACCAGGTCCGGCACCACCGCGTGGAACGCGCGCAGCCACCCGCTGTCGCCGGTTCCCGGCGGCAACGGCACGTTGACCGCATAGCCGCGACCAGCCCCCTCTCCGGTCTCGTTGCTCGCTCCGGTGCCCGGAAACAACGTCCGCGGGCTCTCGTGCAGGCTGATGGTGAGGACCCGCGGGTCCCCGTAGAAGGCAGCCTGCACGCCGTCGCCGTGATGGGCGTCCACGTCGATGTAGGCGATGCGCTCGGCTCCGTGGTCGAGCATCCAGCGGATGGCGACCGCGACGTCGTTGTAGACGCAGAAGCCGCTGGCGCGGTCGGCCATGGCGTGGTGCAGGCCACCACCGGGACTGACCGCGTGCAGCGTCTCGCCCTTCCACACCGACTCTGCTGCGGCGAGCGTGGCGCCGACCACGTGCGCGGACGCCGCGTGCATGCCGGGGAAGGCGGGTGTGTCGTCGGTGCCGATGCCGAAGTCCAGGCGAGGAGAGTCCGGCCATTGCCCGGACTCGCGCACCGCCTCGACGTACTCCGGGGTGTGCACCAGGAGCAACTCGTCATCGGTCGCCACCGGGGCCGGGACGACGGCGGCGTCGGGGCCGTCGAAGAGACCGAGCGCACGGGCCAGCCGCATGGTCAGATCCACGCGCACCGGTGCCATGGGGTGGGAGGGACCGAAGTTGTAGTCGGTGAGGTCGTCGGAGAACAGGACCGCTGCGGACCCGGTCACGGCTGGCCCCGCTCCTCGCCCTGCGCCAGCGCACGGGACCGGTCCCGTGCGCTTTCCAGCGCGGTCATGAACGCGGCACGGACCTTGTGGTCCTCCAACTGCCGGACGGCCGCCGCGGTCGTGCCCCCCGGAGAGGTGACCCGTTCCCGCAGCACGGTGGGGTGCTCGCCGGTCTCCCGCAGCATCTTTGCGGATCCCACCATGGTCTGTACGACGAGCTCGGTCGCCGTGGTGCGGGGCAGGCCGAGGTGGACGCCGGCCTCGATCATGGCCTCCACGACGAAGAACAGATAGGCGGGGCCGGACCCGGACACCGCGGTGACCGCGTCCATCTGCGCCTCCGGGACGGTGACGACCCGACCCGTGGCGCGCAGTAGCTCCTCGGCCTGGGCCAGGTGGGAGGAGTCACAGTGGCGGCCGGCGGCGATCGCGGCCATGCCCTCGTCGACCAGCGCCGGCGTGTTGGGCATCACCCGGACCACGGCCACGCCATCGGCGAGGCGGGACTCGATCAGTGCCGTGGTCACGCCGGCCGCGATGGAGACCACCAGCTGTCGGGGGGTGACCAGCGGACCGATCTCGCCCAGCAGCGTCTGCATGTCCTGCGGCTTGACCACCAGCACCAAGGTATCGGCCTTCGTGGCCGCCTCGGAGTTCGTGACCGCCGCGACGCCGTACCGGTCGGACAGCTCGCGGGCGCGCTCGGGCCGCGGCTCGGAGATCAGCAGGTCGGCGACCTGCCTTCCGGCGCGGACCAGGCCCGACAGCACGGTCTCCCCCATAACCCCGGCACCGAGGATTGCAATGGTCATCGCCGTACCGTCCTTTCCGCTGGCAGCATGGCCCCGCTGGTCAGCGTTTGCTGACCAGGGACCGGACGAAGAATGCCAGGTTCGACGGGCGCTCCGCGAGACGTCTCATCAAGTAGCCGTACCACTGGTCCCCGTACGGGACGTAGACGCGCACCCGCTTGCCCTGGCCGGCCAGCCGGCGCTGCTCCTCCGGACGGATCCCGAACAGCATCTGGAACTCATAGCTTTCGCTGTCGCGGCGCTCCTGGACCGCCAGCGTCTCCGCGATCTCCACCAGCCGCGGGTCGTGGGTGGCCACCATCGGATAGCCGTCGCCGGCCATCAGCACCTTCAGGCAGCGGACGTAGGCGAGCCGGACGTCGTGCTTTCCCTGATAGGCGACTGACTCCGGCTCCTTGTACGCACCCTTGCACAGCCGTACCCGCGACCCCGCTCCTGCCAGGTCCTTGCAGTCACCCTCGGTGCGGTGCAGGTAGGCCTGGAGGACCGCTCCGGTGTCGGGGAAGTCCCGCCGCAGCTCGGTGACCGCCTCCAACGTGGAGTCCGTCGTGGTGTGGTCCTCCATGTCGATCGTCACCGTCGTACCGACGTCGGAGGCAACGGAGCAGATCCGCCGGGCGTTGTCCAACCCGATCTGCGCGCCGCTGCCGGGCAACGCCTGCCCTACCGCGGACAGTTTCACCGAGACCTCGGCATGGGCGGCGAGGTCTGCGGCCGCGAGGTCCGTAAGCAGGGTGGTGTAGGCGTCCACGGTGCGCTCGGCCTGGTCCCGGTCGGTGGTGTGCTCGCCGAGGTAGTCGATGCTGACGTTGAGCCGGTCGGCGGCGAGGGATCCGGCCACGGTGACTGCCTGGTCGGTGGTCTCACCGGCGACGTACCGTGCCACGAGAGCGCTGGAGACCGGCATACTGCCCGCGAGCTCCTTGAGCCGTTCGCTGGCTGCCAGCATCAGCAGTACGCGCCGAAGCACCGGACCTCCTTCTACCCGACGTGGGTCCGTTCGGCAGCCTACCGTCCCTGCGCACCCGAGCGTGGACGGGAGATGTCCGGTCCGCATCGTCTAGGATTCCCCCGGGCGCAGCATCGTCGAGACAGGAGCCAGCCACGGTCATGAGTCACCAGGTGTACGCCGAGCTGGTCGCCAACGTCTGGAAGGTCGTGGCCAAGGAGGGCGACCGGGTCACCGCGACCGATCCGCTGGTCATCCTGGAGTCGATGAAGATGGAGATTCCGGTGCTGGCCGAGGTCGACGGCCGGGTGAGCGAGCTCAGCGTGCAGGAGGGCCAGGTCGTGACCGAGGGTGACCAGATCGCGCTGATCGACGACCAGTCGCGGTAGCCGGAGTAGTCCCCGTCGCGGCCTTCTGCCACAGTGGAGTGATGGCAGAGGTGAACGTGCGTGTACTGGAGGAGCAGGACTGGCCGACCTACAAGCGGCTCCGGCTCGCCTCCCTTGAGTCCGACCCCGATGCGTTCGTGGCGAAGCTCGCCGAGGAGCAGGAGTACGACGAGGAGCGGTGGCGTTCGCGGATCCGGCGGAGCCGCAGGCTCGTGGCCTCCCGCGGCGAGGACGACCTCGGCGTGGTGTCGATCGGGACCGCTCGCGACGAGGACAGCGCAGGCGAGGGCGTCGCAGAGCTGTTCGGTATGTGGGTGAGCCCCGATGCACGCGGGAGCGGGGTCGCCTGGGCACTGGTCAGCGCCGGGGTCGAGCAGGCCCGGAAAGACAACTACCGCCACCTCCGGCTGTGGGTGTGGAGCGACAACGGCCGGGCGATCGGCTTCTACAGCAGCTTCGGCTTCCGGCCGACCGATGAACGCCGGCCGATGACCAACCATCCCGAGGTTGAGGAGGTCGGGATGGCCTTCCCGCTCACCTGACGACACAGCGACGGGACACGTCACTCCCCTACCCGGACGAGGCCGCCGCTCCGTTTCCGGAGGAGGCGAGATGCAACCGGGTGAACGCCAGCGACTCGGCCAGGTCCGCCTCCCGTTCCACGCTGTTCCCGCAACGCCGTGTGTTGATCTCCACCACCACGTCGTGTGCATAGTCGCCGTCCGCCAGCAGTTCCAGGAACTCCGCGCACGGCTGGTTCCCCCGCCCGGGGACCAGGTGTTCGTCCTTGGCCGACCCGCTGCCGTCGGTGATGTGCACGTGACGCAGCCGATCGCCGAGACGTTTGGCCATGGCGACGGGGTCGCTGCCTGCCGTGGAGCTGTGCGAGAGGTCCAACGTGACGTTGGTGTAGGCGAAGTCGACGGGGTCCCAACCCGGAACGTAGGCCTGAAGCTCGCGCCGGGAGGCCCGCCACGGGTACATGTTCTCCACGGCGAACGCCAGCCCGGTCTCGATCTCCAACCGGGCGATCCCGTCCTCGAAGCCGCGGGCGTAGTCACGTTGCCAGCGAAACGGCGGATGGACCACGACCGTCTCCGCGCCCACCCGCTGGGCCATCGCCGCGCTTCGGCGTAGCTTCTCCCACGGGTCAGTCCCCCACACCCGCTGGGTGATCAGAAGACAGGGCGCGTGGACCGAAGCGATCGGTACCCCGTAGTAGGAGCTGAGATGCTCCACCGCGGACACGTCCTGGCTGATGGCGTCGATCCCCACCATCACCTCGACCGCGTCGTAACCGAGCCGGGCGGCGTACTCGAACCCCTTCGCGGTGGACTCCGGGTAGACCGATGCGGTGGACAGACCCACCCGGGCCGGGGGTACGCGTGCCCCGTCGCTCTCCGGTCGGGCCGCCTCCTGGTTCACAAACCAAGGGTAGGGCGCCGGTCACGCGCCCACGTCAGGCGCGCGCATCTGGCAGGGGAACGGACGGAAAGGACACGGTGCACGCCCGGATCAGCCCTGAGTCGGGCTTCGCTAGTGTGGAGGTAATGCCCGAGGTTCCCCTGGACTTTCCCCGCGCCTGGGTCGAGTTCGATGATCCCGCCGATGACAGCCAGCGATTCCGCTGCGACCTGACGTGGCTGTGCTCACGTTGGACGTGCATCTTCGGCTCCGGCTGCCGCGGCATCTACGCCGACCGCCCGCATGACGGGTGCTGCACCCTGGGTGCGCATTTCTCCGACCGGGACGATGAGCGACGGGTCCGACAGTTCGTCAAGCAACTCGGCCCGGAGGACTGGCAGTTCCACGACGTGGGCAGCCGCCGGAGCCGATGGATCGAGACCGACGAGGACGGCGAGCGCAAGACCGCCGTCCATGACGGAGCATGCATCTTCTTGAACCGGCCCGGGTTCGCCGGTGGGGCAGGATGTGCGCTGCACGCGTGGGCGCTGCGTCATGACCACCACCCGTCGGAGACCAAGCCCGACGTCTGCTGGCAACTCGCCGTCCGGCGTCTGTTCCGGGACGTGGACCGCGGAGACGGCACGAGCTACACCGAGGTCACCATCACCGAGTTCGACCGGCGGGGGTGGGGCGAAGGTGGCCACGAACTGTCCTGGTACTGCTCCGGTAACACCGAAGCCCACGTCGCCACCGATCCGGTCTTCGTCTCCTACAAGACCGAACTCATCACGATGATGGGCCAGGCCGGGTACGACGAACTGGTGCGGCACTGCGAGGAGCACCTTGCCCGCCGGCCGGTTGCGCTACGCCACCCTGCCGACCCGGCGTAGCCGGACCGCGGGGGTCCTCCGCGCTACTCGGGCTGGTTGTGGACGCCGTGCAGGATCCCGAAGACCAGTCCTCCGACGCCGGCGCCCCCGGCGCACCCGGCCGAGAGCGACTCCCACGTGGAGTTGGAGTGGCCGGTATGGACCGTCACATAGGCGAAGACGAGCGCGGCCGCAGCCAGGACGAGGACGACCAGACCGACGGTAGCTTCGCTGATTTTCACGACGCCCCACCTCTCCTCGGTGACCAAGTGTGGTTTATAACAAAGATTAGTCGGGTAAACCGTGAAATCCACCCCCGGGGTCCCGCGGAGAGATGCAGCCACCACAATGGCACGCATGCAGTTGGACCACATCTCCTACGCGGCAGGACCCGACGGTCTCCGGGCGACAGTCAACCGGCTGTCCGAGTTGCTCGGCGAGAAGTTCCTCGACGGGGGAATCCACCCGCGGTTCGGCACCACCAACATGGTGCTGCCGCTGACCGACCGTCAGTATCTGGAGGTCGTCGAGGTGCTGGACCACCCGTCGGCGGACAAGGCCCCGTTCGGCCAGGCGGTCCGGGCGCGGTCGGACGCCGGAGGTGGCTGGATGGGATGGGTCGTCCGCGTCGACGACATCGGTGAGGTGGAGCAGCGCCTGGAGCGCAAGGCAGCGCAGGGCAACCGGCATCGCCCCGACGGCATCGAGCTGCGCTGGAAACAGATCGGGGTCAAGGGGCTCCAGGCTGACCCGCAGCTCCCGTTCTTCGTGCAGTGGGAGAGTGACTGGGCCTTCCACCCTTCCAGTGGCGCCACCGGACACGTCGGACTCACCGGCGTGGAGATCGCCGGGGATCGGCAACGCGTGGCGGACTGGCTCGGCGTACCTCCCGAACACAAGGTCGGTGCGTTCGACTTCGACTGGGTCGCCCCGCACGGCGAGCCCGGCGTGCTGGCCGCCACCTTTCGCACCCCGGACGGCCCGGTCCGGATCTAGCGCAGGTCTCCCATCCGTCGACACCACCGCTGGCCGTGCCCTCGAACCCGCCGGCCGTCCCCGACGGCACGATCCCCAGCCCGAACATCTGGTACCACCCGTCGGCGTACGAGCTGGAGAACACCGGAGTCGATCCGGACGGAGTGATCGAGGCCGCCATGGCCGACCAGGGCGGCTATCAGGGCGCGGTTCTGCTCGACATCGGGTGCGGTTCCGGGTACCACCTGCCGGGGTTCGCCGAGAGAGCGACGCGGGTGATCGGGGTGGAGCCCCATCCCGGGCTGCTCGCGGCGGCCCGGCGCCGGACCGGCCGTTGGGACAACATCGTCCTTCATGCGGGTACGGCGCAACAACTGCCGGTTCCCGACCACTCCGTCGACGTCGCGCATGCCCGATGGGCGTACTTCTTCGGGCCGGGGTGTGAACCGGGGCTCGCCGAGCTCGAGCGGGTCATGCGCAGTGGTGGCGTCGCCTTCGTGATCGACAACGACCCTTCCCGCAGTACGTTCGGTGGATGGCTCGCCACCGCCTACCCCGACCGCGACGGCGCTGCCATCGACGCGTTCTTCGCTGATCGCGGCTGGACGAACCTCCGTCGCACGATCCGGTGGAGTTTTTCTACCCGGGCAGAGCTGGCCGAGGTGCTTAGGATCGAGTTTGACCGCGACCACGCGGAGGCATTCCTCGCCGAGCACTCCGGAACCGACGTGGACTACGCGATCGTGGTGCGAGTGCGGCGCTTCTGACCACTCCGGGACGCCAGACAACGTGCTGTCGCGGCCTGCAAGTGCTGACTGGTCGTGGGCGGAGACCACAGGGCCCGTCGCAGGGAGAGACCGAGTGTCAGCGAGTGAGTTGGTTGCGGCGTCGGGAAAGGTAGGCCCGCTCGGCGGGGTTTCCGGCGAGCTCGATGGCCCGATCGTAGGCTGCTCGCGACTCTGTGCTGCGCCCGAGACGCCGCAGCAGGTCGGCGCGGGTGGCGTGGAAGGCGTGATAGCCGGCGAGGGCGTCGGTGAGCCGGTCGACCTCGGCCAGCGCGGGGTGGGGTCCGTCAATTTCGGCGACCGCGACCGCCCGGTTGAGCCGCACGATCGGTGAGGGGTCAAGCACAACCAGACGGTCATACAGTGTCACGATCTGTGCCCAGTCGGTGTCGGGCGCGCACGGCGCATCGGTGTGGACCGCGTTGATCGCGGCCAGCAGTTGGTAGCGTCCCGGTGGCCGACCTCCTGCTGCGACCGCCGCGAGTCGTTCATGGACGAGGGCGTGGCCTTCTGTGATCAGCGCGCGATTCCACGCGCCGCGGTCCTGCTCGTCCAGGGTGACCAGCTCGCCGGTCCGAGAGATGCGGGCCGCGCGTCGGGCGTCAGTAAGGACCATCAGGGCAAGGAGACCGGTCACCTCGCCGTGGTCGGGGAGGAGAGAGTGCAGCAGACGGCCGAGGCGGATCGCTTCGTCGGTCAGGTCTGGGCGTAGTGGATCACCCCCCATTCCGGCCAGGTAGCCCTCGTTGAAGACAAGGTAAACCACCGCCAGCACACCAGCTACTCGCTCGCGGAGATCCCGGGTCGACGGCACCCGATAGGGCACCTGCGCTGCCTTGATCTTCGCTTTCGCACGGGTGATCCGCTGCGCCATGGTGGTTTCGCGCACGAGGAACGCGCGGGCGATCTCAGCAACGGTGAGGCCACCGAGCAACCGCAGGGTGAGCGCGACCCGGGCATCCATGGCAAGGGCGGGGTGGCAGCAGGTGAAGACCAGCCGGAGCCGGTCATCTTCGACCGGACCGGTGGGCGCGGGAGGCGTGTCGTCGAAGATCATGGTGGCCGCTTCGTGCTTGGCCTCGCGCCGGGACTCACGGCGCAGCCGGTCGATGCCCCGGCGGGTCGCGGTCGTGGTGAGCCAGCCTCCGGGGTTGGGCGGTATGCCGTCGCATGGCCACCGCTCCACCGCCGCGGCATACGCCTCGGCCGCGGCGTCCTCGGCCAGGTCGAGGTCTCCGAAGCGACGTGCGAGCCGGGCGACTAATCGCGCCCACTCCTCGTGGTGGGCCCGGGTGATCGCCTGCTCAACCGCGGTATCGGTCACCACACCAGCGACACCGGTACCCAACGTCTCTTCAAGGCACGCACCTGTACGGCGCCGCAGCACGACTGGGCCTGCTCCGCGGCAACATGAAGGATCGTGTCACGGTTCATCGAGGCGGGTCAGCGACGCTCGTCCCTTTGACGTTCAGTGACCTCGGTGATGCCAGTGGGAAACCGGTGGACCTCCTGCGGCCAGTCCAGTAAGACGGCCAGTCGGCCCGCCCAGTAGCGTGCAGTCTCATCATCGGGCACATCGACGACGGTGAACCCACCAAGGTGCTCCTTGGTCTCGACGTAGGGCCCGTCGGTGAAGACCGGCTGCCCGTTCTGGCTCACGACACTGCAGATGGCAGTCGATGCATCGATCCCGCCATCGGCGAACAGGAAGACGCCGGCAGCCTTCATCTCCTCCAGCACGGCTTGCGAGGCCGCGCTCTTCTCACGCAGTTCGTCCGGCGTGTGGTCGGGCACCCACTCGTCATTGAACGCAATCAGGTACTTCGGCACAATGCTCTCCTCACTCCTCGGGACCAGGGCCATATCGTGGCTCCTCGGCTGACAGCACCCGTACGGGGCCGCACACTTACTCCACGAACGCCTCAGCCCGAGTACGACACCCGGCCTCAGGTCGGTAGATCAATCAGCGTACGGCGTATATGCGGCCATAGACAGAAGTGAAGCTCACGGTGCAGGGTGATGGTGTCAGAATCCGGCATGTGGCGGTGGCAACAGGAGGTGAGCGATGCAGGCGAGAGTCTTCTTCATCACCCTCGCGGTGGCGGACCTGGACACCTCGATCGCGTTCTACCGCGATGGGCTGGGCTGGAACACCGACGGCGTGGTCGGCCGGGAGTTCCACGACGAGGTCACCGGCGCCGACGGCACGATCGCGTTCTTCACCCTCGACGGAGGACTGCTGCTCGGCCTGTACGAGCGCGCCAACCTGGCCAAGGACGCCAACCTGCCAGTCGGCCCGGTGAGTTCCACCGAGTTCAGCTTGGGCATTCCCGCAGACTCCCCCGAGCAGGTCGATGAACTCCTGCAGCAAGCCCGAGCCGCAGGAGCAACGCTGCCCGCGCCCGCGCACATGCGGCCATTTGGTGTGTACTCCGGCTACTTCGCCGACCCCGACGGCCACCTGTGGGAAGTCGCCTGGAACAGCGCCACATAGCACCGGGAGACCTGTCCGCTAGCAAGTGCACCAGTCGGGTGGCGATGCGGGTGCGTTGTGCGCTGCTGCCGACCGTCACCTGGGCGATC
>CAYLOC010000092.1:0-1228 GCA_964385195.1 uncultured Nocardioidaceae bacterium
TTCGGGGGTCACAGTTCGACGGTCGGGGTGGAGAACAACCGCTGTGAGCCCGCAGGGTCAGACGGTGAGGTCAGCCAGAAGCGGGTGAGACCGGTGGGCAGCCGGGGAATCGCGAACCGGCCGAAGGAGTCGGCCAGTGCCTCGGCGGTGCGTCGCTTCTGCTGGGCACTGACGCGGAGCTCCTCCGCAGGGGTGACCCATCCGTCGACCCGGCAGGACCGGGGCCCGAGGGGGCTGACCCGCAGCAACAGCGAGAACGTCACGCCGGCGAACGCGATCGTGATCGCGTCGCCGACGCCTCGTGCCCCCTGGAGCTCCTCCGCTGCCCGGACCAGGTGCAGCAGCTCGTACTCGGTGTCGAGGTCCTCGGCCTCCATCGCGGCCAGCGCCCGTTCCGCGAGTCCGTCCGGGACCGGGTCCCGGGCGTCCCACATCCCCCGGAGTTCGGCGAGCAACGGGTCGGCGGTGTCTTCCTCAGGCATGCTCCACCTCCGTGTCGGGACGGCCGAGTAGTCGCCGGAGCTTCTCCAGGCAGCGGCCACGGGTGGGCCCGATGCTGCCGATCGGCATGTTCATCTCGCTGGCCAGGTGCTTGTAGTCGGGCCGGTCCTCGAACGCGACGATGCGCAGGAGCCGCTGACAACGCTCCGGCAACGCCGCCACGCACCGCCACAGCAGATGCCGCTCGTCGGCGGCGACCACCTCCGACTCCGCCGACTGCTGTTCGGGGATCCGGCGCGCCAGGTCCTCGGTGTCGACCGGTGTGACCCGGCCCCCTGCACGTGCGACCCGCCACGCCTCGCGTCGGGCGGTCGTGGTCAGCCAGGACGCCACCGCCTGCGGGTCGGTGATGCGGTCATGGCGCCGCACCAGGCTCAGCCAGGTGGTCTGGACGACGTCCTCGGCCTCCTCGCGCTCCAGCCGGTACGCCCGCACGACGTGCCACAGGACGGGGGTGAGCGTGCGCACCAGCGCGTCCAGGCCTTCCGGGTCCCCGTCGCGCCATCGGAAGAAGTGCCCTGCTGCCTGTGACCAGACCGACGATGCGCCCGTCGTACCCGAGCGCGGTTCTGTCGCCACCGGTCCACCTCTCGCCAGCACCGGCGTCTGGGTGCTCATACTTGTCGAGGTATGCCTACATCCGCCGGTGATACCTGCGTTGGACCCCGATTTCCCGTCATCCTATCGGTCTGCGGCCAGACCGGTGCCGATTCGGCAGAGCCGGTGT
>CAYLOC010000092.1:1328-5974 GCA_964385195.1 uncultured Nocardioidaceae bacterium
AGATTCGGCAGGGCCGGTGTCAGATTCGGCAGGGCCGGTGTCCGCGCCGCACACATAGACGTACGCCGAGGCGGCCACGGCGCCGGCGAACGTCAGCCCCAGCCAGGTACGGGCCGCCGCGGCACCGGGAGTGTCCACGGGCAGAGCGCCGGTGAGCGCCCAGCACACCGCCACCGCGCCGCACAGCCCCACCACGACGCCCCCGATCACCAGCCAGGAAAGCGAGCGGACGGGCACCGAGTCACCGGAGGCCGCGATCGCCGTACCGATACATCCCGCGAGCAGCACGGCACACGCGAACACCAGCGGCGCGGCCGCCGCCAGCACCTGCCACGCCGCACCGGGCAGCACCCACGAGGCCGCAGCGCCGACCGCGAGCAGCAGCACCGCAGGCAGCATCACCGCAGGCAGGAGGCCGCGCCGCCCGAGCCAGCGGCCGACGACCACCCCGCCAACCGCCAGGGCGAGCAGGACGCCGAGCGCCCAGGCGGGAAGCCGGTCCGGGGCGGCGCTCAGCGCCAGCCGGATGGCCGACGGCCCGCTCACCGCGACGGTCAGGACCACGACCGCCGGCCCCCGCCACCGCCCGAGGTGGTGCGCCGTGACGCCGAGGCCGAACACGGCCGCGGCCGCCGCGACCAGCACCAACGGATGCAGCCAGCGCGCACCCAGCATCGGAAGACATCCCAGGACCGCCACCGCCGCACCACACCCGGCCAACACCGCACCGACGTCCAGGTGCGCCCGCCTGCGGCCGCGGCTCCACTGCCCCGGGGGGAACGGCGGTCCGGTCAGCAGCGTCACCACCGCCCACAGCGCGAGCACCGCGACCGCGGCCGCCACCGCGGCCACCGGCACGTGCAGGCTGACCCGCAGCTCGTCCATCGGCGTACCGGCACCGGATACCCACCACGACCGCAGCGGCCACCACATCGCCAGGGGCGCCAGCCAGCATGTCACCGCCGCCGCGCGCCAGGGGCCACCGACCTCCAGCGCGACGCAGAGCCCCGCCGCGAGCAAGGCGCCCACGGCGAGGGCGCAGACCAGCAGCGCCGCCACGAGCCGACCCTGGCCGGAGACGTCCCCGGCCAGCCCCAGACCGAACGCGGCTGCCGCGGCCCCGACCGCCAGTGCCGGCCCGGTGCCGACCCGGTCGACGCTCACCAGCACTGCCGCGGCGGCGGCCACGACCACCACCATGCCCAGGCCCACCCATCCGACGTACCGGGAGTCGACCTGCGACAACCGGGGGAGTTGCGCCGTCAACACCCCCACACCGGGGAGGCAGGTCAGCGCCAGTCCGCACGCACACAGCGCCACCAGCGGGGCCGCGCCGTCGCGGAACCGGGCCACGGCGGGCATCAGGACTCGAGCACGACCGGGATGATCATCGGACGTCGCCGGTGCGCGCGGTTGACCCAGCGCCCGACGGTACGGCGGATCACCTGCTGCAACTGGTACGTGTCGTCGTTGCCGTCGGCGACCGCCCCGATCAGCGCATCCTCGATCTGCGGCTTCACATCGTCGAACACCGCGTCGTCCTCCGCGAAACCGCGGGCGTGGATCTCCGGCCCGGCGATGATCTTTCCGGAGTCGGAGTCGAGCACCACCATCACCGAGATGAACCCCTCGTCGCCGAGGATGCGGCGGTCCTTCAGCTCGCTCTCGGTGATGTCGCCGACCGAGGAGCCGTCGACGAACACCAGGCCGCACTCGACCCTGCCGGTGACGGTCGCCACGTGGTCGACCAGATCCACCACGACGCCGTCCTCGGCGACCGGCACCCGGTCGGCCGGGACACCGGTGGCCGCTGCCAGCTGGGCGTTGGCGACCATGTGCCGCATCTCCCCGTGGACCGGCAACACGTTGCGGGGACCGACGATGTTGTAGGCGTACAGCAGCTCCCCGGCGCTCGCGTGCCCGGAGACGTGCACCTGGGCGTTGCTCTTGTGGACGACGTTCGCCCCGAGCCGGGTCAGCCCGTTGATGACGCGGAACACCGAGTTCTCGTTGCCGGGGATCAGGCTGGACGCGAGGACCACGGTGTCCCCCGGCTCGATGCGGATCTTGTCGTGGTTGCGGTGCGCGATCCGTGACAGCGCGGACATCGGCTCCCCCTGCGAGCCGGTGGAGATCAGCACCACCTCGTCGGGCTCGTACGACGTGACCTCACGCATGTCGACGAGCGTGTTGGGTGGGACGTTGAGGTAGCCGAGCTCCTGGGCGATCCCCATGTTGCGGATCATCGACCGTCCGACGTAGGCCACCTTGCGGCCGTGGGCGACGGCGGCATCCATCACCTGCTGCACACGGTGTACGTGCGAGGCGAAGCAGGCCACGATGACCCGCTGCTCGCTCTCGGCGAGCACCTGCCGCAGAACGGGCGCGATCTCCCGTTCGGAGGTGGTGAAGCCGGGCACCTCCGCATTGGTGGAGTCGACCAGGAACAGGTCCACCCCCTCCTCACCGAGGCGGGCGAAGGAGCGCAGGTCGGTGATGCGTCCGTCCAGCGGCAGCTGGTCCATCTTGAAGTCGCCGGTGTGCAGGACCAGCCCGGCCTTGGTGCGGACCGCGACGGCCAGCGCGTCGGGGATCGAGTGGTTGACGGCCACGAACTCGCAGTTGAACGGGCCGATGTCCAGGCGCTGGCCTTCCTTGACGACCGCCGTGGGCGTCTCCCGGAGCCGGTGCTCGCGGAGCTTGGACTGCAGCAGGGCCAGCGTCAGCCGGGAGCCGACCAGCGGGATATCGCCGCGTTCGCGGAGCAGGTACGGCACGGCTCCGATGTGGTCCTCGTGGCCGTGGGTGAGCACGACGCCGACCACATCGTCCAGCCGGGGCCGGATCGCGGAGAAGTCGGGCAGGATGAGGTCGACGCCGGGCTGGTTCTCGTCGGGGAACAGCACCCCGCAGTCGATCACCAGCAGCTTGCCGGCGTACTCCAGCACGGTCATGTTCCGCCCGACCTCGCCGAGGCCACCGAGCGGGAGAACGCGCAGGCCGTTCTTCGGCAGCGCCGGGGGCAGCCCCAGCTCGTGGTACTGCTGCCTCATACGGCCAGTCCCTGGGCGCTCGCGCCTGCGTGCTCGGGCAGCAGTCCGGCCGACTCGAGGTCGGCGCGCAGCGCGTCGACCTGCGCGTCGGTGGCGGTAGTCAGCGGTGACCGGGTACGTCGCTCCGGCAGGACGCCGAGCAGCTGCATGGCTGCCTTGGCCATGATCGCTCCCTGGGTGCGGGTCATGATCGCGGCGAGCGCGGGCAGGACCGACCGGTCCAGGCGGCGGGCCGTCTCCAGGTCTCCGGCGGCGACGGCGTCGATCAGGGCGGCGTACCGGGTCCCGGCCACGTGTCCGACCACCGAGACCAGCCCGCTGGCTCCCATGGCCAGCCAGGGCAGGTTGAGCGCGTCCTCGCCGCAGTAGACGGCCAGGTCGGTCGAGTGCAGCAGCCAGCTGCCGGCGTACAGGTCGCCGGTGGCGTCCTTGACGGCGACGATGCGCGGGTGCGCGGCGGCGCGCACGAGGGTGTCGGTGGCGATCTTCACGCTGCTGCGCCCGGGGATGTCGTAGAGCATCACCGGCAGGTCGGTCGCGTCGGCGATGGCGGTGAAGTGGGCGAGGATGCCCTCCTGCGGTGGCTTGCTGTAGTACGGCGTGACCGCGAGCAGGCCGTCCGCGCCGGCAGCGGCGGCGGCCCGGGCGAGCTCCACCGAGTGCGCGGTGTCGTTGGTCCCCACCCCGGCCACGACGGCGGCCCGGTCGCCGACGGCGGCCACGACGGCGCGGATGAGGCGGGACTTCTCCTCGTCGGTGGTCGTGGGCGACTCCCCGGTCGTGCCGGAGAGCACCAGCCCGTCATGTCGTTGTCCGACGAGGTGGTCCGCAAGCCGGGCGGCTGCGTCGGTGTCGAGTTCGCCGCGGTCGTCGAACGGGGTCACCATCGCGGTGAGCATCCGCCCGAACGGCGCGGTCGTGCCATCAGCCATAGCACGAGGCTACTCGGGTTTGCTCCGGCGGTGCGACTCCACGCGAGCAGAGGACGAGAAACGCCTCGGTGCTGTCCGCTCGGGGGTCCGGACAGCACCGAGGCTGACCAACAATATAGCGGGAGCGCTCGCGCCCGCGAAGCCTGTTGCGTCCTGTCGGATGCTATGCACAAAACCGGTGAGCGGGGCGGTCTGCGCCTCACCGCCGCTGGTAGTCCACCACCCGGAAACCGTCGTGAGGCTCCTCACCCTCCACCCGCCACTGGGACCAGTCCACGTCGGGGAAGAACACGTCGCCGTCGGCCTCGACGTCGACCCGGGTGATCCGCAACCGGTCGGCGAGCGGCAGGGCGTCACGGTAGACCTCCGCACCACCGGCGACGTACACCTCCTCGTCGATGCCTGCGGCGGTCGTGATCGCCGCCTCCACGCTGCCGGCGACCCGTACCGAGTCGGGGAGCCCGCCGGCCGGCTGCCAGTGCGGGTCGCGGGTGACGACCACGGTGGTCCGGTCCGGCAACGGACGTCCGATCGACTCATAGGTGCGCCGGCCCATCACCAGCACATGGCCGACGGTGGCCTGCTTGAACGTCCGCTGCTCCCCCGGCACCCGCCACGGGATCTCATCGCCGCGGCCGATCACCCCGTTCCGCGCGACCGC
>CAYLOC010000092.1:6074-8501 GCA_964385195.1 uncultured Nocardioidaceae bacterium
GCCTTGATACCCGGATGCGGGTCGTACCCGGTGACGGTGAGGTGGTCGAGGTCGAACGCGTCGATGTCGGTCACCGACGGGTCCAGCGTCAGGGTCGGCAGCGCCCGCGGTGTGCGGGCGAGCTGGGTCCGGGCCTGGTCGACGTGGTTGAGATAGAGGTGGGCATCGCCGAGCGTGTGCACGAAGTCACCGACACCGAGGCCGGTGACCTGCGCCACCATGTGCGTCAGCAGCGCGTAGGAGGCGATGTTGAACGGGACTCCGAGGAACACGTCCGCGGACCGCTGGTACAGCTGGCAGGACAGCCGGCCGTCGGCGACGTAGAACTGGAACAGCGCATGGCACGGCGGCAGCGCCATGTCGGGCAGGTCGGCGACGTTCCACGCGCTGACCACGTGCCGTCGCGAGCTCGGGTCGGCCACAATGCCATCGATGACCTGCTGGAGCTGATCGACGTACCGACCGTCCGGGGTCGGCCAGGACCGCCACTGCTTGCCGTAGATCGGACCGAGGTCGCCTTCGGCGTCGGCCCACTCGTCCCAGATCGTGATCCGCCGGTCGTGCAGCCACGCGACGTTGGTGTCCCCGCGGAGGAACCACAACAGCTCGCCGAACACCGAACGGGTGTGCACCTTCTTCGTGGTGACCAGCGGGAACCCCGCCCGGAGGTCGAAGCGCATCTGGTGGCCGAAGACGCTCAGGGTGCCGGTGCCGGTGCGGTCCTCTCGGCGTACACCGTCGTCGAGGATCCGCTGCATCAGGTCCAGGTACTGCCGCACCCCCCCAACCTATGCGATTCGTCCGACCGGGACGAGGGTGGTGACGCGGCGGCGGGTCGGACGAACCGGCTCAGGCGTCGTAGTCGAGCACGACCTCGTCGCTGGTGGGGTGGCTCTGGCAGGTCAGGACGTATCCGGCCTCGACCTCGTCCGGCTCCAGCGCATAGTTGGTGTCCATCGCCACGGTGCCCTCGACGAGCTTGGCGCGGCAGGTGCCGCATACCCCGCCACGGCAGGCGTACGGCGCGTCGGCGCGCACTCGTAGCACCGCGTCGAGGACGGGGACGTCGTTGCTCTTGAGGCGGAACGCCGACCGGCGGCCGTCGAGGGTGATCGTCACCTCCGCGCCCTCGCCTTCCTGCACCTGCTCCGGCTCGCGCACCGGCGGCGGCTGGGTGTCGACGTGGAACAGCTCGGAGTGCACGTGCCGCTTGTCGACTCCCTGCTCGACCAGCGCGTCGCGGAGGTCGCTGACCATCTGGTGCGGGCCGCACAGCATCCACTCGTCGACGGTCTCGGTCGGGACCAGCGTCTCGGTGATCTTCGTCAGCCGTGCCTTGTCCAGCCGTCCGGAGAGGAGCTCGGAGTCCCGCGGCTCGCGGGTGAGCACGTGGACCAGGTGGAACCGGTCGGGGTAGGCGTCCTTGAGGTCCTCCAGCTCTTCGAGGAACATCACGGTACGGCTGGTGCGGTTGGAGTACAGCAGTGTGACGCGGCTGTGCGGCTCGGTGGCCAGGGTGGTGGCGATGATCGACAGCAGCGGGGTGATGCCGCTGCCGGCGGCGATGGCGCAGTAGTGCTTGTGGTTCTCCGGGTCCAGTGGGGTGTGGAACCGGCCGAGCGGGGTCATCACGTCCAGCACGTCCCCGGGTTTGAGCCCGCTCACGGCGTAGCCGGAGAAGTGGCCGCCGGGGAGCACCTTCACCCCGACCTCCAGCCGTCCGGAGCCGGCCGGGGAGCAGATCGAGTAGCTGCGGCGTACGTCGTCACCGGCGAGCGTGGTGCGGATCGAGACGTGCTGGCCCTGGACGAACTCGTAGTCATCGCGGAGGTCTGCGGGTACGTCGAACCCGATGCGGACCGCGTCGTCGGTCAGCTGCTCCACCGCGTTGACGACCAACGGGTGGAAGACGGCGTGGCGGGGGCTGGGGCTCATCGCTCGACGGGGCTCTCAGTGGGCCTTGAAGTGGTCGAACGGCTCGTGGCAGGCGTGGCAGACCCACAGCGACTTGCACGCGGTGGAGCCGAACCGGCTGAGCTCGGCGGTGTCCGGCGATCCGCACTGCGGGCAGCGGATGCTCAGCATCACGGTGACCTTCGTCGGGTCCCGCCGTTGCGGCGGGGCGATGCCGTACTCGACCAGCTTGCGTTTGCCCGCCTCGCTCATCCAGTCCGTGGTCCAGGCGGGTGAGAGCACGATGTCGACCACCGCGTCGGCGAACCCGGCGTCGGCGAGCGCCTGGGAGACGTCGGTGCGGATCGTGTCCATCGCCGGGCAGCCGGAGTACGTCGGGGTGATGGTCACGTGCACCCGTCCGGCGTCGTCGGTGGTGACGTCGCGCAGGACGCCGAGATCCTCGATCGTCAGCACCGGGATCTCCGGGTCGACGACGGCAGCCGCCGCGTCGAAGGCCCGCTGCACCTGCGG
>CAYLOC010000092.1:8601-11945 GCA_964385195.1 uncultured Nocardioidaceae bacterium
TCCACGCCGGTCACCATGTCGCCCCCGGGTGGGAGCGGGCGAGGTACTGCATCTCCGCGAGCAGGTGGCCCATCTGCTCGGTGTGCACCCCGCGGCGGCCGCCGGTGTGGGCGACGTTGGTCTCGGGGACTTCCAGGGTCGCCTCGGTCAGGACCTGCTCCACCTCGCTCAGCACCGGGTCGCGCAGGGCCGCCGGGTCCACCGCGACGCCGCCGGCGGCAAGCCGCTGGGTGAGGTCGTCGGTCTCGAACAGCTCCGCGACGTAGGGCCACAGCTGCTCCAGCGCGTCGGTCATCCGGCGGTGCGACTCCTCGGTGCCGTCGCCGAGCCGCAGCGTCCACTGGGTGGCGTGGTCCCGGTGGTAGGCGACCTCTTTGACCGCCTTCGCCGCGATCGCCGCCAGCGTCTCGTCGGCCGAGCCGGTGAGCCCGTCGTACAACCGGTACTGGTACGTGGCCAGGACGAGCATCCGGGCGACGGTGAAGCCGAAGTCGCCGCGGTCGAGCTCGAAGATCTGCGCGTTGTGGAAGTCGCGCTCGTCGCGGAAGTAGGCCAGGTCGTCCTCGTCGCGGCCGGCGCCTTCCAGCTCACCCGCGTAGGTGAGCAGGGAGCGGGCCTGGCCGAGCAGGTCCAGCCCGATGTTGGCCAGCGCGACGTCTTCCTCCAGCTGCGGGGCGGCCGCGATCCAACCGCCCATCCGCTGCGCGTAGACCAGCGCGTCGTCGCCCAGCCGCAGCGCATACTCCGACTTGTCAGACGCTGAGCACGTCATGACGTGTGGTACTTCTGACAAGTCGGGGGTCATAGGTGCTGCACGCCTTCGGGGACGTGGTAGAAGGTGGGGTGCCGGTAGACCTTGTCGCCGGCGGGGTCGAAGAACGCGTCCTTCTCGTCCGGGCTGCTCGCGGTCACGGCGGCGGCCGGCACCACCCAGATGGAGACGCCTTCCTGCCGGCGGGTGTAGAGGTCACGGGCGTTGCGCACGGCCATCGCGGCATCCGGGGCATGCAGGCTGCCGACGTGCTGGTGCGCCAGGCCCCGACGGGAGCGCACGAACACCTCCCACAACGGCCATTCGCTGCGGGGTACGGCGGACCTGGCGGCCTGCGTGTCGCCACTCATGCTGCCGCCTCGGCGCGGGCGCGCTGCTTCTCGGCGTACGCCGCGGCGGCATCGCGCACCCAGGCGCCCTCCTCGTGGGCGCGGCGGCGGTGAGCCATCCGCTGGGCGTTGCACGGCCCGTTGCCCTTGATCACCTCGAACAGCTCGGTGAAGTCGATCTCGCCGAAGTCGTAGTGGCCACGCTCGTCGTTCCACGCGATCTCCGGGTCGGGCAGGTCAAGGCCGAGTGCCTCGGCCTGCGGCACTGTCATGTCCACGAACCGCTGCCGCAGCTCGTCGTTGCTGAACCGCTTGATGCCCCATGCCATCGACTGTGCCGAGTGCGGCGAGTCAGCGTCGGGTGGGCCGAACATCATCAGCGACGGCCACCACCACCGGTTCACCGCGTCCTGGGCCATGGCGTGCTGGGCGTCGGTCCCGTGCGAGAGGGTGTTGAGGATCTCGAAGCCCTGGCGCTGGTGGAACGACTCCTCCTTGCAGATGCGCACCATCGCCCGGGCGTACGGTCCGTAGGAGCAGCGGCACAGCGGCACCTGGTTGACGATCGCCGCGCCGTCGACCAGCCAGCCGATCGCACCGATGTCGGCCCAGGTCAGCGTGGGGTAGTTGAAGATCGAGGAGTACTTCTGCTTGCCGCTGTGCAGCTTGTCCAGCAGCTCGGACCGGTCGACGCCGAGGGTCTCCGCCCCCGCGTAGAGGTAGAGGCCGTGCCCGGCCTCGTCTTGCACCTTGGCCATCAAGATGGCCTTGCGGCGCAGGCTTGGTGCGCGGCTGATCCAGTTGCCTTCCGGCTGCATGCCGATGATCTCTGAATGCGCGTGCTGGGCCATCTGCCGGATCAGCGTCTTGCGGTAGGCCTCGGGCATCGCGTCTCGCGGCTCGATCCGCGCGTCGGAGTCGATGAGGGCCTGGAACGAGGCGTCGTTGTCGTCCATGCCCCGAGTCTAGCCGATTTGTGACACTTGAACGAACGACGTGCAGGCAGATGTAACACGCGTACCACGCACGTCACGGTCGAACTCACGTTCGAAGCACGCTACGCTGGGGCTATGGCTGTTCCGTTCCAGGGGTCGCTGCTGGACCAGGAGGTCGCCGAGCCCGCGCTGGGAGCGCTGGGCCGCGGAGTCCGTCGTACGCCGCTGTCCGACGGCGCGTGGGTGGATGTGCTCCCCGGCTGGGTAGCCGGTTCGGACACGCTGTTCTGCCGGTTGGTCGACGACGTGCCCTGGCACGAGGAGCGCCGCCGGATGTATGACCGCACCGTCGACGTACCGCGGCTGCTGTGCTTCTACGACGAGTCCGACCCGCTGCCGCACCCGCTCCTGGAACGCGCCCGGGACCAGCTCAGCCGACACTACGCCGACGAGCTCGGCGAGCCGTTCCGTACTGCCGGGCTGTGCTACTACCGCGACGGCCGCGACAGCGTGGCCTGGCACGGGGACCGGATCGGGCGCGGCAACCGCGAGGACACCATGGTCGCGATCGTCTCCCTTGGTGCGGCGCGGCGGCTGTCGCTGCGTCCCCGCGGCGGCGGTACGTCGATCGGGTTCCCACTCGGGCACGGTGACCTGATCGTGATGGGCGGGTCGTGTCAGCGGACCTGGGAGCACGCGATCTTGAAGTCGGCCCGTCCCGTGGGCCCCCGGATCAGCGTGCAGTTCCGGCCCCGCGGCGTCCGTTAGCCTGACACGGTGCGCCGACGAGCATGGCGAGCATGGGCAGTGCTGGGTCTGTCGCTGCTGCTGACCGCGTGCGCTGGTGGTGGCAACAACGCCGACCACGCGCCGGCACCGAGCGTCCCGAACACCCTCACGGTGTCCAGCCAGGCGATCCCCGACGGCGGACCGCTGCCGACCCGGTTCACCTGCGACGGCGCGGGTACCTCGCCGCCGCTGTCCTGGCACGGCGCGCCGGCTGACGCCCAGGCGTTCGCACTGGTCGTGGACGACCCGGACGCTCCTGGTGGCACCTACTACCACTGGCTCGTCGTCGACATCCCGTCCGGAACCACGTCGGTCGCCGCCGGAGCAACACCGGCCGGCGGGGTCCCAGGAGAGAACTCCGCGGGTTCGACCGGGTTCACCCCGCCGTGCCCACCGAGCGGAACCCACCACTACCGCTTCACCGTCTACGCGTTGAGCGAGCCGACCGGGTTGACGCAAGGTTTCGGTATCGACGACGGGCTCGCTGCGATCACCGACGCCGCGATCGCCCGCGGCCGA
>CAYLOC010000093.1:0-4816 GCA_964385195.1 uncultured Nocardioidaceae bacterium
GGTCCGTGGGTAGTTACACCCACTTCAGTGGGTGGGAAAGATGGGTCATAAGACCGACGCGGCTGTTCTCTCCGGACATTAGCGTGCGGTGATGAACACTACTCAGATTGAGACCATCGTCATCGGGGCAGGGCAGGCGGGCCTAGCAACCGGCTACTACCTGCAACGCCATCGTCGGTCGTTTGCGATCCTCGACGCCAGCGCCCGGATCGGAGACAACTGGCGCCGACAGTGGGACACACTCGCGCTTTACACTCCCGCCCAGTACGACAGCTTGCCCGGGCTGCCCTTCCCTGCCAGGGACTGGACCTTCCCGGACAAGGATCAGGTCGGCGACTACCTGGAGTCCTACGCCCGCCACTTCCGGCTACCTGTGGCTCTGGGCACGAGGGTGCTTAAGCTCGAACGTGAGGCCGAGCAGTACGTCGTGACCACCGACCACGGGTGCTACCGCTGCGGCAACGTGGTGGTCGCCACGGGTACGTTCGGCCGGACGCCCTATGTCCCGGCCGTCGCAGACGAGCTTGACTCCACCATCCTGCAGTTGCATTCCAGTGAGTACCGCCGACCCGGTCAGCTACGGGACGGCACGGTGCTTGTGGTCGGCGCCAGCCATTCCGGGACCGACATCGCTTTCGAGGTCGCACAGACCCATCCCACGATTCTCGCAGGACGCGACTGCGGACAAATCCCGCTGCCGCTTGACTCGCGCAGGATGCGTCTGGCCTTCCCTGTGCTGCTCTTCGCCTGGCAGCACGTCGTCACCCGACGGACCCCGATCGGCCGCAAGGCGATGGCACACATCCGTTTCCACGGCGGGCCGATGCTGCGGGTCAAGCGTGCAGACCTGGCTGCACGGGGCGTGGAGCGGATCCTCTCCCGGATCGAGGACATCGAAGACGGCTGGCCCGTCATCGACGGGGTGTCGCGTGAGGTGGCCAACATCGTGTGGGCGACCGGTTTCCAGCAGGTCTTCGACTGGATCCGGCTCCCGGTCTTCGGTACGGACGGCTACCCGCGGGAGAGCCGCGGCGTGGTCAGCGATGCACCGGGACTGTTCTTCTGCGGTCTGAGCTTCCAGTACTCGTTCAGCTCCATGCTCATCTGCGGTGCGGGGCGCGACGCGCAGTACGTCGTCGACCGAATCGTGGCCCGCACACAACAACCCGCGAGACTCCCCACGGCCGCCTGATCCGCCGTACGCTATGGGTGGAGGTTCCCGCGATGGGCGTCATCGAGGTCGAGCAGGCGCGCGAGGCCTTCGACCGCGGTGACTGGAGGCCGGCGTTCGAGGGCTGGTCAGCAGCGGGCACCGACACGCTGACCGCCATCGAACTTGAGGACTTGGCCACCGCAGCAGAGTTGATCGGCTGCCATGACGAAGCGGTCCGGGCGCTGCAACAGGCCTTCGTGTTATGGCATCAGGGCGACGATCCGGCCCGGGCGATCAGATGCGCGTTCCGGCTTGCCATGACTGCCGGCACCCACGGCGAAGCGGCTATGCTCGCCGGCTGGACATCCCGCGCCGAAGGCCTTCTCGCGGAGTCCGGCGAGGACGGAGCTGAGGCTGGCTGGGTCGCGTTACTGCGGATGTTCCGGGCCCTTGGCGCCGGCGCGTACATCGACGCTGCGGTGGCCGCGGACCGGGCTACTGATCTCGGACGCCGGCATCACGACGCTGACTTGGTGGCCCTGGGCGTGTCCTCCCAGGGGCGTCTTGCGATCTACGCTGGTCGGGTCGCAGAGGGCCTCGCGTTGCTCGACGAGGCCATGGTCCGGGTGATCGCGGGTGAGGCCACACCGCTCATCGCCGGCCATGTCTACTGTACGGCGATCGAGGGCTGCCAGGAGATCAGCGACTTCGGCCGCATGGCGGAATGGACCTCCGCGCTCGAACGCTGGTGTCAGGCGCAGCCCGGGCTCCTTGCTTTCACCGGCCAGTGCGCGGTACACCGTGGCCAGCTCATGCGGTTCCGCGGTCACTGGACTGCGGCTCTCGAAGAGTTCGAGCGTGCTACCCAGCGGTACCGGCAGATCGGCTCACCCGATGCCGCTGGGCTCGCGGCCTGCGAGGCAGGCGACGTACACCGCCTCCGAGGTGACTGGGAACAGGCCGACACCGCCTACCAGGTCGCCTCTGACCACGGCCACGATCCCCAGCCAGGTCTCGCGCTGTTGTGGCTGGCCACCGGCCGGACCGATGCCGCTCGCGCGGCGATCCACCGGCTACTGACCGAGACCCGTGGGCCGGTGCAGCGCTGCCGGTTGCTTCCCGCCGCTGTTGACGTCCTCATCGCCTCCGCAGACATCGACCCGGCCAGGAAGGCAGCCGATGAGCTGAGTTCCCTCGCCTCCCTCCTTGGCTGTCTGTGCCTGGAAGCGATGGCCGCACAGGCATCCGGGACCGTTGAGTTGGCTGCCGGCGATGCCGCCGGGGCGCTGCCCTACCTCCGCAACGCGCACCAACTGTGGACCCGCGCCGACTCGCCGTACGAACGCGCCAGCGTCCAAGTGGCGATGGGACGCGCCCTGGACGCGGTCGGGGATCGCGAGTCCGCGCGGCGGGAACTCCACACCGCCCGATCCACCTTCCGTCGCCTCGGTGCCCGTCCTGCAGCCGACGAGGTCTCCCACCTGCTGGCACCGCCTTCGCTGCCTGCCGGCCTCACCGCTCGTGAGGTCGAGGTGCTCCGGCTCCTCGCCACCGGGCAGAGTAACGCCCAGATCGCCATCGCTCTGGTGCTCAGCGAGAAGACCATTGCCCGTCACCTGTCCAACATCTACGCCAAACTCGACGTGAACTCACGCACCGCCGCTACGGCTTATGCGTTTGAACACGAGTTGCTCTGAGCAGTCGGCCCTCTCGCGAGCGCCCTTATGGACAAGGGTATGCGGACTCTTACGGTGACGCCGTATGCCTCCGGTCGACGTGCCGCGCGCTAGGAGCCAAGGAAGCGCTCCCTGTCGACGACGACACGCTGGATCTCGCCGTCGGCGACCACGGTGCCGCTGCTGTCGGTGGCGCGGACATCGAACGTAAGGCGACTCCCGTGAGCGGTTGGCGTCTCGGCCACGACGTCGAGGACGTCTCCGACCGCCGACGGTCGGCGGTGCCGAATACGGATCGTCGTACCGACCGTGGTCTGTTCAGGCGCACAGAAGTCCGCTGCGGCACCAACCGTGACGGCCTCCATCCATGCGATCAGCCTCGGTGTAGCCAGAACGGCGACATCGCCGCTCCCGACCGCCGCCGCCGTGTCGGACTCGGTCACCTCGAAACGCATGCCTTCACCGTAGGCGTTCTCGCCGCGGATAGCCGTGGTGGCCAGCCTGAACGCGTACACCTCGAGCTCGACACGGTGCAGCCCCTGGGTCTCGAAGGTGTGCTGCATCGTCAGCCGGGTCGCCTCCGTACCCACTCCCTTGTCACGAACGCCGGTCGGACCGTGGATTTCCTTCAGTTGCTCCAGCGTCCAGAGTTCGTCCTGCGCGGCATCGCTGGTGTGGACCGACCCGGTCAGGCGCGTCATCTCCCCGTCGGCCATGCCAGCCTTCAACGCCGGTACGTCGCGCACGGCCATCGGTCGCAGGATCGCTCGCCGGTGAGCTCAGTCTTGGTACCGAAGTCGATCCGCTGGGTGGGCGCCATGTCGGCACTCTTCCATCGGGCGGGTAGCCGGTCCATCGACTTTCTCGTGGCTCATGCCCAGCCCCGGCGTGCGGCCTCGTGGCCGAGCTGAAGTCGTGTGGTGACACGGGCCTTATCCATCAAGCCACGCACGCAACGCTGCACCGTGCGCAGCGACAGCCCCAACTGACTCCCGAGTGCTTCGTCGGTGAGCCCGGCCAGCAACAGCGACAGGATCTGGGACTCCCGGGTGTCGATCTCGTCCGAGGGCGCCGTCCCCAGTCCCTCGTCGCCGACCGTCAGTCGTCGAGCGGACTGGAACGTGATGTCGAACAGGGTGACCAGGGCGTCGAGCAGGGCGCTGGGGTGGATCAGCAGCGCCCCCGCTGACGGCCCGCCGTCGGTCTGCTGGAGGGGGACGAGCGCGATCTGCCGGTCCGCGATGAGCAGTCGGAGGGGGACCCGCGGGCTCACTCGCACGTCCTCACCGCGATCGAGAGCCTCCGCCGCCTCGTCGAAGAACCCAGGCCGGTCGAGCACCTGCTGGTCCACGACCACGGTGTAGTGCACCCCTCGCCGTACCGCGGCCCCCTCCTCCACGTTGTCCGCGGAGGAGACGACGGCCACGCCGGCCCGGATCAGGGCCATCACCTCGCGTTTGGCGCCGCGTTGTAACTGCGCGAACCGCTGGGCTACCGCCTGACCGCCGTTGACCACGTCGATGACATCGGTGATCGTGCGTTCCGCCGCCGCCCCACGGTACTGCTCGCTGAGCAGGGTCAGCTCTTGCTGCGCCGCCCGCAGGTCCTCCTGCCGCTCGGTGATGAGCGAGCCGAGCGCGAGCGCCGGTGGCGCGGCTACGAAGTGTCCGGGGGTGCCCGTTGCCCGCGCGGCCAGGCCCCGCTGCTCGAGGTCGCTCAGTGCGAGCGAGATCTCGGCGGTGTCGCTTCGCAGGCTCGCGGCCAGGCCGGAGACATTCTCCGACGGCCGGGTGACCAGTGTCCGGTAGACACGCTCTTGCAGATCGCTGAGACCGAGCACGTCGAGAATCATGCCGGTTCCTGGGCCGTTTCTGCGGGTCCTGCGGTGGCGGATCCTGGCCATGACGTAAACACGCCGTTGACACTACCGAAAACTCTTGGCAGGTTTGTGCCCGACGCACCCACGACGGACGCACCCACGACGGAC
>CAYLOC010000093.1:4916-9238 GCA_964385195.1 uncultured Nocardioidaceae bacterium
GACGCACCCACGACGGACGCACCCACGACGGACAAGGAACGCACGATGTCCCGAATCAGCAGGGCGCTGCTGGCCGCCCTCCTCGGCCTCGCCATGACCGGCCTGGTCACCCTTCCCACCGCCACTGCCTCGGCAGCACCAGCCGTGAGCCCCTCCGGCGACGACAACGGCGGCCACTCCCCGGCAGACACCAACCAGCGGAGTACCCGCGCCGAGCAACGAGCCGACGGTGTCGAGCAGCTGTGCAGCCTCCCGGAGGGGAAGGGCGCGGTCCGCTGCTTCGCCGAGGTGCGCACCGGTCTTCCCTCACCGATGGGACTGATGCCGAACGCGGACCCGAACGGATACGGTCCGGCTGACCTCCAGGACGCCTACGACCTGCCCTCCGACGAGGCCGGTGAGGGAGCCACGGTCGCGGTTGTCGCCGCCTACGACGACCCGACGGCCGAGGAGGATCTGGCCGTCTACCGCTCGCAGTACGGTCTACCCCCGTGTACGACGGAGAACGGCTGCTTCCGCAAGGTCGACCAGCGCGGCGGGCAGGACTACCCCGCCCCGGACCCCGGATGGGCGGGAGAGATCTCGCTGGACCTGGACATGGTCTCCGCGGCCTGCCCGAACTGCAACATCCTTCTCGTGGAGGCCGACGGCCCCTACATCAACGAACTCGGCGAGGCCGTGCAGACCGCGGTCGACCTCGGCGCCGACTACGTGTCCAACAGCTACGGCGGGACCGAGTTCCCCGAGGAGACCCAGGCCGACGCCTACTACAACCACCCCGGCGTCGCGGTGACCGTGAGCTCCGGTGATTACGGGTACGGCGCGACCTACCCCGCAGCATCGCCGTATGTCACATCGGTCGGCGGCACCACACTGCGCACCGCGGACAACGCCCGCGGCTGGACCGAGACGGTCTGGAGCGGTGCCGGGAGTGGCTGTTCGAGGTACGAGGAAAAACCCGACGTCCAACTCGACGCCGACTGCGCCAAGCGGACCATCGCCGACGTCTCCGCGGTATCGGACCCGCAGACCGGCGTCGCCGTCTACCAGACCTACGGTGCTAGCGGCTGGCAGGTGATGGGCGGGACGAGCGCCGCGGCCCCACTCATCGCCGCCACCTACGCGCTCGCCGGTCCCGCGACCGCCGACGAGTACCCGAACACGTTCCCCTACTTCGCACGAGGCGCCCTCCACGACGTCGTCTCCGGCAACAACGGACAGTGCGGAGGCTCCTACCTGTGCACGGGCACCGAGGGGTACGACGGACCCACCGGGCTCGGCACTCCCAACGGCATCGCGGCCTTCACCCAACCGGGGGAGCATGGCACGCTGACCGGCACGGTCAGCGATGCCGACACCGGCGAGCCCGTCGCGCACGCCACCGTCACCATCGGTGACCAGGTGGCACACACCGCCGCGGACGGCACGTACACGTTTGCGCTGAAGGTCGGCGAGTACGACGTGGTGGCCGCCGCGTTCGGCTACGCCGACAGCACCGCGCACGGGGTGGCCGTCACCGACGGGGAGACCACCACCCGCGACTTCGCCCTGGAGGCGACCCCGTCGGCCACCGTGGCCGGCAACGTCACTGACGGGTCCGGTCACGGCTGGCCACTGGCCGCGAAGGTGACCGTCGAAGGAACCCCGCTCCCACCGGTGTACACCGACCCCCAGACCGGCCGGTACCAGCTCGACCTGCCTATCGGGGCGACGTACACGCTGCACGTGGAGAGCATCTACGGCGGCTACCAGGTGGCGGAACAACGGGTGGAACTGGACGAGAACCAGACCTCGGTGGACATCGCGCCTACGATCGATCCGGACGTCTGTGCGGCGCCGGGCTACCGGATGCAGGGCCTGTACGAGACGTTCGACAAGGAGCGGGCGGTCGACGCGGGACGGAAACCAGATGGCTGGACCGTGGTCAACAACACCGACGACGGCTGGATCTTCCAAGACAGCTCCCACAAAGGCAACCGCACCGGCGGCACCGGGTACTTCGCCACCGTGCCGAGTGAGTGGTACGGCTTTCAGAGTCAGCAGGACACACAGCTGATCACCCCGGCCGTCGACCTGTCCGACGTCTCCGATCCGTCCATCGAGCTGGACACGGAGTACTTCGCGCCGCTGTGGACCGGCTCGCACGCCAACATCGATCTCTCCGTCGACGGCGGTGAGACCTGGTCAACCGTGTGGGAGCACGACTCGCCCACGGTCGGTCCGACCCGGTTGCAGATCGCGATCCCGCAGGCGGCAGGTGAGTCTGACGTCAAGGTCCGCTTCCACTACACCGGTGGTTTCGACATGTGGTGGCAGATCGACAACGTGCTGATCGGAAAGCGCGACTGCCATCCGGTTCCTGGTGGTCTGCTAATCGGCCGGGTCACCAACGCCACGGACCACGCTCCCGTCGTCGGTGCCACGGTGACCAGTGACGCAGTCCCGGCCGACTACGGGATCAGCCACCACCTCGTGTCGACCGGTGACATCCCCAACGGCATGTACTGGCTGTTCTCCTCACGCACCGGCGAGCAGGCATTCACCACCAGCCACCCCTCCTATACCGACGCCACCCAGCAGGTGGACGTCGAGAAGGGATGGGTGACCCGCAGCGACGTCAGCCTGGGCGCCGGCCATCTCACGATCGACAAGCAGCACCTGGAGGCCACCGCCCGGATGGGCCAGCACCGCAGCCGATCGGTGACGCTCACCAACGACGGAACCGCTCCGGTGGCGGTGTCGCTGCACGAGGCGAGCCACGGCATGACCCTCGCGGAGGCCGCGAAGGCAACGCCGGACGCCGTACCCACGATCACCAAGCAGGTGCAGGCCACCTCCGGCTTCATCTCGCCCGCCCTGGCGAAGAAAATGCCCGCGGCACAACGCGATGGCGACGCGATGACACCGGCGGCCACCGGCGACTGGACGCAACTGTCCAACCTGCCGGACTTCCTCGACGACCCCGCTGTCGGCGTCCACGACGGCAAGGTCTACGCGGTCGGCGGGTTCGAAGGCACCTTGTATGAAGGCAGCACCGTCGCCACCGGACACGTGTACGACCCGCAGACCATGAGGTGGTCGTCGATCGCGAAGATGGAGACGCCGCGACAGCGGGCCACAGGGGCGTTCATCGGTGACAAGTTCTACGTCACCGGCGGATGGGATGCCGGCGGCGGGATCGCGCCGACGACGGAGATCTACGACCCGGCTACGGACAGCTGGAGCAACGGCGCCAGCATGCCCAAGCCGCTCGCCGCGTCCGGCAACGCCGTCCTCGGCGGCAAGTTGTACGTCGTCGGCGGCTGCTCCGCTGGCAACGGCACCCTGGCCGGGGACTGCGGCAAGACCGACGTACAGGTCTACGACCCGGCCGAGAACCGTTGGACCATGGCCGCCGACTATCCGGTGCCGGTCGCGTGGGCCGCCTGCGGCACGATCGTCGACAAGCTCTACTGCGCTGGGGGTGACTACGCGGAGGGGGATGTGGTGTACGACAACGCCTACGTCTACGACCCCGTCTACGACTCGTGGAGCCCGATCGCGCCCCTGCCCACTGGCGTCTGGGGTGCGTCCTACACCGCGGCCAACGGTCGGCTGGTCGTCTCCGGCGGGATCTACGGCGGCGTGACCGACGGTGTCGTGACCAACAAGGGCTACGCCTACAACCCCGGCACCGACGCCTGGAAGCCCATTCCCAACGCACCGGTCGCGATCTACCGTGGCGGCAGCGCGTGCGGGATGTACGTCATCGGCGGCATGCCCGGAGGGTTCCCGGGGCAGAAGGGTTCGTGGGTATTGCCGGGGTACGACGCCTGCGCGGCCGGCGACGTTCCGTGGATGGACGTCACCACGGATACGCTGACGCTGAAGCCCGGCCAGAGCACCGAGGTTCGGGTCGCCTTCGACAGCGGTCGTACCGAGCAGCCGGGTACCTATACCGGGGCCGTGCAGATTCACACCGACGCGCCCCGGCACACCGACCCGGTGACGGTCACCCTCCACGTCAACCCACCGAAGAAGTGGGGCCTGCTGAACGGCACGGTGCTGGGCAAGACCTGCTCGGGCAGCACCGATCCCATCGCCGGAGCCTTTGTCGAGATCGACAGCTGGGCGGGCAGTTGGGCCCGGAAGACCGATGCCGACGGGCACTTCGCGTTGTGGATGGACAAGCGCAACAGCAAGTTGACCGTCGTGGCGAGCAAGGACGGCTGGATCCCTGACACGGCGCGCAAGGTGCACGTCAGGGGCGGGCGGAGTACCGACCTGAGGCTGGTGCTGACCCCCTTGGGCGGGTGCGCCGGAACCGCGCAGCCCGGAACCGC
>CAYLOC010000093.1:9338-11943 GCA_964385195.1 uncultured Nocardioidaceae bacterium
AGCACAGCACTTCTATGACCCGCACCCACCAAGGAGGCTGACGTGCAGATCCTCAACAGGCGTCGACCGGCGTTGTCCGTGGCCGTCGCAGCAACCGCCGCCTTCGGTGCGCTCGCCGCGACCGGGACACCGGCAACGGCAATGGAGTCGGTCACCAGTCCGTCGGTCGCCGACGGTGGCACCGTCACCGTCAGCCCGGGAGAGATCCAGGTTTCACAGCGGCTCGGCCGGTCCACCTCGGAGACGGTGACGCTGACCAACAACGGATCCCGGGCCGTCACCGTCACCATCGGTGAGCAGACCGGGAGCGTTGACCCGATGAGCGCCCAACCACACCGAACCGGGTCCACGCCGGTCGTGCAGGTGCCGGCAGCAGTGACCGGTCATCGCCTCACTGATGCTGATGCTGATGTAGACACTGCCGACACGCGGGGTGCGCCGGACCCTGCGCCCCTCGCCTCCCCGTCGGACAGCGCATGGACCGACATCCCCGACTACCCGACGGCCATCATGGACAACGCAGTCGTGGCGACATCGGGAACGCTGATCTCGGTGGGCGGCACCGATGGTGCACGGATCCTGGACACCGTCTATGCCTACGACATCGACACCCAAGCGTGGACACCGCTGACGGGTATGGGTGTGGTGAGGGAGAAGCCTGCGGCGGCGCTGATCGGTGACACGGTGTACGTGACCGGTGGCTGGGGGACCTTCGGCGCACCCCAGGCGTCGACCCAGGCCTACGACATCGACACCGATACGTGGACCTCGGTCGCGGACAACCCGAACCCTTATGCCGGGTCCGGGGTCGCCGTACTCGACCAGAAGATGTACGTCGTCGGGGGTTGCGTCGATGCCTGCGGCTCGACCGACGTCCAGGTCTACGACCCCGCGTCGGACACCTGGAGCCAGGCAGCGCCGTACCCGGAGAAGATCGCCTGGGAGTCCTGCGGCGCGATCGTTGGAAAGCTGTACTGCGCGGGCGGACTCACGCCCGACGGCGCGAGTGGGCATACCTACGTCTACGACCCCGTCCTGGATACCTGGACTCAGCGAGCGGACATGCCGCAGGCGTTGTGGGCATCGGCGTACACCTCCGCGGGCGGGCAGCTCGTGGTCTCCGGCGGAAGCCTGGGTGACTCCTCGATCACCAACGCAGGCTACGCGTACACGCCGGCCACGGACACCTGGGAGCCGATCGCCAACGCCCAGTACGCCGTCTACCGCGGCGGCAGCGTGTGCGGGCTGTACAAGATCGGCGGGTCGACCGGTGGCTTCAACCCCGTTCCCTCCAGCGAGTACCTGGCTGGCTACGGGGCGTGCGCAGCGGACGTGCCGTGGCTGTCCGAATCCCCGGCGACCGTCTCGCTCGACCCGGGCGCCTCGGCCGACATCCGGGTCACCCTGGACGCGAGCGTGCCGACCCAGCCCGGCACCTTCCACGCAGGACTGTCGTTCGCGACCGACACCGGCGTCGAGGTGCCCGCCGTTCCGGTGACGATGACGGTCAATCCCCCGAAGAAGTGGGGCAAGATCGCCGGTGTGGTCAAGGGCCTTTCCTGCGACGGTACGGCGTCACCGCTGTCAGCCGCGACGGTCACCTTCGACTCGTGGGCGGACACGACCTCGGTACGGACCGGGCCCGATGGCACGTTCGGCCTGTGGCTGGACCGCCGTAACAGCCCGGTGATGGTCATCGCCACAAGAGATGGCTGGCGAGCCGCCTACGACACGGTCCGGGTGCGAGCCGGCAAGACCACGACGGTGCAGTTGACGCTGCGGCAGTACCCACACTGCCGGTGAAGGTGCTAATATGTATTTATGCGCACTACCGTGGTCCTGCCCGATGAACTGCTTCGTACGGCGAAAGCTGCAGCCGCAGCTCGCGGCGAGTCACTGAAGGAGTTCCTCACCCGCGCCGTCTCCCACGAGTTGGGGAGCGCTGCTCAGCCTGCTCGGCGGCACGGTCGTGTGGAGCTCCCCTTGGTCGGGAGTGAACATCCGGGCACGGTGGACCTCACGAACGCGGACCTCGAGTCGGTCCTGGCCGCGGAGGACGCCGACCAGGCTCACTCGCACTGATGCTCCTCGACGTAGGGGTTTGGTTGGCTGCCGTCTGGGCCGGCCACGTGCACCATCAACAAGTCGCAGCGTGGTTCGCCCAGACGGCAGACGAACTTGTCTTGTGCCGAGTCACCCAGATGAGCCTTCTGCGGCTGCTGACGAATCCCGCGGTGATGGGTCCTGATGTGCTGAGCCGATCGGTCGCGTGGCGGGTCTTGGACCAGCTGAGAGTCGACGACCGCATTCGCTGGGCCGGCGAACCGGCTCAGTTGGAATCTGCGTGGCGAGCCATCTCGGCCCGCGACGACACCAGCCACAAGCTCTGGACCGATGACTATTTGGCGGCGTTCGCACAGTGTGCAAACCTCACGTTCACCACCTTGGATCGCCGGATGGAGCGGCGCTATCCATCGGTAACGGTCAATACCCTGGCGTAACAGCAGACGCAGCGGATCGAGTGCTCCCATTGCGGGCGGCCGGTCATGCCCTGCTCTTGGAGGACATCCCGTCCTCGGGCGGCCCTCCGTCTTGAAGCGAGGAC
>CAYLOC010000094.1:0-11877 GCA_964385195.1 uncultured Nocardioidaceae bacterium
ATCGTGCCGGGCAAGGTCACCAAGCTCGTCCCGTTCGGCGCGTTCGTGCGCGTCGCGGAAGGCATCGAGGGGCTGGTGCACATCTCCGAGCTGGCCGAGCGGCACGTGGAGATCCCCGAGCAGGTGGTGCAGGTCGGCGACGACGTGATGGTGAAGATCATCGACATCGACCTGGACCGCCGGCGGATCTCGCTGTCGCTGAAGCAGGCGAACGAGAGCGTGCAGAACGCCCCCGACACCTTCGACCCCACCCTGTACGGCATGGCCGCCACGTACGACGACGACGGCAACTACGTCTACCCGGAGGGGTTCGACCCCGAGTCCGGCGAGTGGCGCGAAGGCTACGAGGAACAGAAGGCAACCTGGGAGCAGGAGTACGCCGAGGCGCACTCCCGCTGGGAGGCTCACAAGAAGCAGGTACAGGAGGCTCAGGAGGCCGAGTCCGACGAGGCGGAGGCGGCCGGGGAAACCACCGCCGCCGCGTCGGACTCCGAGGAGTCCGACGACGACACCCCCAAGCCCACCCCGGGTCCGCAGGGCCCGCAGGGGTCCCTGGCCTCCGACGAGGCGCTGCAGGCCCTCCGGGAGAAGCTGACCGGTACCCAGTAAGAACACCCCGCCTGCCGAGAGATCCGGCGCGGACGTCGCCAGCGCGACCCCCGCGCCGGATCTTTGGTGTGTGTCCTGGCAGCGGTGGGATACTGGGAGGGGAGGAACCCGCAGGAGGCAGGGCAAGGAGGCGCACCGGCGTTGACGCACCGAGTACGGCTCATGGTGGGCGCTCTTGGCTGTGTCCTGGCCGTCGCGGTGACCGGAGGATGTACGGCGTCCACCCAGGCTGCCGACGCCGGCTCAACGCCCTCGACGTCTCCCTCCACCACTGCGGCCCGCTCCACTCCCACGCCAACCACGGCGAGCCCTGCCCCGGCCACCTCCTCGGGCAGCGCGGACGCACCTCGTGGCCTGCCCGCCGTACCTGGCATCGTCAAGCAGCTCCAGCCGTCGGTCGTGACCATCCGTACCAAGATCGGCCTGGGCAGCGGGGTGGTCTACAAGTCCAACGGGGTGATCGTCACCGACGCACACGTCGTAGAGAACGAACAGCACCAGCCCTTCGAGCACGTCCAGGTCAGCTTCGCCGACGGTCAGAAGGTCGGCGCGAAGGTACTGGCGGTGGACAACGTCACCGACGTGGCCGTGATCAAGGCCGACCGGACCGGCCTCCCGGTACCGAAGTTCGCGACCGGCCTCCCCCAGGTCGGGGAGATGTGCGTGGTGATCGGGAGCCCCCTCGGCCTCGCTGAGACCGCCACCGCGGGGATCGTCTCCGGGCTGCACCGCACCATGCCGCCGTCCGACGAGTCTCCCCAGGGCCTGTTCAACCTGATCCAGACCGACGCGCCCATCTCCCCGGGCAACTCCGGCGGCCCGGTCGCCAACGGCAACGGCGTGGTGATCGGCCTGTCGGAGGCCTATATCCCGCCCAGCGAGGGTGCGGTCGCCATCGGGTTCGTCACCCCCGCCACGATCGTGACCGATATCGCCGACCAGCTGCTGGCCAGCGGCAAGGCCAAACACGCCTTCCTCGGTGTCCAGCCCAGCAACATCTCCTCGCAGATGGTGCAGCTGTACGGACTCCCTCGGTCCGGGGCCCTGGTGCTGCAGGTGGTCCCGCACAGCCCCGCGGCACAGGCCGGGCTGCAACGCGGGGACGTGATCGTCAAGCTTGACGGGGACAAGGTCGGCAACGTCACCGACCTCCTCCGCGTGCTGCGGGAGGCACAGCCGGGCGAGCAGGTGCCGGTGGAGGTGGACCGGAACGGCCAGGCCAAGACGCTGCACGTGCGGCTGACGAGCCGGCCCTGACACCCGGCGCGCCTGACGAGTGGCCCGTGCCGCAGCGACCGGGGGACTCAGCCACTGTGGCAGGGTGGCGGCATGATGCGGGTGGGCCTGACCGGCGGAATCGGGTCCGGTAAGTCGGAGGTGAGCCGGCTCCTGGCGAGCCACGGCGCGGTCATCATCGATGCCGACGTCCTCGCCCGCGAGGTCGTGGCTGCCGGTACCGACGGCCTGCGCGCGATCGTCGACGAGTTCGGACCCGGCGTACTCAACGATGCCGGAGAACTGGACCGGCAAGCGATGGGACGGCGTGTGTTCGACGACCCTGCGGCACGCCGACGCCTGGAGCAGATCGTGCACCCCCGAGTCCGCGCGCGTGCATCCCGGATCGAGGCTGCGGCCGCACCGGGAGCCGTAGTCGTGCACGACATCCCGCTGCTGGTCGAGACTGGTCAGGCCGCGGACTTCGACGTACTCGTGGTGGTCGATACCGCCCCCGAGGTCCAGCTGCGCCGCCTCGTCGACGGGAGGGGCATGAGCCCCGAGGAGGCCCAAAGCCGGATCGCCGCGCAGGCAACCCGTGCGGAGCGGCTGGCCGCAGCCGACATCGTGATCTGCAACGACGGAACGCTGGCCGATCTCGCGGACTCCGTCACAGGAGTCTGGCGACAACTCAGCGGGGCCGCCACCAACACCACGTGACCGGCAACACCACGTGACCGGCAACACCACGTGACCGGCACTGTGGCGGCCGGTACGCCGAGGGGCCCTGCCGCTCAGGCAGCCAGGTCGGGGTCGGCCAGCTTGCGCAGCTGCGCCAGCGCCTCCCGCTCCAGCTGGCGCACCCGCTCGGCGGAGACCCCATGCCGGGCACCGATGTCGGCCAGTTTCTCCTGCCGACCGTCGACCAGGCCGTAGCGGGCCCGGATCACGTCCGCAGAGCGCTCGTCCAGCAGGTCGACAAGGTCGTCGAGCCGCCGGCGGGACTCCACGTCGAGCACCGCCGTGTCCGGACCCGGTGTCGTCTCCCGGGCGACCAGGTCACCCAGGGAGGTATCGCCGTCCTCGTCCACCGGTGTGTCGAGACTCACATGGTCACGACCCCACGCCACCAGGTCCAGCACCCGCTCCAGCGTCATGTCCAGCTCGTGCGCGATCTCTTCTGCCTCCGGCTCGCGCCCGAGCTGACGCTCCAGGGTGCGACGCGCGGAACCGATCTGGTTCAGCTCCTCGACCACGTGCACCGGAAGGCGCACCACACGTGCCTGCTGGGCGATGCCGCGGGTGATCGCCTGCCGCACCCACCAGGTGGCGTAGGTGGAGAACTTGAACCCCTTGCGGTAGTCGAACTTCTCCACCGCGCGGATCAGGCCGGTGTTGCCCTCCTGCACGAGATCCAGCATGGGCATGGCCGAACGGCCGTACTTGCGGGCGATGGAGACCACCAGCCGCAGGTTGGCCTGGATGAAGCGCTGGGTTGCGCGGTGACCGTCCTCGGCCAGCCACTCCAGCTCCTCCCTGCTGGCGCGCTTGGGTGCGCCGCCCTTGGCGCGAGCGATGCGGCCGGTGGCGAGCAGATGCTCGGCCAGCAGGCCCGCCTCGATCGCCTTGGCGAGCTCCACCTCGGTAGCGGCGTCCAGGAGAGGGGTGCGGGCGATCTCGTCGAGGTACAGCCCGACGCTGTCGCGCCCCTCGATACCGGCGTCGCGGGGCTCGACCGAAGCTGTGCGAGTGGCCACGGTGACTCCTCTCCTCGTTCTCATCACGACTTACCAGGTCTAACGTCCGACCCGGGTCAGAGATTCCTGACGGGTCCACAAGTTCCCGGGGGAACCCGACACTCATGAAGACGTCTCGGCGTACTAGATCGTTGCCCTTCTCAGCAGGTTCTTACACCTTCGCTGCGGCAGGTTTCGTTCCCATTACGATCGCGCATCGGAGCACCGCCCAACGCCCGCTCAGCCGATCGCCAGGACGGGTTCGTGCGACGCTCCGGAGACGTCGACTGCCCAGGCGTAGTAGTGCGCGAGCTCCTTCCAGGCGTCATAGCGGCCGCTCGCGCCCCCGTGACCGGCGCTCATCTCGCACTTGAGCAGGATCGGCCTGGTTCCGGTGGCGGTGGCCCGCAGCCGGGCCACCCACTTGGCCGGCTCGACGTAGAGCACCCGGGTGTCGTTGATGGAGGTGAGCGCGTAGATGGCGGGGTAGTCCTGTGCGGTGACGTTCTCGTACGGCGAGTAGGACTTCATGTAGGCATACACCTGCGGGTCGTGCAGCGGGTCCCCCCACTCGTCCCACTCGATCACGGTCAGCGGCAGCGACGGGTCCAGGATCGAGGTGAGCGCGTCCACGAACGGCACGTTGGCCACGATTCCCGCGAACAGGTCCGGAGCCTCGTTGGCGACCACCCCCATCAGCAGGCCGCCCGCGCTGCCGCCGTGGGCGACCATCCGGTCCGGTGCGGTCCAGCCGGTGTCGACGAGGTGGCGCGCACAGTCCACGAAGTCGGTGAACGTGTTCTTCTTCTCCAGCTTCTTGCCGTGGTCGTACCAGGCGCGTCCCATCTCCCCGCCGCCACGGATATGGGCGCACACCCACACCATGCCGCGCTCCAGCAGGGACAACGCCGGGATGCGCATGACGGGGTCCATGGAGATCTCGTAGGACCCGTAGCCGTACAGCAGCAACGGTGCGTTGCTGTGGGGGGCGACATCCCGGTGCCGCACGATCGAGAGGGGCACCTGTGTACCGTCCCGGGCGGTCACCCACTCGCGGGTCTGCACGAACTGGGCGGGGTCGTACCCGCCCAGCACCGGTCGCTGCTTGCGGACGTGGCGCTCGCGGCGGTGTGGGTCGTAGTCGATGACCGTGGCAGGGGTGAGCCAGGACTGGTAGGACAGCCGCACCAGCGGCTGCTGCCAGTCGGAGAACTCCTCCGCGGCGGCGTCGAACAGCGTCTCCTCGAAGTCGATCGTGTGCGACTCGCCGATACCGTCGGCGCTGAGCGGGAACACCTGCACCTGTGCCAGCCCCTCCCGGCGAAGATTCACCACCAGTGCGGCTGCGGACACCACGACGTTGGTCAGCCGGACGTCGTCGCCGGGCGGGATCACCGTCTCCAGCTCATCCAGCGCAGTCAGCGTCATCGGCCCGTGACCGAGGGTGAAGTTCAACGCGTCACGGTTGTGCAGCACCACCAACCGGTCCTGTCCGGCGACCAGCGCGTGGTCGACGTCGTACTCCACGCCCGGCTCACGCGGGACCACCACCCGGAACTCGCCGGTGGGGTCGTCGGCAGGCAGCAGCCGTGCCTCTGAGGTCACCTTCGAGGAGCAGTCGATGACCAAGTAGGCCCGGCTCGTCGTACGGCCGACCGAGACCCAGAACCGCTCGTCGGGCTCGTGGAACACCAGTACGTCGTCTGACGGGTCGGTCCCGAGCCGGTGGCGCCATACCTTGTCCGGGCGCCACGTGCTGTCCACAGTGGTGTAGAACAGGTCGTCGCCGGCCGCGGACCACACCACGCTGTGCAGGGTGTTCGGGATCTCGTCCGGCAGCATCTCGCCGCTGCGCAGGTCCCGCACGCGGATGGTGAAGCGCTCATCGCCGACCGTGTCGGTGGAGTAGGCCAGCAGGTTCCCGTCGTCGCTGACAGAGCAGGCACCCAGCGCGAAGAAGTCCGCGCCGTCCGCCAGCGCATTGCAGTCCACCATGACCTGCTCGTCGGGGATCGTCGCTCCCGGCTCTACCAGCGGGGGAGTCCAGTCACCATCGGCCGCCGGGCAGCGGCACAACGTCGGGTACTGTCGCTTCTCCTCGGTGCGGGCGTAGTACCAGAACCCGCCCGTCCGCGACGGCACGGACATGTCGGTCTCCTGGGTGCGCTGCTTGATCTCGTCGAAGATCGCGCCGCGAAGCCCGTCGAGGTGGGCCGTCATCGCCTCGGTGTAGGCGTTCTCGGCCTCCAGGTAGGCCACGGTGTCGGGGTTGTCCTTCTCCCGCAGCCAGTCGAGGTCGTCGACGAACGTGTCGCCGTGGTGTGTACGTCGGTGTGCGACGCGCTTGGCAACGGGCGGGGTCGGCGTTCCCGGCTTGCTTCTCGGAGTCACGCCGCGAGGCTACCCAACCGGCTGCGGGTCCGGCGACCCGGTTTCGGTCAGGTCCCGTACCGACCGGGACGCCAGCGTGAGCAGGACGACGCCGACATAGGTCACCCCCGCCACCAGCACGATGTCCCGGGCTGGCCAGACCGCCGCCAACGGGCCGAACACCAACTGCCCGACCGGGACAGCGACGAGCGAGCCGACCATGTCATAGGACGACACGCGGGAGAGCAGATGGCCGGGGATGTGTTGCTGCAAGGCGGTGAGCCAGGTGATGTCGAACACCTGGATGCCACAGCCGGCAAGGAACGCGAGCGCGACCAGCGGCATCATCTGTGGCTGCAGGCCCAGGATGAGCGTGGGGAGGGCGAACGCGCCCACACCGAGCATCCCGGCCCGCAGCGGGAACCGTGGACGCCAACGCAGCATCAGCACGGTGGTGGCGACCATCCCGACCGCGAGCGCGCTCTCGGCGTACCCCCATCCGGCGACCCCGATAGGGCTGGACTTGGCGATCATCGGCCCCAGGGTGCTGAACGCGCCGGCCTGGATGGCGTTGAGCACCGCGAAGGCGGCGACGACCACCCACACCCAGGTTCGCGCGGTGAACGCCGACCAGCCGTCGCGCAGGTCCCGGAGTCCGGAGGTGCGCTGCTCGGTGCTGCGTGTGGTCGGTACCCGGATACGAGCCATGCAGGCGCTCGCGATGAACCAGGTCGTGGCGTCGATCGCCACTGCCCATCCCGACCCGACCGTGACCACCATGAGGGCCCCGACGCTCGGGCCGAGGATGCGGAGCCCGCGGCGGCTGAAGGACAACATCGCGTTGGCCTGCTGGAAGTGTGTCCGTGGAACGATCTGCGGGATGATGCCTTGAATCGCGGGGAACGTGAACGCTGCCACCGCCCCGTTGACGGCCTCCAGCAGGATCAGCATCCACACCTCCGCAGTGCCGGTGAGCAGGAGAGCGGCCACGGCTGCCTGCGTCAACGCAGAGGCGAGGTTGGAGTACCGGAGCACGAACGACCGGGACAGCCGGTCCGCCACCACGCCACCTACCAACACGAACAGCACCAGGGGAATGCTGCGGGCGGCGAGTACCTGCCCCAGGGCCGCCGCCGAGTTTCCGGTGAGGTCCAGCACCGCGAACGTCAGTGCGATCGGCGCGATGGAGGACCCGACGATCGAGGTGGTGACGCCGCCGAAGAACCACGCGAACCGACGGTCCGTCAGCGGGGAGAGGGAGTCGGGGGTCTTCACTCCGCACCATGCATCCGGAACAGGGCCGCTGTCATGTTGACGTGGATGGCTCCCTCCGACCGCGGGGGGCGGGCGTTCCCGTGCAGCAGGTGGGAGGCGCGGGTCACCAGTTCCTCGGCGGCCGCCCAGTCCTCCGGGGAGACCCACAGCTCGGCGTCGGTGAAGTGGCTGTCGGTGGACGGGACGTGGTGGGTGACCCGCCGCCGCAGCTCGTCGGTGACGGCATGCACGAAGGCCAGTTCCTGGCCGGTGGTGTGGCGGTCCTCGTCGGTGGCGGGCAGCCTCGGCAGCTGCGCCTCCCGCCAGGGGTGGCGGTAGGTCTTGGCCACCCCTCCGCGGATCTTGTGGGTTCCTGCCACCTCGACCAGGCCCGCCTCTGCCAGGACCCGCAGATGGTACGACGCGTTCGCCTGGGTGATGTCCAGCTCGCGCGCCACCTGGGACGCGCTGAGCTCGGCGCCGGTCAGCAGCGACAGCATCCGCAGTCGCAAGGGGTGTGCGGTGGCGCGGAGCCGGGCAACCTCAAAAGACATGTTGGGGAGTCTAGGCCGGGGAAACGGTAGCCGTCAAACACTCCTTTGGCAGTTAGGCTGGTGGCAGTGAGGAGGACCGCGTGGAGACGGTGGACTTGAATGCCGACGTCGGTGAGGGCTTCGGCTACGACGCTGACCTGATGCGCGTGATCACCTCGGCCAACGTGGCTTGCGGATTTCACGCCGGGGACGCTGCGACGATGCGGCAGTTGTGTAGGTGGGCGGCGGAGTACGGCGTTGCCGTGGGCGCGCAGTTCTCCTACCGCGACCGGGAGGGGTTCGGTCGCCGGGACATCGAGGTCGGGGCCGAGCAGCTGGCCGCTGATCTTGCTGAACAGGTGGAGAGCCTGGCTGCCGCGGCACGCGCGGCGGGGACCGCAGTGACCTATGTCAAGCCCCACGGCGCGCTGTACAACCGCGCGGTGTGGGACGACGAGCGCGCCGCGGCGGTGACGGGTGTGGCGCAGCGGTATGGGCTGCCCGTGCTGACGCTGCCTGGCTCCCGGCTCGCGGCCCGCGCGGAGACGGCGGGACTCGGCGTACGCCGAGAGTTCTTCGTCGACCGTGCCTACGACGCGGAGGGGCATCTGGTACCCCGGTCGCAGCCGGGCGCGGTGCTGACCGACACTGCGGCGATCACCGCACGGGTGCACCAGTTGGTGACCCGCGGGACCGTGACCACGATGGAGGGGACGGTGCTGGCCGTCTCCGCGGACAGCCTGTGCCTGCACGGGGACACACCCGACGCGCTGGACCTGGCCCATGCGGTCCGGGCCGCACTGGCCGACCTCGGCATCCCGGTGGCCCCATGCAGGTGACCGTGCATCCCGTCGGCGACCAGGCGTTGCTCGCCGAGGTCGTCGACACCGCAGCGGCGCAGCGGCTGTACCGGTGGATCCGCGCCCGGACCGACCTCCCGGCCCCCACCGACGTCGTCCCCGCGGCCCGCAGGGTTGGGGTGGCGGGGGGGCCGGCGGTGGTGGGGGGGGCGTGCGTTTTTTCAGACGCTGAGCACGCTCTAGCGGTCTCAGCGTCTGACAACTCAGAGGCGGGGGAGGCGGGGGAGGTGGTGGTGCTGCCCGTGGAGTACGGCGGAGAGGACCTCGCCGCCGTTGCCCGGGAGTGGGGAACCACCGAGTCCGCCGTGGTACGCCGACACCAGCAGAGCCGGTTCACCGTCGCGTTCTGCGGGTTCGCGCCCGGTTTCGGCTACTGCACCGCGACGCCGCCGCTGCCGCCGGTGCCCCGCCGTACCGACCCCCGGCCCCGCGTGCCGGCCGGTGCGGTCGCCCTTGCCGACACCTACTGCGGGGTGTACCCGCGGGCGATGCCCGGAGGGTGGCAGGTGATCGGCCGCACCGACGCGACGCTGTTCGACCCGGAGCGGGACCCCCCGGCGTTGCTCGTCCCCGGCACGGTCGTCCGCTTCGAGGAGGCGGAGTGACGCTGCTGGTCGCCGACCCCGGTCCGTCGTTGCTGGTGCAGGACCTCGGGCGGCCCGGATACGCCCACCTCGGTGTACCGCGCTCCGGCGCGCTTGACCCTGCCGCTCTTTCCCTGGCGAACCGGCTCGTGGGAAACCCCGACCATGCGGCGGGGCTGGAGTCCCTGCTCGGTGGTGTCGAACTCGTCGCCGAGGCATCGCTGCGGTTCGCTGTCACCGGCGCACGACTCCCGGTGTCGGTCGATGACCGAAAGGTGCCGTGGGGAACCGCGGTGTCGGTCCGTGCCGGTCAGCGGGTCATCCTGGGCTCCCCGGAAACGGGGTTGCGGAGCTGGGTGGCGCTGTCAGGGGGCGTGACGGTCCCGTCGGTGCTCGGCAGTTGCTCCACCGACACGTTGACCGGCCTGGGGCCGGCGCCCCTGCGGCCTGGTGACCGGCTGCGGTTGGGGGGCCGCCCCGGTGACCCCGTGGACGCGGCGGCGCTGGACCGGGTGGTGGCGGACCCCTCCCTGGGGGTCCACGTCGGTCCCCGCGCGGACTGGTTCACCGACGATGCGTGGTCAGCGCTCATCGGCACCGAGTACGTCGTGGCGCGGGACAGTGACCGGGTGGCACTGCGGCTCGAGGGGCCACCGTTGCCCCGCCGGATCACCGCCGAACTGCCCAGTGAGGGTTTGGTGGCCGGCGCGGTGCAGGTCCCCGCAACCGGGAAACCCCTGGTGTTCCTCGCCGATCACCCCACCACTGGCGGCTACCCGGTCGTAGCGGTGGTCACCGTGGCCGACCTGGCCCGCTGTGCGCAGCTCCGTCCGGGTGACACGGTGCGGTTCAGCAGCCGGATTCGTTCTCCGCGCGGCCGCCGCGATCGCGGTGCATCGCGAAGAAGACCGACCACCGTTCCCCCGGGGAGTCCGCCGAGCGCTGTTTGAACTCCTCCCACAGCGCCTGGAGTCGACGAGCCAGCTCGTCCCGGTCGGCTTCGGTAAGCCAGAGCGCGAGTCGAGTGGCGTCGGCCAGCTCACCACCGGACTCGTCCAGCTCGTCCAGGAAGGCCTCGAGCATCGCATGGGTCAGCGGGGCTGGCCCCGTCGTGGTCTCGGTGACGTCGACCGTCCACGACTTCCCGGTGGCCCGGTAGGGGATCTCCCGGGCGCCCCTGGTGCCGCGGCGAGCGGGGAGTGCGCTGAGAAAACCGGTGTCGACGAGGCGCCGTACGTGGTAGAGGATGGTGGCCGGGTTCCGGTCGAGTCGGTCCGCGATCTGCCGGTTGGTCAGGGCCTCGTCCAGGCACAGCCGCAGGATCCGCAGCCGAACCGTCGAGGCAATCGCCTGCGCCTCGGCCTCGGTGGCGCGGCGCCGCTCCGGGAGGTCGGCGGGACGGTCGGTCGCCCGAGCCGGGCGTGGTTCGGCGGGCGCCATTCGTCCAAGGCTAACCGATTGACAATTCTCAATCACTTGTCCACGATTGCCTGGTGGCCGGCCTGTTGCATCACCCGGGTTTCCTGCGGCTGTGGGCCGGGGACGCGCTGAGCCAGCTCGGGACGATGGTGACGGGGCTGGCGATGCCGTTGCTGGCGTTGCGCGTGCTCGATGCCACCGCGTTCGAGGTGGGGCTGCTCACCACGTTCGAGTACCTGGCGTTCCTCCTCGTCGGGCTCCCCGCTGGCGTATGGGTGGACCGGGTGCGTCGACGGAGCGTCCTGGTGGTGGCGGACGTGGGACGTGCCGCTCTGCTCGGGTCGGTACCCGTTGCCGCAGTGCTCGGCGTACTGACGTTGTGGCAGGTGTACGTCGTGGTGCTGGCGGTCGGGGTGTGCACGGTCTTCTTCGACGTCGCCTACCAGAGCTATCTGCCGTTCCTGGTCGGGCGGGAGCACCTGGTCGAGGGCAACGCCAAGTTGCAAGGGACGCAGTCGGTGGCGCAGCTGGCCGGCCCCAGCCTGGGTGGTCTGCTGGTCCAGGCAATCACCGCCCCCTACGCCATCGCCGCCGATGCGCTCAGCTTCGTGTGGTCGGCGTTCTGGGTCGGCAGCATCCCTCGTTCGGAGCCGCGGGTTCTCCACCGGCCAGAGCGCGCGCTCCGCCGCGAGGTTGTTGAGGGTTTGGCGTTCGTCTTCCGCCATCGCCTGTTGCGGCCGATCGCCGCCTGTACCGCGACCGCCAACTTCTGGAACGCCGCGGACCAGGCCATGGTGATGGTGCTGCTGGCGCGGGTCCTGGATCTGTCGGCGGCGGTCATCGGTCTGTTGATGTCGGCGGCCGCGTTGGGGGGACTGCTCGGCGCTGTCCTGGCACGCCGGCTGGCTACGTGGGTGGGTCAGGGGGTGCTGTTGTGGGTGAGCATGGCGGTGTCCGGGGCGACGTTCTTCGTCCAACCTTTCCTGCACCGGGACTGGACCCTGGGGGTGTTCGCGGCCGCACAGGTGCTGTTGGGACTCGGAGTCGTCGTCTACAACGTCACCCAGGTGAGCTTCCGGCAGCAGCTGTGTCCTGAACGGCTGCTCGGCCGGATGAATGCCACGGTGCGCTTCGTGGTGTGGGGTGCGATGCCGCTCGGCGGACTGCTCGGCGGCGCCCTGGCGACCGGCCTCGGCGTACGCACCACGTTGCTCATCTGTGCCGTCGGGGGCAGCCTGGCAGTGGCATGGGTGTTCTTCTCGCCACTGCGCTGGATGCGCCACCTCCCAGCCGAGGC
>CAYLOC010000095.1:0-11823 GCA_964385195.1 uncultured Nocardioidaceae bacterium
GTCGGCTACAGCTGGATGCCGCGGGTCAGGGCGCCGTCGGCGACGAGGTTGGTGCCGCTGATCCGCGAGGCGCGCGGGCTGGCGAGGAACACCACGGCCGCGGCCGCCTCGTCCGGCCGGCCCATCCGCCCGGTCGGGTTCAGGCCGAGCGCGGTCTCGTACAGCGCCGGGTCACTGCCCTCGATCCCGGCCCAGATCCCGCCGTCGAAGTAGGTGTTTCCCGGGGAGACGGTGTTGGCGCGGATCCCCTGCTCGGCCAGCTGCAGCGCGAGGCCGTGGATGTAGCCGACGATCGCGGTCTTCGCGGTTCCGTACGGCCCCGAGGCGAAGTCCGACTCGCGTCCGGACACGCTGGACACCGCGACGATCGCGGGGGCGTCACTGCGTTTCAGGTGTGGCATCGCGGCGTTGACCAGTCGCACCGTGTGCATCAGGTCGACGTTGAAACTGGTCTGCCAGTTCTCCTCGGTGTCGGGGATCGCCAGGGCGCTGACGTTCGCGACTACCACGTCCAGCCCCCCGAACGCCTCGGCGGAGTCGGCGACCCACGCCTCCAGCGCCTCCTTGTCGCCGACGTCGACCACGGACCCCTGCACCCGGCCGCGGTCCGCCAGCGCGGACTGGGTGGCGGCCACCCGCTCGGAGTCGCGTGCGCAGAACCCCACCGTGGCTCCCTCGTCGAGGAAGCACTCGACCGCGGCCCGCCCGATGCCCCGGGTGCCGCCGGTGACCAGTACCCGTTTCCCGGAGAGTCCCAGATCCATCGTTTCTCCTCGTGTCCTTCGCGGTGACCCGCGTGCCTATGCCGACCCGGTCAGGGCTGAGGCGGCCTCACGCAGCCGGGCGTGGGTGCCGAGGTACGCCTGCGCGGGCGGGAGCAGCCCCTTGGCCGCCTTGACCACGACGCTGTAGTTGGTGTCGACGACGTTGGCGACCGGAACCTCCGCCATCTGGGTCAGCAACTGGTAGCCGTCGACCGGATCCAGCCCGTACAGGTCCCTGAACCAGCCGATCATGTCTGCGGTGGCGATGCGCCAGGCATCCTCCATCGGGCGGCTGGACCCGACCACCATCCAGTGCGAGTCGTCTTCAACCCGGGGCCAGGGCGTGGATACCCCCTTGACGAGGTCCACCACCAGGGTCGTGGTCATGGCCCCCTCGACGGCCGTGCCGCAGGCCTCCCCCTCCCCCTGCCGGTAGTGCCCGTCTCCGATGGAGAACAGTGCTCCTTCGACGTTGACGCCGAGGTAGACGGTGGCTCCGGCGCGGATCTGTGGCACATCCATGTTGCCGCCGAACCGCTCCGGCTCCAGCGAACTGCGCGCCTCTCCCCCGGCCGGGGCGACTCCGACGGTGCCGAGCATCGGCTGCACCGGCAGCTCGATGTGGTGGTCGCTGCGGCGGGCCTGGAAGCCGACGGTGCCGCGTTCCCGGTCCAGAGGGTAGATCCAGGTGATCTCCGGCAACGGGTCCTGCAACGTGACCACCCGGTCGGTGCTGGTCATCCCTCCGAAGAACGGGATCAACGACGAGGCACCCCAGTCGCGGGCCGGCTCGAGGGAGACCAGGTGCAGCGCCAGCGTGTCGCCCGGCTCGGCGCCCTCGACGTAGAACGGGCCGGTCTGGGGGTTGACGAACGGCATGGTCAGCCGCTCCGACGCGACGTGGGAGGTGTTGCTCAGCTGCCCACAGAACGCGTCGTCGGACCACAGCCGCAGCGCGGTGCCGGGCCGGACCCGCCGTACCGGCGGCACGCCGCCGAAGGTGAACGCATACTGGTCGCGGTCGGGGGTGAACTCCTGCACGTCCATGCGGCCTCATCGTAGCCTCTGGGCCCTCGATAGGGTTCACAGCATGGAGTTTCGTCATCTGGGGACGTCCGGACTGAAGGTCAGCGCGCTGAGCTACGGCAACTGGCTGACCCACGGCAGCCAGGTCGAGGAGGAGCAGGCGGCAGCCTGCGTGCGGCAGGCGCTGGAGGAGGGCATCACCACCTTCGACACCGCCGACGTCTACGCCCACGGGCGTGCCGAGTCGGTGCTCGGTCGCGCGTTGCACGGTGTACGCCGGGAAGGCATCGAGCTGTGCACGAAGGTGTACTGGCCGATGGGGCAGGGGCCGAACGACTCCGGGCTTTCGCGCAAGCACATCCACGAGTCGATCGACGCGAGCCTGCGACGCCTACAGACCGACTACGTCGACGTGTACCAGGCACATCGCTACGACCACGAGACCCCGCTGGCGGAGACCATGGGAGCGTTCGCCGACGTCGTGCGTGCCGGCAAGGCCCTCTATATCGGGGTGTCGGAGTGGACCGCGGGACAGATCCGGGCGGCGGCGGGACTGGCTGAGGAGCTGCGGGTTCCGCTGGTGTCGAACCAGCCGCAGTACAACATGCTGTGGCGGGTGATCGAGGCGGAGGTGGTCCCCGCGTCGGTCGCTGCCGGTCTGGGGCAGATCGTGTGGTCGCCGCTGGGCCAGGGCATCCTGACCGGCAAGTACCGTCCCGGGGAGCCGCCGCCGGAGGGCTCCCGCGCAGCGCACGAGAAGGTAGGCGACGTCCTCCGTGGCCGGCTCGACGACGCCATGCTGACCGCCGTACAACAGCTGGCGCCGGTCGCCGACGGACTCGGCCTGTCGATGGCCCAGCTGGCGCTGGCATGGGTGCTCTCCCACGACTACGTCTCCTCGGCGATCATCGGCGCCACCCGGCCCGAGCAGGTCACCGACAACGTCCGCGCGGTCGGCGTCTCGCTGCCCGACGACGTACTGACCACGGTCGACGAGATCCTGGACCCCTACATCGAGCGTGACCCCACCAAGACCGTCTCACCGAAGACACGCGACTTCAGCTGACACCGGCCTCTGCTCCGGTGCGCGCGCAGCACTCCTGCATGTGAGCCAGCTTGGCCCGGGCCACTCGCAGCAACACCGACACGCTCTGCTCCGGCACGTCCAACGCTGCCGCGACCACCCTGGCTGGTTCTCCTGACTCGACCAGCCTCAGGGTGATCGCGAGCGCTTCCGGCAGCTCGTCGACCAACGCGTCCCGATCCACCCCTCGAACATAGGCGGCGCGAGCGGGGTCAACCTCAGTAGTGCGGTACTGGTTTTGGCGCAGACCCGGCTCTGGTTCAGTCCTTCAGGATGCGAGGAAGATCCTCCCGACGTCGTACGCCGAGTTTGGCGTAGGCCTGGTACAGGTGCGACTCCACGGTACGTACCGACAGCACCAGACGCTCCGCGATGGCGGCGTTCGACAGCCCTCGCGCAGCCAGGCCGGCCACCTCGCGTTCGCGTCGGCTCAGATCAGGACCGGGCGGGGGATCCCGCAGCGCCGGCGTCTGCGCGTCCTCGCACTGGGCGAAGAGCACGTGGCTACGAGCCGTGACACGTGCTGTGGAACCGGGCATGCCTGCCTGGCGATAGATGCGGGCAGCCTGCGCGGCGGCCTCGGGAGCAGCAGCCGGGTCTTGCCCACGCCGGCGTGGGCGAACACGACCGCGCCGCAGGCCTCGTCGGGTTGCGTGGTGGGGGTCAGTGCTTCGGTGAGGAGCTCGAACTCCTCACGACGGGCACGGAACGGCCACGGGGCCGCAGTCCGCTCCCCTGCCCTCGCCGGCTCTCCGGGATCGGTCATCTCACCCTCATCGAAGCCTCGTCACCAGGGAGATTGTCCCAGGAAGGCGTGGTTAGGGAACCTCGGTGAGCGGCATCGGACCGTAGACAGTACGGCGATCCTCCAGCAGCAGCACCTGCGCGGCGCCGGAGTCGGCGAGCTCCTGCCAGACCTCTCCCAGCCAGGTCTCGGCGTCGCCTTGGGAGGAGAACTCCGGTGTCGCGAAGCCCGGGTCCACCTCGTCACCGTCGGCGTCCTCCACCCGCCAGGTCCAGGGCATCCGCGTCTCCTTCGCACCGTTGTTGCCGGTCGCGTCGAGGCTAGCGCACCCCTGCTGAAAGCGGTGCCCGGCTTTGACCAACGACGGCCGGCGTGGGAGGCTTCGAAGTGCGAGACCCGTGTGGGGGAAGCCGGTGAGACTCCGGCACTGACCCGCAACCGTGTGCCTCGTCCCTTCCCGGGCGAGGCGAGTCGGAGCACCCACGCCGGTCATGCGGCTCCATCATCCGTCGAGGTTTGCGGGACGGAGCCGGATCTACGTTGCGACGCGTGCGGTCCGGAGCCGTCTACGGGACCGCTAGTGGAAAGGCTCCACATGCGTCGTATCGTCACTCTCCTGCTCGCCGCCGTCTTCGCTCTCACCGGTACGGCGATGCTCGTCTCCCCTGCGTCGGCGGTGCCCGGCGTACCGGAGACCGGCACCAACGCGTCGGTCAGACCCAATGCCGACCAACCCCGGGCCGACCATCCCCGGGCCGACAAGGCCACCCCCGCGTACAAGTACTGGGGGTTCTACCAGTGGAAGCCGAACACGTCCACCTGGGGCTTCATGAAAGTCGGCCCCGGCGATAAGTCCACGCGCTCCGCAGCCGACGGCAGCGTCTACGGGTTCCGGTACGCCACCGTCTTGAAGCAGCCACGCCTCCCCCGCGCCGACGGTGACTTCGACGCGATCTGCGGCGACCAGGACCACACCGACGGCACCAAACGCCTCGCGTTCGTCATCGACTACGGCACCAAGTCCGACGCCGCGGGCGACACTCCACCCCAGGCACGCGGCGTGTGCGCCGTGGTCGCCACCAACTACACCGTTCTCCAGGCGCTGCAGAGCGTCGCCAAGACCCGCATCGGCAAGACCGGACTCGTCTGCGGAATCGACGGCTACCCCGCCAAGGGATGCAGCATGAAGGTGACCGATGCCACGGAAGCGCCGCCGGATGAGCAGGTGACGCTGCAGCTGAGCACGCCGACGGACCAGGCCGGCGCCGGCGACAGCGGAGGCGGCTTCCCTGTCTGGGGGATCGTGGTCGCGGCGATCGTGGTGGTGCTGTTGATCGCCGGCTCCCTCCTCCTCCGCAGACAACGCGCCTAGCACTGCGATGCGTCCCGCCCACTCCCCCGCCTACTCGCGTCCGTTGCATCCGGGTGCGTGGTGGCTGTGGGCGCTCGGGCTGGCCGCGGGTGCCAGCCGCACCACCAACCCGGTCGTGTGCTGCCTGCTGATCGCCGTCGCGGGGTACGTCGTGATGGCCCGGCGGTCCCGCGCGCCGTGGGCCTACGCATTCGGGTCGTTCCTGCGGCTGGCGCTGGTCCTGGTCGTGATCCGGATCGTGCTGCAGGCGGTGCTGTCCTCGGAGACCCAAGGGACGCACCTCATCGTGACGCTGCCGGAGGTGCCGCTCCCGGCGTGGGCTGCCGGGGTCAAGCTCGGCGGCGTCATCACCTGGGAGGCGGTGCTGCTGGCGCTGTCGCAGGGCCTGCGGCTGGCGACGATCATCTGCTGCATCGGCGCCGCCAACGCGCTGGCGAACGCGAACCGGCTGCTGCGCTGCGTGCCGGGGGCACTGTACGAGATCGGGGTCGCGGCCGTGGTCGCGATGACGTTCGCGCCGCAGCTGGTCGCCGATGCCGCCCGGGTGCGGCGGGCGCAGCGGCTGCGCGGGTATGACCGGAGCGGGCTGGCGAGCATGCGCCGTACGGCGATGCCGGTCTTCGAAGGGGCGTTGGCGCGGTCGGTGTCGCTGGCCGCGGCGATGGACAGCCGCGGCTACGGCCGCACGTCGGGGGCGGGGGCCGCGAGCCGCCGGGTCACGGCGGCGCTGGTGTTCACGGGTGTGTTCGGTGTCTGCGTCGGCGCCTACGGCCTCCTGGCGGCTTCCCCCACGACGTGGCTGGGGCTGCCGACGCTGCTGCTGGGCTGTGTGCTGGCCGTGGCGGGGCTGGTCGTAGGAGGCCGGCGCACCCGCCGGACCCGGTACCGCCCCGACCCGTGGGCGCTGCCGGAGTGGCTGGTGGCCGGCTCGGGGATCGCCTGCGCCGCGTTGCTGGTGCTGCTCGGCGTCACGAACCCGGCCGCGGCCCATCCGCCGTACCCACTGGCAATCCCGGCACTGCCGCCGCTGGCGCTGCTCGCACCGCTGGTGGGGCTGCTGCCGGCGTTCCTCGCTCCGCCGCCGCCGGACCGGAGGAGGCAGGGATGATCGGCTTCGACCGTGTCACCGCCACCTACGACGACGCGTCGGCCCCGACGCTGAGCGAGGTGACGTTCGAGGTGCCCGAGGGCGAGATGTGCCTGGTGGTCGGCCCGACCGGCTCGGGGAAATCCACCCTGCTGCGCTGCGTCAACGGCCTGTTCCCGCATTTCACCGGCGGAACCCTGGCCGGCGCGGTCACCGTCGACGGCCGCAGCACCCGCACCCACCGGCCGCGGGACCTCGCCGATGTCGTCGGGTACGTCGGCCAGGACCCGCTGGCGGGGTTCGTCACCGAGCAGGTCGAGGACGAGCTTGCCTACGGCATGGAGTCCCTGGGCGTCCGGCCGGACACGATGCGCAAACGGGTGGAGGAGACCCTGGACCTGCTGGGGCTGGCCGAGGTGCGCCGTCGCCCGCTGGCCACGCTGAGCAGCGGCCAGCAGCAACGGGTGGCGATCGGGTCGGTGCTCACCACCCACCCGCGCGTCCTGGTGCTCGACGAGCCGACGAGCGCGCTGGACCCGCAGGCGGCCGAGGAGGTGCTGGCCGCGTTGCAGCGTCTCGTCTACGACCTGGGGCTGACCGTGCTGCTCGCCGAGCACCGGCTGGAACGGGTGGCGCAGTACGCCGACCGGGTGGTGCTCGTTCCCGGCGACGGCCGGCCGGTGCAGGCTGGCGACCCGGAGCAGGTGCTGGCCACGTCCCCGGTGGCGCCGCCGGTGGTGGAACTGGCGCGGGTCGCGGGCTGGACCCCCGTCCCGCTGTCGGTACGCGACGCGCGGCGGCGGGCCCGGGAGCTGCGCGACCGGCTGGCTCCGGTGGACGAGGCCGCACCGGCGTACCCGTCCCCGTCGCCGCACCCCACCCAGGAGCTGGCGCGGACCCGCGACCTCGTGGTCCGCTACGGTGACACCCCTGCGCTGCGCGGCGTGTCCGTGTCCTTGCACAGCGGCGCAGTGGTTGCGGTGATGGGACGCAACGGCGCCGGGAAGTCGACCCTGCTGAAGGCGCTGGTCTCCCTCGTCGGCACGTCCGGTGGCACCGTGCGGGTGGGCGGGGTGGACCCGGCGACAATCCGGCCGGCCGCGTTGATGCGGTCGGTGGGCCTCGTCCCGTCCCAGCCCGGCGACATCCTCTATGCCGAGTCCGTGGCCGAGGAGTGCATGCATGCCGACGCAGACACCGGCGCCCCCCGCGGCCGGTGCCGGGAGCTGTTCGAGCGGCTGGCGCCCGGCCTTCCCGACGACCGGCACCCCACGGACCTGTCGGAGGGGCAGCGGCTCGCGCTCACGCTGGCGATCGTGCTGACCGCGGAGCCCCCGCTGCTGCTGCTCGATGAACCCACCCGCGGGCTCGACTACGGCGCCAAGCGGAGGCTGGTGGCCGTCGTGCGCGACCTCGCCGCCTCCGGCCATGGCATCGTGCTGGCCACGCACGACGTGGAGCTGGTCGCGGAGGTGGCCGACCGGGTGCTGGTCATGGCCGAGGGAGAGGTGGTGGCCGACGGCAGCACCGACGAGGTGGTGGTGTCCTCACCGCCGTACGCTCCGCAGGTCACCAAGGTGCTCGCGCCGCAGCGGTGGCTGACCGTCTCCGCGGTCGCTGACGCACTCGACCGGCAGGCGGCGTCGTGACCGCGGCACCGGAGCGGCAGCGGCCCGACGCGGATCCGGCCACGGACGCGGACGCGGGCCTGGACACGGCGGTCGAGGCGGAGGCCCCGGCGCCGCTGGTCCGGATGCGCCCGCGCTCGGTGGCGATGCTGGTCCTGGTGTCGGTGTTCGGCGTCATCGCCTACGGATGGCCGTTCCTGGTGCACCCGGACACGACGACCCAGCACTCTGCCGACGCGCCGTGGATCTTCGTCGTCCTGCTGCCGTTGCTCGCGCTGGTGCTGCTGGCGGAGATCTCCGCCGGTGGGCTGGACGCGAAGGCGGTGGCGATGCTGGGGATGCTGGCGGCGGTGGGGGCGGCGCTGCGTGCACTGGGGCCCGGCGCGGTGGGTCTGGAGCCGAGCTTCATCGTGCTGGTTCTCGGGGGCCGGGTGTTCGGCCGTGGCTTCGGGTTCGTGCTGGGGTGCCTGAGCCTGTTCGCCGGTGCCCTGCTGACCGGTGGCGTGGGGCCCTGGCTGCCGTTCCAGATGCTCGGGGCGGGCTGGGTCGGTCTGGGGGCGGGGATGCTCCCGGCCCGGCTGCGCGGGTTCCGCGAGGTGGGGATGCTGGCCGGGTACGGCGTACTGGCCGGCCTGTTCTACGGGGCGCTGCTGAACCTGTGGTTCTGGCCGTTCGGCACCTACGGCTCCGCGCTGAGCTACGTTCCCGACGCATCGGTGGTCACCAACCTGCACCACTACGCGGTGTTCTGGGCCACCACGTCGCTCGGCTGGGACATTCCCCGCGGTGCGCTCACCGCCCTCGCCGTACTCCTGGCCGGCAGGCCCGTGCTGGCCGCGCTCCGCCGTACCGCCCGCCGCGCCCACTTCACCTGACTTGTCAGAAGTGGAGCACGCGCTGACGTGTCCCACTTCTGACAAGTCGGATCGCTCAGCCGGCTGAGCCCGGGGTGACCAGCGGCGGTTTGGTGACCGTGAACGGCTGTTCCCGGCCCCGTACGTCGACGCTCACCTGCTGGCCGTTCTTCACCACGCCGCGCCGGATCAGCGCCAGCCCGATCCCCTTGCGCAGGGTCGGCGAGAACGTGCCGGAGGTGACCTCGCCGATCTGCTGTCCGTCAGGTCCCAGCACGGCCATGTGCGGGCGCGGGATGCCGCGTCCGGTCGCGACCAGCCCACGTGCGTACCGCGGCGGCTTGTCCTCCCGCAGCCGCCGCAGCGCCGCGTCACCCCAGAACGTCTCCTTGTCCCAGCCGATCGCCCAGGACAGCCGCGCCTCCACCGGCGTGATCTCGGGGGTGATGTCCTGCCCGTGCAGCGACAGGCCCATCTCGGTGCGCAGTGTGTCCCGCGCCGCCAGCCCGGCCGGAGCGATGTCGTACGCCGACCCCGCGGCGAGCAGCGCGTCCCACACCGACCCGGCGGCGGCGTTGGGGACGACGAGCTCGTAACCCCGTTCCCCCGTGTAGCCGGTCCGGCAGACGGTCATCGGGACGCCGTCATGCTCCACGGTCACGAACGACATGTACTCGTGGCCGGTGGGGAACCCGGCGCCCTCCAGCGTCTCGTCGCAGCGCGGCCCCTGGACGGCGATGACGGCGAAGTCCCGGTGCTGATCGGTGACCTCGACCCCGGACGGGGCGGACTCGGCGAGCAGGTGTACGACCTCGGTGGTGTTGGCGGCGTTGGGAACCAGCAGTACGTCGTCGTCAGCGCGCAGATAGCAGATCATGTCGTCGACCACGCCGCCGGTGTCGTTGCAGCACAGGGTGTACTGCGCCTTGCCGGGTTCGATCTTGCGGAGGTCGTTCGTCAGGCAGGAGTTGACGTACGCCGCCGCGCCCGGCCCGCGGACCACGGCCTTGCCGAGGTGGCTGACGTCGAAGATGCCCACCGCGCCGCGCACCGCGTTGTGCTCCGAGACCGCGCCGGCGTACTCCAACGGCATCGACCAGCCGGCGAACTCGCCGAACTTGGCGCCGAGGGCCACGTTCCGGTCGTGCAAGGGGGACGTCAACAGTTCCGGGGTCTGATCAGCCATGCCTGCGAACCTATCGCAGGCCGTCGGGTCGGTCAGCCGGCGGCGCGGCTCCGGCGGGCCAGCTGTCGTGCGCGGCGCAGGGGCTCGGGGGTACGCCGATGGCCCGACCAGCGGCGTACCAGCTCTGTCGCGGTGTCCAGGTCCACCCGCCACCCGGGGTGGACCACGAGCGGACGGGCACCGGCGCGCGTCCGAAGCCACCGCGCGACCAGGTCACCGTCGATGTGCAGGTCGGCCGTGGCCGCCCGGTCGTCGGCGGCCGGCCACCCACCCACCGCCACCAGTGGCCGGTGGGTGACTCCGATCGTGGGGAGGCCCAGGACCCGGCCGAGATGTACCGCCAGGCCGCCGCGGCGCGGGTGATCCCGACCGGTGGCGTCAAGCAGCACCACCTCCGGCGGGACCGCGAGGCCGCGGACCGCGTGTTCCAGCAACGGCCCCACCCGCAGCGCCAGCAGCCCGGGGCGATAGGCCGCGTTCGCCGTACCCGCGATCACGTACTGCGCCACCACCTGCCCGGCGCGCATCGTGACCGCCGCGGCCCAGGCTGGGTCCCCGGCGGCGCCGGGGCCGGACAGCCCGCGCGGGAAGCACACCCACACCGCTGCCACCGTCGGGAGACGGCCCGGTGGTGCCCACGGAGGCGGCCGGAGTGTCGCCAGCCGGGTCTGGTACTCCACGAGCCCCGCCTCCGACGCCGGCCACCCCACTTCGGTCATCCCTTCATGGTGACGCGGGCCGCAACCCCGGATGAACCAACCGGCGCGGCGGATCGTTGACCCTACTGTGGCCGACAGCCAGTCTGAGCTCATGCAGACGCTGCACGACGTCCACGCGGCACACCTGTGGAGGTACGTCCTGCGACGCACGGGGTATGACCACGCCCTGACCCAGGACGTCGTCCAGGAGGCGCTGTTGCGTGCCTGGCAGCATCCCGAGGTGCTGGAGCGGTCCGAGGACGCCGCCCGCGCCTGGCTGTTCCGGGTGGCGCAGAACCTGGTCGTCGACGAGTGGCGGGCCCGGAGCCGGCACCCGGAGACGGTCACCGCTGACCTTCCCGAGCCGACAACGTACGCCGATGACGACGCGACCGACCGGTGGCTGGTGTCGTGGGTGGTCACCGACGCGCTGCGGCAGCTCTCTGCGGACCACCGGCAGGTGTTGCTCGAGTGCTACTACGCGTCCCGCCCGGTCAAGGAGGTCGCCGAGCGGCTCGGGATTCCCGAGGGAACGGTGAAGTCGCGGACGCACTATGCGTTACGGGCGCTGCGGCTCGCGATCGAGGAGAGAGGAGGACCTTGGTGACCATGGTGACCACGGACCCGTACCGCCACTACGACGCCGCCTACGTCCTCGGAGCACTCTCACCGTCTGACCGCCAGGCGTTCGAACAGCACATGGCCGAGTGCCCGCGCTGCGCCGCCGCGGTCCGGGAGGTGGCCGGGATGCCCGGACTGCTGTCCACGGCGGACCCAGCTGACATCGCCGACGAGCCCGGCGCGGGCTCCGTGGGTGTCCCCGAGACCCTGTTGCCCCGGCTGCTGGACGAGGTACGCCGGCAGCGCCGCCGCCGCATACAGTGGCTGATCGCCGCTGCGGCCGCAGCGTGCGTCATCGTGGCCGGAGTGGCAGTGGGGGTGACCCTGCTCGCCGGGCCAGGAGAACCCGTAGCCGGACCCAGCACGCCTCCCGCCAGAACCCAGCCCGCAGACCAGGGCAGCGGCCAGGCGGCGGCACGCAAGATGCGTCCTGTCGTTCCGACGGCGATGAACGCGACGGTGGCCCTGCGCGACGTCGCCTGGGGCACCAAGGTGACCCTGACCTGCCAGTACCCGGGCATGTCGACGTACGAACAGCCACACACCTACATCCTGACCGTCCAGACCGCTGATGGGCGGACCCAGCGGGTGGCGTCCTGGCGTGCACTCCCGGACCGCACGATGACGGTCACCGGTGCCAGCTCCTGGCCCGCCGGCGCGATCCGCACCGTCGCCGTCCAAACCGTCGACGGACAGACCATCTTGCGGCTGCACACCTGAGTCGGGAGTCGGGAGCCGCCGGTTGGGGAACTTCCGGC
>CAYLOC010000096.1:0-7920 GCA_964385195.1 uncultured Nocardioidaceae bacterium
GTCGGGCTGACAGGATTTGAACCTGCGACCTCCTCGTCCCGAACGAGGCGCGCTACCAAACTGCGCCACAGCCCGCATGCCCACAAGGGCGCAGCGAGTCTACCGGAGCAGTCGCGACCCGGCTAAATCGGCGTACACGTCCCGAGTGGGGCGGGGGTGTACAAGGCAGACTCACCGTTGGCGAGCCAAACTTGCCTTGTTAACGGGGAGGCTGCCCCGTCTACAAGGCAAACGCGGCGGCGGCGGGGGTGAGGGTGAGCAAGGTGGCCTCGGGGCGGCAGGCGAACCGGAACGGGGCGTACGGCGACGTGCCGCATCCGGCGGAGACGTGCAGCCACGCGCGCCGCCCGTCCGCGTCATGATGGTGCAGCCCGCGCGAGCGCCGGTTGTCCAGGTCGCAGTTGGTGACCAGGGAACCGTAGCCAGGTATCCGCAGCTGACCGCCATGCGTGTGGCCGGCCAGGAGAAGGTCGTAGCCGTCGCGGGTGTAGGCGTCCAGCACCCGTCGGTACGGCGCGTGGGTGACGCCGATCCGCAGCGTGGCCCCCGGGTCCGCAGGCCCGGCCACGTCGTCGAGCCGGTCATAGCCCAGGTGCGGGTCATCCACGCCGGCAAGCACGATCCGCGCGTCGCCGATCTTCAGCTCACCCCGTGCGTTGGACAGGTCCAGCCAGCCGGCCTCGTGGAACTGTTCGCGCAGCCGATGCCAGGGCAGCCGCGGCCCCTGCAACCGCTTCCCGCCGTCCTTGGCGAAGTAGCGGAGCGGATTCTTCAGCACCGGACCCCAGTAGTCGTTGGACCCGAACACGAACACGCCCGGCAGGTCAAGGAGTTCCGCGAGTGTGTCCACGACGGCGTCCACCGCCGCCGGTCCGCTGATGTTGTCCCCGGTGTTGACCACCAGATCCGGGCGCAGGTCGACCAGGCCTCGCAGCCACCGTCGCTTGCGGTGCTGGTTGGGGAGCAGGTGGATGTCGGACAGGTGCAGCAGCCGGATGCTGGCCGTGTCCGGCGGCAGGCACGGGACCACGTGCCGTCGCAGCGTGAACGCCCGCACCTCGTAGCCCGCGGCATACCCCGCCACGCCCAGGCCAAGACCCGCGGCGGCGGAGGCTGCTCGTGCTGCCGGATGCATGCCCCAAGGTTGTCACACCCGTGAGGCTGCGACACTGGAAGCATGGGTGCGCAGAAGGAACGGCTGCGGCAGGCGCTGACCGACTCGATGAAGGCGCGGGACGCGCTCCGCTCGTCCACACTGCGGATGGCCCTGGCCGCGATCAGCAACGCCGAGGTCGCCGGCAAGCAGGCCAAGGAGCTGACCGACGACGAGGTGATCGACGTCCTGGCCAAGGAGGCGAAGAAGCGGCGAGAGGCCGCCGACGCCTATGCCACGGCCGGCCGGGCCGAGCAGGCGGAGAAGGAACAAGCCGAGGGGGAGATCCTCGCCGAGTTCCTCCCCGCGCCGCTGTCTCCGGAAGAGATCCAGCGTCTGGTCGCCGACACGATCGATGACCTCGGAGTCGCCGAGGAGGGCATGAAGGCGATGGGACGGGTCATGGGCGCGGTCACGCCGCGCACCAAGGGCCGGGCCGACGGCAAGGACGTCTCGGCGGAGGTACGTCGCCAACTCGGCGCGGACGGAGCGGGGCGGTAATGCCTGGTTCCCCTGCTGACTCCGGCCTGCGGAGCCGCGTCAACGCCTCCAGCCACGGTGCGCTGACCCGCCTGTCGCGGCTGCCCCGGTGGGTGGTGCCGCTGATCACGGTCGCACTGCTGTTGGTCGGACTCGCCGCGCCACCGACGTACGCCGTCATCGCACTGGCCCTCATCGGGATCTTCTTGCTGTGGCTGGCGTATCTCTCCTGGCCCGTGCTGCAGCCCGGCGCCCGGACGATCCGGGTAGTGGTGATTGCGCTGATCGGGCTCTGCGCCCTCGCCCGCGTCTACGGCTGGCTGTAGAGCGCTGAGAGAACGCCCGGCACGAAGTCATGGGAAACTTCCTGCGTGACCACGAGCAAGGCCCGGCGGGCGTTACCGACCCTGGAGGGGGTTGCCGCGCGCGCCGGGGTCTCCCGGGCGACGGCGAGCCGGGTGCTACGCGGCGCCTCCAACGTCAGTGACCATGCCCGGTCCGCCGTCCTGGCTGCCGCGGACGAGCTCGCCTATGCGCCCAACCACGCTGCCCGATCACTTGTTACCGGACTCAGCGACTCGGTCGCGTTCTTGGTGGATGAGACCGAAGAACGGATGTTCTCCGACCCGTTCTTCCTGCGGATGCTCCGTGGCGCGCAGACCGGTATCTCCGAGGCCGGGCTGCAGCTGGTCTTTACCGTGACGTCGCATCCGGAGGACCACCAACGGTTCCTCCGGTACGCCACGAGCGGGCACGTCGACGGAGTCATGATCTTGTCCCTGCACGGCGAGGATGCCCTTCCCCTGCAGTTGGAGCGCAGCGGGGTTCCCACGATCCTCAGCGGTCGTCCGCTCACCGGGGGCGAGTCGCTGTACTTCGTCGACGCCGACAATGTTGGCGGCGGCGAGGTCGCGACGCGTCATCTCCTCCAGGCGGGTCGGCGCCGGGTCGCCACCGTGACCGGGCCGCTGGACATGTGTGCTGGCCGGGACCGGCTGACCGGGTACCAGAACGCACTCACCGAGGCCGACGTCCCGTTCCGCGAGGAGCTCGTGGCCGAGGGCTTCTTCAACGTCTCCAGCGGTTACGACGCGATGATGCAGTTGCTGGACGCGGATCCCGAGGTGGACGCGGTCTTCGCCGCCTCCGACCTGACTGCCCTCGGGGTGATGCGCGCGATCGAGGCACGGGGTCGGCGGATCGGGGATGACGTGGCCGTCGTGGGCTTCGACGACATCGGGGAGGCCGAGCGGTCGCAGCCGCCGTTGACGACGGTGCGGCAGCCGGTCACCCAGCTGGGTCGGGCGCTCTCGCAGCGGATGCTGCAGCGGATCGCGGGGGAGTCGACCGACCGGGTCACGATCTTGCCGGTGGACCTGGTGGTGCGCGCCACCACCTGAGTCCGGCGTTACCGCGTGCGGTACGTCCGCGTTGGCCAGGATTGATGGCGCCGGGGGGTTGACAGCGCTGTGCCGGAGGTCACATGCTGGGTGTGAGAGCGCTCTCATAGACCCGCCAGGGAGGAACCATGCAGCGCAGACCCAGGACCACCACCCGTCTCGCCACCGCCATACTGGCTGCCTCGATGGGAGTAGCCGGCTTGGCCGCGTGCAGCTCTGGAAGCGATGCCGCCGCAGACAGCGCGACCAGCCCCGCTGCCGACAGCGCGGGTACGGCGAGCACAGACTCCGGCAGTGGCTCCGCCGATGCGGGGCTCGCGGCCAAATGCGGTACCGACCAGGACATCACATTGACGATGGGCCTGTTCGGTACCTTCGGATTCAAGGAGAACGGCCTGTACCAGCAGTACAAGAAGGTCTGTCCCAACATCACGATCAAGGAGAACGTCGTCGAGCAGTCCGCGGACTACTGGACCCGGCTGAAGACCCGCCTTGCCTCCGGCAGCGGTCTGGACGACGTACAAGCCATCGAGGTCGGTTTCGTCGCCGACGTCGTGCAGAACCACGCGGACCAGTTCGTCAACTGGAACACGGTGCCGAACGCCGACACGATCAAGTCCTGGTTCTACGACTGGAAGTGGCAACAGGCCACCAGCCCCGACGGCAAGGTCACGGTCGGGCTGGGGACCGACACCGGGCCGGAGGCGATCTGTTACCGCAAGGACCTGCTGAAACAGGCCGGTCTGCCGACCGACCCGCAGACCCTGGCGAAGAAGTGGGCGACCTGGCCGGACTTCATCGCGTTCGGCAAGAAGTACGAGTCGTCAGCGAGCAAGCCCGACGGGTCGCACTTCGTCGACAGCGCCGCCAGCGTCTTCTCCACCGCCGTCTACCAGGGCGACCTGGCCTACGACAACAAGGCCGGACAGCCGGACGTCACCAATAGTGACGGAGTGAAGTCGGCATGGAAGTACGCCACCGAGGCGGCGCAGGCCGGGATCACGGCGGGGCTGCAGCAGTTCACCGACGACTGGAACAAGGCATTCGCCGGCGGTGCCTTCGCCACCCTCGCCTGCCCCACCTGGATGATGGGTTACATCCAGGGACAGGCCGGCAAGGCCTACGCCGGGAAGTGGGCCATCGCCCCCGTCCTGCCAGGTGGCGCCACCAACTGGGGCGGCTCCTGGCTCGGGGTCCCGAAACAGGCCTCGCACAAGCAGGCCGCGATCAAGCTGGTCGAGTGGCTGTCGGCCAAGCCGCAACAGGTCACGATGTGGACGTCGAAGGCGCAGGGTGGGCACTTCCCGTCGAACAAGCTGGCAGCGGCGGCACCGGCGGTGAAGAACGCGACCAGTGCCTACTTCAGCGACGCCCCCGTGGGACAGATCTTCGGCGAGATCGCCGCCAAGATGAAGATGCCGCCGATCGGGCCGTATGACACGCAGATCCAGCAGGCCTTCACCACCCAGCTCACCAACATCGTCAACCGCGGGACACCGCCGGACCAGGCATGGGACCAGGCGCTGGACGCCATCGAGCAGGTCACCGGCTGACCCGGCGTGGCGGTCAGTACCCCGGTCCGGGCCCAGTCCCGGCCAGCACGGCCCGGTCGACGGAGGCGACTTCGCCGACCGGGCCGTCGTGCCGCCTACCTCTACATCGCACCGTTCTTCATCTGCTTCGCGGCCTTCAGCCTGTACCCGTGGCTGGACACCGCCTGGGTGTCCCTGCACGACGTGCGGCTGACGACGTACGACCAGATGAGCTGGATCGGACTGGAGAACTATCGCTCGCTGTTCTCCAGCCACTTCTTCTGGAACGCGTTCCAGAACACGATCACGATCGGGATCATCTCCACCGTCCCGCAACTGTGCATGGCCCTGGGCATCGCGCACCTGCTGAACTACAAACTGCGTGGGCGGACGTTCTTCCGTGTGGCGATCCTGTTCCCCTATGCCACCAGCCTGGCCGCTGCCACGGTCATCTTCTTGGAGTTGTTCGACACCGACCTGGGCATCATCAACTGGTTCCTCCACGACGTCCTCACCCTCCCCGCGCTGGACTGGGAGAACGCCAAATGGCCCAGCCAGGTAGCGGTCTCGGCGATCGTGACCTGGCGGTGGACCGGGTACAACGCGCTGATCTACCTCGCCGGGATGCAGGCGATCGACTCCACGCTGTACGAAGCGGCGGCGACCGACGGCGCGTCCCGGTGGAAGCAGTTCCTCCACGTCACGATCCCCGGGCTGCGTCCCACCATCCTCTTCACGATCGTGGTGTCGACCATCGGGGCCACCAAGCTCTTCGGGGAACCGCTCCTGTACCACCAGGGCATCCCGGACGGCGGCACCGCGCGCCAGTACCAGACCCTCGGATTGCTGATGTACCAGCAAGGCTGGACCAACGACCGGCTCGGTCTCGCCTCCGCCACCGCCTGGACAATGTTCGTGCTCATCGTGCTGGCCGTCCTGGTGAACGTGGCGCTGACCCGATGGCGCACGCGCTCCTCGCGGCAGGCGGCGGGGTCGTCGCCCGTGCCCGCGTCCGTACCGGCGCAGGGGGGTCCCCGATGACCACGTCCGCGCCCACCGGACTCCGTGACCCGGATACGGCGGTGAACGTGCCCGCCGATGGGCCACCGCGCCGACGACGGTTCCACCTCGGGATGGGGATGAACGCCGGGCCCCTGACCTATGTCCTGTTGATCGTCGTCACGTTGGTGTCGGTGTTCCCGCTGTACTACACGATCGTGATGGCCTCCCACACCAACGCAGAGATGGCCGCATCCACTCCGCCGTTCCTGCCCAACCTCAGCATCATCGACAACGTCCAGAAGGCCATCCAGATCGCGCCGCTGAACCACGGCCTGATCAACTCCGTGATCGTCTCGTCGGTGATCACCGCGGGGAGCGTTGCCTTCTGCACGCTTGCCGGCTTCGCGTTCGCCAAGCTGCGGTTCCGCGGGAACAACGTGCTGCTTGCGATCTGCATCGCGACGATGATGGTGCCGATGCAGATGGGGATCATCCCCCTGTACATGCTGATGGCCAAGTACGGACTCGCCGGGCACCTCTCGTCGGTGATCCTCCCGACTCTGGTCCAGGCCTTCGGCGTGTTCCTGATGCGGCAGTACATCGCCAGCGCCGTCCCTGATGAGCTGCTGGACGCGGCGTACGTCGATGGCGCCAACACGATGCGGGTCTTCTGGTCGATCGTGGTCCCGGCAGCGCGCCCAGCGATGGCGGTGCTCGCCATGTTGACGTTCCTCACCGCGTGGAACGACTTCTTCTGGCCGATCATCGCGTTGAGCTCACAGAACCCGACCATCCAGGTGGCGTTCCAGAGCTTGGCGACCGGCTATGCGCCGCAACAGTCGGTGATCATGGCCGGAACTCTCTACGGGACCGTTCCCGTCCTGGTGGTGTTCGCCTTTCTCGGCAGGCAGATCGTAGGAGGAATCATGCAAGGAGCAGTCAAAGGATGACAGACACACGGGAGTTTCCGGCCGGGTTCGTGTGGGGTACGGCGACCGCCGCCTACCAGATCGAGGGTGCGGTCGACGAAGATGGTCGCGCACCCAGCATCTGGGACACGTTCTGTTCGGTGCCGGGAAATATCCGGAACGGCGACACGGGGCAGGTTGCCTGTGACCACTACCACCGGATGGGTGAGGACCTTGACCTCATGGCAGCCCTCGGGCTCCCGGCGTACCGGTTCTCGGTGGCCTGGCCGCGGGTGCTGCCCGACGGCCCCGGCAAGGTGAACCAGGTAGGTCTGGACTTCTACCAGCGGCTGGTCGACGGGTTGCTGGAGCGCGACATCACCCCCCTGGTCACGCTTTACCATTGGGACCTGCCGCAGCGGCTCCAGGAGAACGGGGGGTGGCTGGACCGGCGTACCGTCGAGGAGTTCGCCGACTACGTGCACGTGGTCGGCGAGGCCCTCGGAGACCGGGTGCCGACGTTCACCACGCTGAACGAGCCCTGGTGCTCGGCCTTCCTGGGCTACGGGGTGGGCGCCCATGCCCCGGGCGGACACTGCGCCGCCGACGCGCTGTGCGCCGCCCATCACCTGTGCCTCGCGCACGGCCGGGCGGCACGGGTCCTCGGCGAGGTCGCTCCGCAGGCGCAGGTGTCGATCACGCTGAATCTGCATCAGGTCGAGCCCGCGTCGGACTCCGCCGCGGATGGATCGGCCGCCGCGTATGCCGACGCCATCGCCAACCGCATTTTCCTCGACCCGATCTTCCGTGGCCGCTATCCTGCGGATCTCCTTGCGCGGACGGAGAACGTGACCGACTGGAGGTTCGTCCACGACACCGACCTTGCCGAGATCGCGGTAGGAGCCGACGTCCTGGGGGTCAACTACTACACCCCCGCCCGTGTCGCCGCCGCGGACGATGACGCCGTGGATGGGGAACCTGCGAGCCGGTGGCCGGGAACACATGACGTGATTTCGGTCCCCCAACCGGGGCCGTACACCGATATGGGCTGGCGCATCGACCCGGAAGCGCTGACCGCGCTCCTGACCCGGGTCGGCCGCGACTATCCCGGCGTGCCGCTGGTGATCACCGAGAACGGATGTGCCTGTGCCGACGAACGATCCCCCGATGGCGCCGTCCACGACCCGGACCGGGTCGAGTACCTGCGCAGCCACCTCATCGCCGTCCACGACGCCCTCTCCGCGGGGGTGGACGTGCGCGGCTACTACCTCTGGTCCTTCCTCGACAACTTCGAGTGGGCGTGGGGGTACAGCATGCGCTTCGGCATGGTGTACGTCGACTACGCCACCCAGCGGCGTACCCCGAAGGACTCAGCGCTGTGGTTCCGGGACGTGATCCGGAGCAACGCTGTGACCGGGTGACCGGCGTTACCCGTCTTCGTCCTC
>CAYLOC010000096.1:8020-11658 GCA_964385195.1 uncultured Nocardioidaceae bacterium
GGAACGTAGCCGCTGGAGATGTAGATCGACACCGTCGCCCCGGTGTAGGTGCTCCCCGACGGGTCGGTGTAGGCCACCGTGCCCTCCGGCGCATGGGAGTTGACCGTGCTGGAGATCTGCGGGTTCAGGCCGAGCTTGTTGAGCTTCTTGGCGGCGTCGCTGGGATCCCACCCGTAGAAGGAGGGGATCTGCACCGGCATGCCGGCGACGGCCGCACTGTCGGGCTTGACGAACTTCTTGTTCGGCAGGTACTTCTCCACCGCCTTCATGGCCTGGCCCCAGATCGGGCCTGCGGTGCCGGAGCCGGACGCGGAGTACAGGTGCTCACCGGCGAGCGTGATGCCCGGCAGCGGCCGCCAGTGGCCGGCCTCGTTCACCCCAGCCACCATCGCAGCGGCCGCCAGGTTCGGTGTGTAGCCGACGAACCAGACCGCGCGCTCGTCGTTGGTGGTCCCCGTCTTCCCGGCAGAGGGCTGGTCGGGGGCGATGTCGTCGCCGAACCCACCCGGCGCCGTGATCCGCTGCAGTACCGAGTTGACCGCATCGGCGTACGCCGGCTTCATCACCCGGTCGCACTGTGTCCCGTGGATCGGAATCTTCTTGCCCTCCCGGTCCCGGATCTCCAGGATCGGGGTGGAGTCGCAGTGCACGCCGCGAGCGGCGAACGTGGCGTAGGCCTCGGCCATCGCCAACGGGCTGGTGTCGGTCACACCGAGGGTGAACGTCGGCGTCCGGGACTGGCGGGGGTTCTCCTTGAGCTGCTTCATCCCCATGTCGATGGCGAGGTGCCACGGTTTGCACAACCCCGTCATCTGTTCCAGTTGGACGAAGAACGTGTTCACCGAGTACGCCGTCCCGGTGTAGAGGTTCATGTTGCCGGACCGGGTGGAGTTCGACGGGGACCATGGTGCCGCCAACTTGTAGGGCCCGTCACAACTGGGCCACGTGTCGCCGGTCTGGAAGTAGAGGGTGGACGGGGAGTAGATCTGGTGGTTCAGCGGGATGCCCTGCATGATGGCCGCGGCCAGCACGAAGACCTTGAACGTCGACCCCGCCTGGAAGCCGTTTGCGTTACCGTACTGCTTCGGGACGGCGTAGTCGAGGAACGTCTCGCCGTCGTCGGAGTCGGTGCCGAGGGGACGGGACTGCGCGATCGCACGGACGTAGCCGGTACCCGGCTCCACCATCGCCAGGCCGCCGATCGCGTGGTCCTTGGCGTAGACGTGGTCCCGGACCGACTCGACGGCGGCCTTCTGGAACTTCGGCTTCAGTGCCGTCTTGATGGTCAGCCCACCGCCGTACAGCAGTTGCTTGCGTTGTGCCACGGTCTTGCCGAGGTCTGAGTCGTTGAGCAGGTAGGCCTTGACGTAGTCGCAGTACAGCGGCCAGGAGGCGTCGAGGCAGCCGTTGCCGACGTCTTGGATGTCCAGGCCGAGCTTGGCGCTTTTCGCCTTGTGCAGTTCCTTGGTGGTGATCAGGTGCAACTGGTACATCCGGTTGATCACCGTGTTGCGGCGCTGGAGCGCGGCATCCTTGTTGTTCGTGGGGTCATAGCCGGTCGGGTTCCGCACCAGCCCCGCCAGCAGCGCCGCCTGTGGCAGGGTCAGTTTCGCCGCCGTGGTGTCGAAGTAGTGGTGGGCTGCTGACTGAATGCCGTAGGCGCCGTCACCGAAGTAGGCGGCGTTGAGATACCGCTCCAGGATCTCGTCCTTGGACAGGTGCTGGGTCACCCAGGCCGCGTAGCGCAGCTCGAGGAACTTCCGTGCGTAGGTGTCGGCGGTGGCTGCCTTCCGCTCCTTCTTCGTCGTCGCCTGCTCCAACAGGGTCAGCTTGACCAGCTGCTGGGTGATGGAGGACCCGCCCTGGACGATCTCGTCGCTGGTCTGGTTGGTCACGAATGCGCGGAGCGTGCCCTTGACGTCCAGCGCCCCGTGCTCGTAGAAGCGGGAGTCCTCGATCGCGACGATCGCCTGCTTCATCGTGTGCGAGATCTTGTCGAGCGGGACGTAGACCCGGTTCTCGTCGTAGAACGTGGCCAGCTGGCTGCCGTCGGCGGCCAGGACCTTCGTCCGCTCGTTCAGCGGCTGGAAGTTGAGTTTGAGCGGGAAGTCGTCGTCGATCGTGGTCGCGGTCGCTTCCGCCCCCTTGGCCAGCAGTCCCACCCACGGCAGCGCGAGGCCGGCCATCAGCGCGCCGCTCATGATGCTGATGACCAAGATGATGATGAACTGATGGACGAAGCCGCCCTCGGTGCGCGTCAACCTCGGCATGGGGAACAGGGTACGCGACAACCCCTGTCAGACCCGAGTTGAGCGCCACCGCGGCGCTTTGGCTCGCTGTTTGTGTGACACACAACCACTCGCACGGAAAATAGTCCGAAAGGACTACGCCGATTGAGCCGAACGGGTCTGCCAGATGTCCGATTTCGTTCGTAACGTGTCGTCATGCCAGGCGCGTCGAACGAGGGGTAGGGGCCAATGACGTGGAACGACAACTGGACTGAGCAGGCATTGTGCCGGCAGTCCCGTCCTGACGACCTGTTTGTGCGGGGGGCCGCACAGAACGACGCTAAGCGCGTATGCATGGGATGCCCCGTGCGCACCGAGTGCTTGGCCGAGGCGTTGGACAACCAGATTGAATGGGGGGTCTGGGGCGGTATGACCGAGCGGGAGCGGCGAGCGCTGCTGCGGCGCCGCCCCAACGTCACGTCCTGGCGACGCCTGCTGGAGACTGCGCGCGCAGAGGCGCAGCAGTCGGCGGCGAAGGAGCGACGCGCTCAAGCGCAGCGCGCCATCGGCTGATCCGGCCCGGAGGGGGATTGGGCCGGGCGGCCATCGGCTTGTGGAGGGGAGAAGCCGAAGAGCGGCAGGGGGGCCCACGTTCTTCGATCAGCAGTGTGACGCGTCTGTGCTGGTGCTGGGTACGGCCACGGGTCGGCACAGCCGGTCACCGACCGCACGCAGGGAGGGCAGGTCATGCACGTCCTGTGTGAGCGTCTCCACGGCGGTGGTCGGCACCTCGGGGTGCGCGGTCCGGAACCGTCGCTGCAGGCGTAACTCGCGGCGTCTGCGCTCCAGCCGGTCGGCATGGAGGCGCAACAGCGCCGCCGCCAGCGGCTGCTGCTCCTGCACCGTCTCCGCGGCGACCAGAGCCCGTTGGGCGGGAATGTCCGGACCGAGCAGCGGCGTCATGCGGTTGAGGACCACCCCGGCGAGGGGCATCTGCTCCTCCCCGAGCCGCTCGACGAAGTACGACGCCTCCCGCATCGCGTCCCGGGTGGGAGAGGCGACCACCAAGAACGCGGTCTGGGGGTCCTTGAGGACCCGGTAGGTCTTCTCCGCCCGTGCCCGGAAACCACCGAACAAGGTGTCGAGGGCGGACACGAACGTCTGCACGTCGCGCAGCATCTGGCCGCCCAAGATCTTCCCGATCGCGCCGGTCACGACGGACATCCCGCCGGCCAGGAACCGGGCCGGGCCGCGGGTGGGCGCGAGCAGCAGGCGGATCAGCCGCCCGTCGAGGAACGACGACAACCGCTCCGGAGCGTCGAGGAAGTCCAGCGCCGACCGCGAGGGCGGGGTATCCACCACGATCAGGTCCCAGCGTCCGCTCTGGAGCGCCTCGGCATGCAACTGGCC
>CAYLOC010000097.1:0-11530 GCA_964385195.1 uncultured Nocardioidaceae bacterium
GAGCATCTGACTACGGATCAGAAGGTTGGGGGTTCGAATCCCTCCGAGCGCGCCATTCCGAGCGCGCAGTTCGTTACCCACCCGTAGGGGTGTGGTGTGTCACGAGGGCAGGCTGAAGACCCCGAGAAGCCTATGGTGACTGGCGGTAACGGCGCCAGTGGTAGCGGACGTCGAGCCCTTGTTTCATCCCGAACGCCAGCAGCAGGACCAGCGGGACCAGCGCAAGCGGCAGCCAATGCCGATACATCCGGCAGGCCACCAGCAGCAACAGCGCCGCAGCCCCGAGCGCGACCAGAACGCCCAGTGCGGACCAGATGACGTCGCCCGCGGCAGATGAGTAGCGGGTGGCGGGCGAGATCGCCTGCGGCCGTTGGGAACGTAGGGCCCGCAGCATCTTTCAACGGTAGCACCGCACACCCGTGTGGGTGGGGCTGAACATGAGGCGTGCACCGCCCCGGAACGTGGGACTGCTTCTTACGACGGGAGGCTCGCCACGCCGGTGAGGCGGCGGCACATCGAACGCGCGATGCGGCTGCCTTGCAGTTTCGCCAGATCCGCCGTCGCTCCCTTGTGCCGGTCATCGACCGTGGTCTCCCAGATCGCGAGCCAGCGCGCGAAGTGGGCGGGGGTCAAGTGCGCCCGTTCGTGCAACTGCTGGTGCGGGGTGAACATGTTCCGCCGGTAGCTGCCACCGCGCAGCAGCGCCGCCTCCCAGAAGTCAGCGATCACCGGAAGGTGTAGGTCCAGGTCCATCCTTGCGATGTCGACGAACACGGGACCGAGTAGGTCGTCGACGAACATCCGCCCGTAGAAGTCACGCAACAGGTCCGTGATGTCGGCCCTGCTGGTGATATCGCACCGTGAGGTAGACGGGGTCACGGGAGCCTTCCTGCTGGCGGTTGAGATCCGACCTTGTTCTCACAACTGTACTCGGTGAAACCCGTGGATCGGGACTCACCAAAGCCCTTGGTTTTACAGGTCTGTATACCTACGATGGTGGTAACTCCACGAAGTGGTGGAGAGCCGGGGACGGAGCGGAACAAGGAGGTCGCCGTGTCGGCATGGAGGCACCAGGTTATGAGGTTGGCGCGGGAAGTGGGTACGGCGATCGATGCCGGCCACGCGATCCGGCTCGGTCTGCCGGTGTCGGACCGTGCGCGCGCCCCGCAATCGTCGACCCCGCAATCGTCGACTCCGCGATCGTCGACCCCGCAAGACCTGCACCGCTTCGACGGCGGGCCGGCACAGGCCGGGCGCTGGGTATGGATCTCCGGGCCCTACGACAAGCCGTAGAGACGGACCGTAGACAAGCGCGTCAGAGCCGTGGGGCGAACGGTCGCAGGGCAGGATCGACCCTGCCATCGCAGACGGACCGCGCCACCAGGTCTGCAACGTAGGGAGCCAGCGTCAACCCGTTCGCGCCGTACCCGGTGACCAGCCACAAGGCCGGAATCCCCTCGACCGGACCGAGGTGCGGAAGTCCGTCATCGCTGACCGGTCGCAGCCCCACACGGGTCTCCAGCAGCGTTGCATCCGCGAGACCGGGGGCAACAGCAAGAGCCTCAGCGAGCACCTCCCGCTGACCGGCCGCAGTGACCCGTACGTCGAAACCACTCCCGGTCTCTCTCGTGGCCCCCACGACAACGCGGGAGTCGTCGAACGCGACGAGGTAGTGGCTCGTCAGTGGATGCACAGTCGGCCACGCCGCCGTATCCGTGTCAACGAGGCGGAGGTGGACGATCTGGCCGCGTTGCGGCGCTACTGGCAGCCGCAGACCCACCTGCTCCATCAACGGCCCGGACCAGGCACCGGCCGCCACGATGACGACGTCGGCCGGCACCCGACGGCCATCGACCGCAACCTGGATGCCGTCGCCGGTCCGGCGCAGCGCGGCGTGGCCACTGCGTACGCTCGCGCCATGGAATTCGGCGGCGGCGATCAGGCCCGCACGGAGCAGGCGCCCGTCGACCCGGGCGCCCCCGCCGATATGAACCGCTCCCATCTGGGGCGCCAGCGGCGGAAACCGCGCATGCGCCGCAGGGCCGTCGAGCCGGGTGATACTACCGGCGGTGACCGAGTCCTCGGCCGCAATACGAGCGCGCCGCTCCGCCTCGTCCAGGCGGTCCGCATCGGCGTTGACGAGCAAGGAGCCCGTCGACCGGAATCCCACGTCGTCGACCCCTGCGTCCGTCAACAGGGCGAGCGTGGTCGGGTAGAAGTCAGCGGCTGCTCGCGACAGGTCCGACAAGGGCGAGCCGTCAGCGGAGCTCCACGGCTGGATGATCCCCGCCCCGGCCGCCGTCGCCGTGCCAGGGTCGTCGGCATCCACGAGCACCACGTCAACCGCCCGCCTCGCCAATGCGAACGCCGTCGCCGCCCCGGCGACACCGGCACCTATGACCACGACCCGCAAGCCCATGGCCGGACGATACCGCCTGCGGCCAGGGGGTATTAATCTAAGTGAAGTCAGATAAACGTCGGGTGGAGGAGGAGGCCATGACAGAGACCGTGAAGCTGTCCACCCTGCTGGAACGCGAGCACCGCGACATCGACGCCGGCATCGAGGAGTTCCGGGATGGCGAGCGCGTCGATCCCGCTCCCCTGACCCGCGCTCTCGCCGCGCTGCGTCGGCACATCTATCTTGAGGAGGAGTTCTTGTTCCCCGGCCTGAAGCCGGCCGGGTTGATGGCACCGATCTTCGTCATGCTGCGTGAGCACGGCGAGCTGTGGCAGACCATGGACCGGCTGGAGTCAGAACTGGCATCAAGTCCCGGTGAGGACAAGACCGTGACCATCTGCAAGGAGCTGCTGGAGCAGCTGGACCAGCACAACTCCAAGGAGGAGCCGATCATCTACCCCCAGGCCGACACCGCGCTCGCGCCGGAGACCGAAGAACGCCTGCGGCACTTCCTTGACGCCGGCAAGATCCCCGACGGGTGGGTCTGCGAACGCGCCCGTTGACCTGACGACCTCAGCGCGCCGGGCGCCGCAGTGGTAGAAACATTCGGTGGTCAGCCGTACAACGAGGAGGTCGGCGCGTGTTCAGGTTCTTCATCGTCGGGTCACTGGCGGTCGCCGTCGTCCTGGTGGGCGTGGCGGCCGCGATCGGCCATTGGGCGTGGTGGGTGCTGGTCGCCCTCCTCGCCGCACTGCTCGTCGTCGGCGTGTACGACGTCACCCAGCGGCGGCACTCGGTGCTGCGGAACTACCCCGTGCTCGGCCACCTGCGCTACCTGCTGGAGGCGCTGCGGCCGGAGCTGCAGCAGTACTTCATCGAGCGGAACTTCGACGGCCGCCCCTACGACCGCGACATCCGCTCGATCATCTACGAGCGGGCCAAGGGAGTCCACGGCGAACAGGCCTTTGGCACCGAGCGCGACATCCAGGCCGTCGGGTATGAGAACCTGGTTCACTCCACCGCACCGGTGCCGGAGCCGGATGAACCGCCACGCGTGATGATCGGCGGCCCCGACTGCACCAAGCCCTACTCCATGTCCCTGCTGAACGTCTCGGCGATGAGTTTCGGTGCCTTGTCGGCCAACGCGATCCGTGCGTTGAACCGCGGGGCGGCCATGGGCGGCTTCGCCCACGACACCGGCGAGGGCGGGCTGACGCCGTACCACCTGGAGAACGGCGGTGACCTGGTGTGGGAGCTGGGATCGGGCTACTTCGGCGCACGCACCAAGGACGGCGACTTCGACCGCTCGATGTTCGCCGACAAGGCGGCCCACGACCACGTGAAGTGTGTGTCCCTGAAGCTGAGCCAGGGCGCCAAGCCGGGCATCGGCGGCGTGTTGCCCGCTGCCAAAGTCAGCGCGGAGATCGCCCAGTACCGGGGCGTGCCGGCCCACGAGAAGTGCGTCAGCCCCGCAGCGCACAGGGTCTTCAGCACTCCACGGGAACTGGTGCACTTCATCGCGAGGATGCGTGAACTCGCCGACGGCAAGCCCGCTGGGTTCAAACTCTGCATCGGCGCAAGGTCCGACGTGCTCGCGATCTGCAAGGCGATGGTCGAGGAGCAGGTGACACCGGACTTCATCATCGTCGACGGCGCGGAAGGGGGTACGGCGGCCGCGCCCTTGGAGTACGAGGACCACGTCGGTCTGCCGCTGACCGAAGGGCTGATGCTGATGCACAACGCGCTGGTCGGCACCGGGCTTCGGGACCGCATCCGGGTCGGGGCCGGTGGGAAGGTGGCTGCGGGGAACGACATCGTCAAACGACTCATCCAGGGCGCGGACTACACCAACGCGGCCCGGGCGATGATGATGGCGATCGGCTGCATCCAGGCCCAGCGTTGCCATACGAACACTTGCCCGGTCGGCGTGGCCACGCAGAACCCCCGCCGGGCCCGGGCCCTGAACGTCGACGACAAGAGCGTGCGGGTGCAGCAGTACCACACCGCCACCGTCCGGCAGGCCACCCAGATCATGGCGTCCCTCGGGGCCAGCGGTCCGGACGGCCTGCGCCATGACATGCTGCGTCGACAGGTGCGGCCGAACGTGTCTCGTTCCTACGGCGAGCTGTATGAGTGGCTCCGCCCCGGAGAGCTCCTGGCCGAGCCGCCGCAGAGCTGGGCGGAGGACTGGGCCGTGGCCGACCCCGACAACTTCCGCCCCGCCGTACCCGCTTGAGGAGGACTGCGATGACCACCATCGCCGAGATGATCGTGCAAGCCTTGGCCGAGCAGGGAGTCACCAGCGTCTGGGGTGTCGTCGGGGATGCCCTCAACCCGATCACCGACGCCATCCGCCGGGAGGACCGCATCGAATGGGTCGGTGTCCGCCACGAGGAGGCTGCTGCCTACGCCGCCGGAGCCCAGGCCCAGCTCACCGGCAGGATCGGCGTCTGCATGGGTACGGTCGGGCCGGGGTCGGTGCACCTGCTCGGGGGACTGTACGACGCGAAGAAGTCACACGCGCCGGTGCTCGCGATCTGCGGGCAGGTACCCACCTCCGAGATCGGCAGCGACTTCTTCCAGGAGGTGGACAACGACCTGCTCTTCCGGGACGTGGCCGCCTACACCGCAACCTGCACTTCGGTCGGGCAGATGCCACTGATGCTGGAGCAGGCCGTCAACGCCGCCGTCGCTGACCAGGGGGTGGCCGTGCTGACGATCCCCGGCGACATCGGCGGTCGTGAGCTGCCGGGATCGGCGCGCGTGCCCCGGTTCCTGCCGGGGAACTGCACCGCGGTTCCAGATCGTCTCGCGCTGGAGAAGGCGGCGGAGACCCTCAACCGTGCCGAGCGCCCGGCACTGCTGGTGGGCATGGGCGCGCGGGAGGCGCGGGAGGACCTGCTGCGCCTGGCCCGCTGTCTGTCTGCGCCGATGGTGCTGACGCTGAAGGGCAAGGAGGGCCTGGAGCACGAGAACCCTTACCAGGTAGGCCAGACCGGACTGATCGGGAACCCCGCCGCCAACCAGGCACTGGAGGACTGCGACGTGCTGATGATGGTCGGCACCGACTTCCCCTACCGCGACTGGTACCCGGAGGGGAAGACCGTCATCCAGCTGGACGCGCGGCTGGAGCACATCGGCCGGCGTACGGCGGTCGACGTGGGTCTGGTGGGAGACTGCCGGCCCACCCTTGAGGCGTTGCTCCCGTTGCTGACCGCCCACACCGGGGACGAGCATCTGGCCAAGACGCGGGAGCGGTACCAGGAGTGGCAGGAGAGGCAGCAGAGCCTGGCCGATCCCGACTACGGCAAACGGATGTTCGGCCGGATCCGTAAGCACCTGGACAACCCCGACGACCGGATCCGGCCGCAGGTGGTAGCGGCTGCAGTGGACCGGCACGCGGCCGACGACGCCATCTTCACCAGCGACACCGGCATGTCCACGGTCTGGCTGTCGCGGTACGTGTCCCTGCGTGCGGACCGGCGTCTGCTCGGCTCCTACAACCTCGGCTCGATGGCCAACGCGATGCCGCAAGCCCTCGGTGCGCAGGCCCTGAACCGACAGCGGCAGGTCATCGCGTTCTGCGGCGACGGCGGTCTGATGATGTTGCTCGGCGATCTCCGTACCGCCGTGACCTACGACCTGCCCGCCACCTTCGTGGTGTTCGACAACGGACGCCTCGGGATGGTCAAGCTGGAGCAGGAGCAGGGCGGGCTGCCGGAGTTCGGAACGGTGCTGGACAACCCCGACCTTGCGGAGGTCGGGACCGCGATGGGGCTGGTCGCACGACGTGTCACCGAGCCCGGGGACGTCGATGATGCGGTGCGGGAGGCACTGCAGGAGCGTACGCCGGTGCTGCTCGACGTCCTCACCAACCCCGACGAGATCTCGCTGCCCCCGCGCACCGGTGTCGACGACGCTTGGGGGTTCGCGATCGCCAAGGTGAAGGAGACCCTGGACGGCAGGTAGACGCTCCTCGGCGGCGTGCGTTAGGTTAGCCTAAGCAATAAGAAGTTAGGCAAGGCTAACTTTGTTCGCCAGCAACCGAGGAGAGTCATGTTCCGCCGTACCGCCAGCGTCGCGGGAGCCCTGGTCCTGACCGGGCTGCTCGCCGCGTGCTCGACCGGCCCGACGGGGTCGGCAGCATCGAGTGGACCTACCGCGACGAGTCCGGTGAGCAGCGCCGCAACGAAGGAGTCGCCCGCGCCGGCAGACTTCCCGGTGACGATCAAGAACGCGTTCGGTACGACGACCATCCCGGAACGGCCAGAACGGGTCGCCACCGTCTCGTGGGTCAATGACGACGTCGCCATCGCGCTCGGCGTGGTGCCGGTCGGGATGCCCGCGATCGAGTGGGGCGGCAACAAGAACCGGTCGACCCCCTGGAAGGACGCGGCGCTGACGAAACTCGGTGCCGGGCCCGGCAGCGACGCCTACCCCGCGCAGTACTCGGAGACCGACGGCATCAACTATGACGCGATCGCCCAGCTGACCCCGGACGTCATCCTGGCCGCCTACTCCGGTCTGGACAAGCAAAGCTATGACAAGTTGTCCAAGATCGCGCCGGTCGTGGCCTACCCCCACCAGCCGTACGGCACCTCCTGGCAGACCTCGACGCGGATGATCGGCAAGGCGCTCGGCAAGACCGAGCAGGCCGAGAAACTGATCCAGCACACCAACCAGCTGATCAAGAAGGCCGCCCAGCAACACCCGGCCCTGGCGGGGAAGACCTTCGTGTACGGCAACCTCGAGGCGGCGGGAGCCAGCCAGCTCAACGTGTACACGGCGCTGGACAACCGCGCGAAGCTGCTGACCGCCCTGGGACTGCGGCTGGCACCGGTGGTGAAGAAGCACAGCCGCGACACCGACAAGTTCTTCGTCCCGTGGTCACCGGAGCGGGCCAACGAGCTGAAGTCCGACGTCTTCGTCAGCTGGGCCCCGAAAGAGATCACCCGCCACACGCTGAAGAGTGACCCGTTGCTCAGCCAGATTCCGGCGGTGAAGTCCGGCGCCTTCGTGTTGCAGCACAACGAGACCCTGACGCTGGCGATCTCCGCCTCCAGCCCGCTCAGCCTGGAGTGGGCGCTGAACAAGTTCGTTCCCAAGCTGGCCCATGCAGCCAAGCAGGCACGCGACTGACCCGACCCCTCGGACAGACCGAACCGACGTGACCGACGTGACCCAGCAGTGACGGCGACCCCTGCGACCACCGACCGGACAGCCACTGTCCGGTCGGCGACGCAGCACCGGACGCGGGCACGCCGTGTCGCCACCGTCCTGGTCGCGTGCGGCGTCCTGATCGCCGCTGTCCTGGCGTCGCTCGCCTTCGGTGCCCGCCCGGTCGCGCTGTCGACGGTCATCGACGGCATGCAGCAGTTCGTCGGTGCAGCCCCCGGCGACCCGGGCGGCGGGGATGTGGCCGTCGTCCTCTCCCGCATTCCCCGGACCGTGGTCGGCATCCTCGCCGGTGCTGCACTCGGGCTCGCGGGCACGTCCATGCAGGGCCTGACCCGGAACCCGCTCGCGGACCCCGGCATCCTCGGCGTGAACAGCGGCGCCGCGTTCGCCGTGGTCCTGGCGATCTCCGTCTTCGGGATCCACGCCCTGACCAGCTACATCTGGTTCGCACTGGGTGGTGCCGCCGTTGCATGCGTACTGGTCTACGGCATCGGCAGCCTCGGCCGCGAGGGAGCCACCCCGGTCAAGCTCGCCCTCGCCGGGGCCGCGCTCGCGGCGGGTCTGGCCTCGTTGACGAACGGCATCTTGGTGACGAGCCAGGAGACCCTGGACACGTTCCGGTTCTGGCAGGTCGGGGCACTCGCCGGACGCGGGTGGGAGGTGGTGATGCCCGTGCTGCCGTTCCTCGTCGTCGGGATGGTGATCACCCTGGCCACCGGCCCCGCGCTCAACGGGCTCGCCCTCGGTGACGACGTCGCTCGCGGTCTTGGCCAGCGTGTCGGCGCGACCCGGGCGGTGACCGCGGTCGGCGCCGTGCTCCTCTGCGGTGGCGCCACCGCCATGGCCGGCCCCATTGCGTTCGTCGGCCTCGTCGTGCCGCACGCCCTCCGGGCCGTCGTGGGGCCGGACTACCGGTGGATCCTGGCACTCTCCCTGGTGGTGGCGCCGAGTCTGCTGCTGGTCGCCGATGTGGCCGGTCGCGTGGTGATGCCACCCGGCGAGGTGCCCGCGGGAATCCTTACCGCGGTCATCGGCGCACCGGTCTTTGTGTGGCTGGTACGCCGAGGAAGGCGGGCCGGTCTGTGAGCGTCACCGCACCGTCGACGACACTGTTGCGCGCCACGCGCAAGAGCCACCGGTCCCGCAATCGTGCCCGCATCGCCGTACTCGCCGCCGCCGTGCTGGCCGCCTTCTTCGCCGCCTGCCTGCTCGGCTCGTTCACCGTCACCCTGCCGGACTTCTTCCGTATCGTCACCGGCACCGACATCCCCGGAGCCACGTTCATCGTCATGCAGGACAAGCTGCCCAAAGCGGTGGTGGCGCTCCTGGCGGGCGCCTGCTTCGGTGTGTCCGGAACGCTCTTCCAGACCATGCTGCGCAACCCGCTGGCCAGCCCCGACATCATCGGGATCAGCTCCGGTGCGAGTGCCGCCGCGGTCGTCGCGATCGTCGTGTTCGGCGTGTCCGGCGTCGGGGTGTCCGTCATCGCCTGCCTCGGAGCGATCGGAGTGGCGCTGCTCATCCACGGGCTGGCGCACGGCGAGGCCGTTCATGGACACCGGCTGGTGCTGATGGGGATCGGCGTCGCCGCCGTACTCCAGGCTGTGATCTCGTTCCTGCTGACCCGGTCGGACATCCGAACCGCGGGAGACGCACTCGTCTGGCTCATCGGGTCGCTGAACGACAGCACCTGGGGCAGCGTCGCCCGCATCGCCGCCGCGGCTGTGGTGCTGCTGCCGCTGGCCGGAATGTTGTCCAGACCCTTGGCGGTCCTGGGTCTCGGCGACGACACCGCAGCTGGTCTCGGCCTGCGGGTCGACCGTACCCGGTTGGGGCTGCTGCTGGTCGCCGTCCTGCTTTCTGCGGTGGCCACTGCCGTCGCCGGGCCGGTCGCGTTCGTCGCGTTCCTGTCCGGGCCGATCGCTCGCCGGCTCTGCCGGGGGCGGGTCTCGCTGACCGTCTCCGCGCTGGTGGGTTCCCTGATCGTGCTCGGTGCCCATCTCGCCGGCATGAACCTGCCGCTTGACGTCGAGCTCCCGGTCGGGGTGATCACGGGGGCGCTCGGCGCGCCGTTCCTGCTGTATCTGCTCGTCATCGCGCACCGCGAAGGACAAGGAGGATGAGGATGTCCACACACCACACGCTCGCCGCCGAGGGCCTGACGTTGGCCTACGAGCGGCGGACGGTGATCGACGGGCTGGGGTTACAGATCCCGGCCGGCACCGTCACCGTCGTCGTCGGCGCCAACGCCAGCGGCAAGTCCACGTTGCTGCGCGGGCTCGCCCGGCTGCTGCCTCCCCGATCAGGGACGGTCGTCCTCGACGGACGGGCGATCACCAGTCTCCCCACGCGCGAGGTCGCGCGGAGCATCGGCATCCTGCCGCAGACGCCCACCGCGCCGGAAGGGATCCTGGTCTCCGACCTCGTCGGTCGTGGCCGGTTCCCCCACCAGGGCTGGTTCCGGCGGTGGGGCGAGAGCGACGACCTCGCCGTGGCCGCAGCGATGCAGGCGACCGCCACCGCCGACCTCGCGCAGCGCCCGGTGGACGCCCTCTCCGGCGGCCAGCGGCAACGGGTCTGGATCGCGATGGCTCTCGCGCAGGAGACCGACATCCTGCTGCTGGATGAACCGACCACGTTCCTTGACGTTGCCCATCAGGTCGAGGTGCTGGACCTGATCACCGGCCTCAACGAAGAACGGGGCACGACCGTGGTCATGGTCCTGCACGACCTCAACCTCGCCGCTCGGTACGCCGACCACCTGATCGCGATGGCCGACGGCGACGTGGTGGCCAGTGGGCCGCCGCAGCAGATCGTCGACGAAGAAATGGTGCAGGACGTGTTCGGCCTGGACAGCCGGGTGATCGCCGACCCGGTGGCCGGTACGCCGATGGTGGTGCCCGTAGGGCGCCGGCGGCTCCCGCACCGCCCGGAGGCGGTCGCGCTGAGTGGACACTCCGCATGAGTACCCGAGTCACCACCCCGAGCCTGCTGACCTTTGACGTGACCGTCGTACGGGTCCAGCGCCTGTCGCCGACATTCGTGCGCGTCACCCTCGCCGGTGCCGAGCTCCACCGGTTCCACCCGGGCGGACCCTACGGACCGCGGGACCTGCGGGTGAAGCTCATCTTCCCTGTCCCCGGAGGCGCGGTGACGGTGCTGCCGGACCTGGAACCTGGGTGGTTCCCCCGCTGGCGTGGCCTCGACCCGGCCGAGCGAGGCATGATGCGGACCTACAGCATCCGCGCCGCCCGGCTCGAACTCGCCGTGCCCGAGATCGACATCGACTTCGTCGTACACGGGGACGACCCGGACTCCGACGGGCTCGGGTCCGCCTGGGCAGCCCGTGCGGTCGCGGGGGACCGCGCGGTCCTGCTCGGGCCACATCGCGACGCCGAGTCGGTCCTCGGGATCGAGTGGCGGCCACCGGTGGCGTCGCCCGATCGCCCGGTACGGGTGCTGCTCGCGGCCGACGAGACCGCCGTACCAGCCGTGGCGTCGATCCTCGCCACCTTGCCGCCGGAGTACGTCGGTGACGCCGTACTCGAGGTGCCGGACCCGCTCGACGTACAGGACCTGCCCACCCGCTCAGGTGTCGTTCCCACGTGGGTTCCTCGCAGGAGCCGACCCCACGGGCAGCGGCTGACCGAGAGCGTACGGGCCCTGATCACCCCGCAGGAACACGCCCCTGGCGGACCCGTCGAACTGTCCGAGGTCGACATCGACCGTGACCTGCTGTGGGAAACAGCAGACCCGACCGGTGAGCCCGCCGGCGCAGCCCACGGGGACTACGCCTGGGTTGCCGGTGAGGCCGCGACCGTCCGCGACATCCGCAGGTACCTGGTCCGGGACTGCCGGATGGATCGCAGCCGGGTGGCGTTCATGGGCTACTGGCGCCGGGGGCGACCCGAGTCCGACTGACGGTACGAGGAGCAAGCTTTCCCCGGTCGTGAC
>CAYLOC010000098.1:0-11428 GCA_964385195.1 uncultured Nocardioidaceae bacterium
CGGACACGCCCGTGCAGACACTGTCGGCAGCAGCAGGAATGATGGAGGTTGTGACACAGCCTTCCACCTACCGGTCGGCCATGGTGGGCCGTTCCGAGGAGCTGTCCCAGCTCCGCAGCTCCATCGGCCTCGACCGTTCTCGCGGGCAGGGCGGCGGGACCGTGGTGGTGTCCGGCGAGGCCGGGGTGGGGAAGACCCGCTTGCTGTCGGAGCTGGGCGAGGCCGCGGAGGACGCCGGCTGGCGGGTGCTGGTAGGACGATGCCTCGACTTCGCCGACGGGGCACTGTCCTACCTGCCGTTCTCGCAAGTCCTCGCAGTACTGGGCACCCAGTCACCAGAGGTGCTGGACCGGATGAACCAGGACTACCCCGAGCTACGCCACCTGATGCCGGGTCAACGGCTGCTCGCCGATCAGACCCGGCAACAGCCCGAGCCCACGGTGAAGACCCAGCTGTTCGAAGCGCTGCACGGGGCCCTGGAAGAGCTGGCGGCCACGGCCCCGCTGCTGGTGGTCATCGAAGACCTGCACTGGGCGGACACCTCCACCCGGGAGATGCTGACGTTCCTGTTCGCTCGGCAGTTCACGCAACCGATGGCCCTGGTGGCGAGCTACCGCAGCGACGACATGCACCGCCGGCACCCGCTGCGGTACAGCATCGCCGAGTGGGCGCGCATCCCCGGTGTGCACCGGCTGCGGCTGCAGCCGCTGGTGGACAGCGACGTACGCACGCTGGTGCGGTCCTTGCGCGGCCATCCCCTCCAGGAGACCCACATGCAGGCGATCGTCTCCCGAGCGGAGGGTAACGCGTTCTTCGTCGAGGAACTCGTCGCCGCTTCCGAGGCCGGCGGTTCGACGATTCCCGACGACCTGTCCGATCTGCTGCTGGTCCGGCTGGACCGGATCGACCCAGCGGCACGCACCGTGGTCCGCGCCGCCGCGGTTGCCGGCCGCCGGGTGTCGCACCAGCTCCTGGCCCGGGTGGTGGACCTGGACGCAGGAGAACTCGACTCCGCCATCCGCGCGGCCGTGGAGTCCAACATCTTGGTCCCCGGAGCGACGTCGGAGTACGCGTTCCGGCATGCGCTTCTCGCCGAGGCGGTGTACGACGACCTGCTCCCCGGCGAGCGGATCCGTCTCCACGCCGCCTACGCCGCGGCACTGCGCAGCCACGACATTCCCGGCACGGCAGCCGAGCTGGCCCGACACGCACGGGAGAGCCACGACGTGAACACGGCGCTGGCCGCGGCGGCCCGGGCCGGCGATGACGCGATGACGGTCGGCGGACCCGATGAGGCCGCCCAGCACTACCTGGACGCCCTGGAGCTGATGGCCGGCCCCGGTGCCGACCCTGACCTCGCCCCGCTCAGCCCCGTCGGGCTCACGGTCAAGGCCGCCACGGCGCTGACCGCCTCCGGACGACCGCACCGGGCGGTCAGCCTGGTGCACGACTACCTGCTCCGCAACGAGGGCGTCGACACCCCGGAGGAGCGCGGACGGGCCCTGCTGGCACTTGCCAACGCCGCGATCGTCGACGAGACCGACGTCGACCCGCTGGAGGCCACCACCGAGGCACTGCAGCTCATCCCGGCTGACCCGCCGTCACCGCTGCGCGCGAGCCTCCTGGCGATGCACGCCCGCGCGAACATGGAGCGCGACCGCAACGATGACGCGATGCGGTGGGCAGAGAAGGCAGTGGCGATGGCTGGCGACCTGGGCCTCGACACGGTGAAGGCGGACGCGAAGACCACGTTGGCGAAACTGCTGGACCGGGCCGGTAACCCCGATGAGTCGCTACGGACGTTGGAGGGGATCTTCGAACGGGCGCTGACCGACGGGGACCCCCTGGCCGAGCTCCGGGCCCTGTTCAGCATCGGTGGCCTGCACTTCACCGCCGCCCGCTACGAGGCGGCGCTCACCGTGTACCAGCGCGCGAGCCGTCGTGCGGAGGAGCTGGGTCGCCCATGGGGACCGTACGGGATCGACGCCCGCCTCATGGCCGGCGTCACCGCGTTCTACATGGGTGACTGGGCGACCGCCCGCACCGTGACCGACGTGACCGGACAGCGTCCCCCCGCCGTCGGTGAGGCGTGCCTCGCGGCGTTGAGCATGGCTCCTGCCGCCGGTCAGGGGGATACCTCGGCGCTCGACCTGATTCCCCACATCCGTGCCCAGTGGCACCGCGACGGACTGGTGGCCATCCTCACCGGGGCCGCGGCGATCGACTTGTACGGCGACAGTGGGCGGCTGGAACAGGCCGTCGCGATCTACGACGACGTGGTGACGTCGGTCAGCCAGTTGTGGCAGAACCCGACCTTCCATGCCCGCGTGCGGCTCAGCGGCCTCGTGCTCGGTCAACTCGCCCGGTACATCCGGGACCGCGGGCCCGCTGCCGACGCAGCGCTGGTCCGGCGTACCGAGGAGTTCGTGCAGGGGGCGGAGGACGCCTTCCAGCGCCACACCCGGCTTGGTGTCGTCGGGCCGGAGAGCCGGGCCTGGATGAGCCGGGTACGCGCCGAACACCTTCGGGTGGCCTGGTGGTCCGGCACCGACGTGCCGGAGGAGGAGCAGCTCGTCGGCGCGTGGGAGGACGCCGTCGCGGCGTTCATCGAGTTCCGGCACGAATTCGAGCTGGCCCGTACCCGCGCCCGCCTGGCTGAGGTGCTCCGTGCGACCGGGCGGACGGCCGAAGCCGCCGAGGTCGCGGCCGAGGCCCGGCGTACCGCGGAGCGACTCGGGGCACGACCCCTGCTGGAGGAGCTTGCGTCGCTGCGGACGGCTGCCCGGCAACGAGGCACGGGCGCTCCCGACGAGGCCACGCTCACCGACCGCGAGCAGCAGATTCTTGCCCTGGTCGCGCAGGGCCGGAGCAACGGGGAGATCGGCAAGCAGCTGTTCATCAGCACCAAGACGGTCAGCGTGCACGTCTCCCATGTCCTGCGCAAGCTGCAGGCTCGCAGCCGCACCGAGGCGGCGGCGATCGCCCGCAGCCGCGGCCTCCTCTGACGAGGGATCTCTGGGCCCCGGCGTACCCGGTGCAGAGCGGTTTGGCAGCAGTTCGTGGTCAGCAGAGCCCGCCGACCCCCATCTGCTGCCAAACCACCACGATGCCAGGGCATCCGCCCCTCAGTAGTCCCGGTCGCGGGCGCTGATCGGTTCTCGCCGGTGCCCACTGCGCCGGCGACGCGGGATGACCAGCGCCGCGCAGATCGTCGCACCGATCGCCACCAACCCGCACACGCCGAAGCTCACCGTGTACGCGGTGTCACTCGGCCCGCCGTCGGGCAGGGTCAGCAGCGCGAGGATCGCGATGGACACCTGCGCACCCACCGCTCCCCCGGCCCGCCGAAGGACCGAGTTGATCGAGGTAGCGATCCCGGTCTGCCCGGGCTCGGCGGCGAGCGCCACGATGCTTCCGCTGAGGCTGATGGTGAGGCCGAAGCCGACACCGAGAGCACCCAGCTCCACCATCACCATCCACAGCTGACTGCGGAACACGGCGAGCGCGAGCGTGGCCAGCGCCGCGAGCCCGGTCCCGCCGGCGAACACCGCCCGGTGCCCGAACAGCCGCACCAACGGGCCGGTGAGCGGGGAGAAGATCGATTGGCCGATGGCGCGCGGGGTGAGCGCGATCCCGATCAGCAGCGGGCCGGCAGCGAGTCCGAACGCCCGGGCCGCGGGTGGCTCCCCCGCCCCCTGCAGCAGGAACGGGAGCACGATGTTGGTTCCGAAGACCGCATAGCCACCGAGCAGAGAGGTGAGGTTGGTCAGCAGCACCCCACGGGAGCGCAGTACCTGCAGGTCCATCAACGGTTCCCGGGTGTGGGTCTCTCGCAGGTACCAGCCGAGCGCCAGCAGCACCGCCAGGGCGAACATCCCCAGCGCCAGCGGGCTCGCCCACCCCCGGTTCGGGCCCTCGGTGATTCCCACGATGAGGGCCGCCATCGCTCCCCCGAACAGCACCGCGCCGGGGGTGTCCAGTCCGGTTGCCCGCCGGTGACCGAGCCGGGGTACGACGATGCGCACCATGACGATCGCCAGGGCCAGCACGATCGCCCCGATCCCGAAGATCCACCGCCACGACAGCGTCTGGGCAAGGAGGCCCCCGAGGGGGAACCCGAGGAGCGCGCCCATGCCGAACCCGCCGGTCAGCACCCCGATCGCGGTGTTGACCCGGTCGCGCGGGACGGACTCGGTGGCGATCGCGAAGCTGAGGGGGAAGACGACTCCCCCGACGCCTTGGACCATCCGGAAGACGACGACGAGCTGGATGGTTGGCGACACTGCGGTCGCGACGCTGCCGAGCGCGAAGATGATCAGGGCCCACAGGTAGACCCGGGTTCGCCCGAGCCGGTCCCCCAGCTTGCCGAGGAACACCGGTGCCACCGAGCCGACGATCAGGTAACCGGAGAACAGCCACACCGTCCACTCCCGCGAGGCGGACAGGTCGGTCTGGACCGAAGGCAAGGCGGGCGAGATGGCCGTCTGCTGGAACCCGTAGATCATGTCCGCGATCAGCAGGGTGATCACGACCACCCAGCCGGAGGCACGAGCAGAGTCACGGTTCAGCACGTGAGATCTCCCCGGAGCCGCGCGGCAAGACCCGGCCGGTTCGTGACCACCATCCATGCCCGCCCCGGACGCAGGAAGTGGCGCAGCATCGCCGGACGATCCACGGTCCACACCACGAGCGGGATCCCGCGTCGGGCCGCCCATCGACCGACCAGTGTCCGGGCCGCGAACCAGTGCACAGCAAGGGCATCGGCACCGGTATGTCCCCAGCGCAGATGTTCCCAGCGCCTATGGTCCCAGCGCCTCGCGGGAAAGAACTGCGCTCCCTGGTCCCACCCCCTCCGCCATCCGGTGCGACCGGGTCGACGGCCTCCGACCGTCAGGGCCAGGCGTAGGCGGGCATCGGCGCCGGAGCGCCATCCGGCGAGCGCGGCGACGAGGTCGTCCTGGTCGCTGGTCACCAGCACCCGGCCCGGAAGCACGTCCTCGGCCGCCTCGGCCGCGCGGATCGCCGCGCCCACGGCACCCGGCGGTGACTTGAGGTCCAGATGCAGGCTCTTCCCGGTCGCGGCGACGGCATGCAGCGCATCGGCGTACGCCGTCAGCTCCGGCTGGAGCTTCCTCAACTCCGCCCACGTATGGTCTGCGACCGGGTAGCGGCGTCCGCCCACGACCAGGTGCGGGTCATGACAGAGAACCAGGACCCCATCGCGCGTCACGCGGACGTCAACCTCGACGTACTCCCCCGGCGCCTCCAGCGCCCGACCCAGCGCAGCAGCGGTCACCAGACCCCGGCCGTGTTTCCCGGTGCCACGTCCGTGCACCGAGATCAAGACCATGGACGGTGGTCAGTCAATGTGGAAGACCTCGGCGTGCAGCCGGCGTTTGGCGACCCCGTGCTGGACGAGGACTTTGCGCAGGGTGACCACCATGGAGAACGGGCCGCACAGGAACCACTCGTCGACGGTCTCCGGGGCCAGCAGGTCGTCGAGCAGCCACTCCATCCGGGAGGCGTCAAGACGCCCGGACAACATCGGGTCGCCGGCGTCCTCTCGGGTGAGGATGTGGTGGACGGTCAGCCGGTCGGGGTACTGCCGCTCCAGGTCGGCGATCTCGGCTGCGAACATGGTGCTGCGCCGGGTCCGGTTGGAGTACAACAGCGTCACCGACGAGGTGGTTTCGGTCTCCAGGACGGTGGGGATGATCGACATCACCGGCGTAATGCCCGAGCCGGCGGCGATACACACGTAGTGTCGTTGCGCCCGGGGATCCAGTGGAGTGTGGAAGTTGCCTGCCGGCGTACTGACCTCGATCTCGTCGCCGACGCGCAGCCGGTCCACGGCGTACTGGGAGAACGCTCCGTCGGTGAGCCGTTTGACCGCCACCCGCAGGTCACCGGCGGAGACGGGGGTGCAGAGGGAGTAGTCGCGTCCGACGTCGTCGCCGGTCAGCGGGCTGCGCAACGTGACGTACTGGCCGTGGGTACGCCGGTACTCGGGCCGGAGGTCCGGTGGTACGTCGAACGTGAGGGCGACCGAGTCCTCGGTGAGCCGGTCGATCGCTGCCACCCGCAGGGCATGGAAGGCGCGGTCGTCAGGCATAACGACTCCACACTATCCGGTGCCGAGGACCCGTCCCGCCTGGTGGGAGGAGGTCAGGAACGGTGCCGGCTGGGCTCAGTCGTTGTGGTCGGTGGCGCTCTGCCGACGCACCAGCGCAGCGAGATCGCGCGTCAGCCGGGTGGCGCGCGCACCGTCCGCGGTCTGGACGGCCATGACCGACACCGTGCTGCCGTCGGAGAGGTCCAGCACCGCCCAGGGCCGGTGCTGCGTCAGCGACACCGCCACGATCTGCGCCCACTCGTACCGGTGCCGGCGGTAGCCGTTCACCACCACCAAGCCGGCGGAGTCGGCGTACGCCCTGGTGCGGAAGATCGCATACAGTCCGACCAGGATCAGTCCGAACGTCACGAGCAACGTGCCCCGTTCGATCCAGCTGAAATCCGCCCGGACCCGCGGAGGCAGTTGGGTCCACAGCAGAGCGATCAGCGCGACCAGGACAGCGCCGGCGGTGGCCGAGACCACCCGCGCACCGACCGGCCGGAACGTGCGGGAGATGCCCTTGTCCGCCGCCATCGTTAACCTCACTACAACCGGCAGGCGTGAATGTTTGTGACCAGGATGCCCCGGGCACCGATCTCGTACAACGCGTCCATGACGGCATGGGCGTCCTCATGGCGGACCATGGCCCGCACCGCGGACCAGCCTTCCCGCTGCAACGGGGAGACCGTGGGCGACTCGATCCCCGGCGTCAGCGCGCACGCCTCCTGGACCCGGTCGGTCAGGATGTCGTAGTCCATCATCACGTAACTGCTGGCCACCATCACTCCGTGCAACCGGCGCGCGAACACCGCGTACCCGGCTGGCTCGGGGAGGTCCTCCCGGGTGATGAGCACCGCCTCGGAGGCGAGCACCGGCTCCCCGAAGACGCGCAGCCCCGCCTCCCGCATGGTCGTGCCCGTCGACACGACATCGACGATCGCATCGGCGACCCCGAGCCGGATCGCGGACTCCACCGCCCCGTCGAGGTGGACCACGCGCGCGTCGACCTGCTGCTTGGCGAGGAACTCGCTGACGATCCCCGGGTACGACGTCGCTACGCGCGCACCGTCCAGGGCTGCGACGGAGTCGAAGCGCCCCGGCGGGGCCGCGAGTCGCAGCGTGGACTCGCCGAACCCCAACGGCATCCGTTCCACGACCGGTGCGTGCGAGTCCGCCACCAGGTCGCGACCGGTCAGTCCGATCTCCAACGTCCCCTCACCGACGTACACGGCGATGTCACGCGGGCGGAGGTAGAAGAACTCCACATGGTTGGGCTCATCGGTGACCACGAGGGAGCGGTCATCGCGACGCTGTTGGTAGCCGGCCTCGCGCAGCATCTGCGCCGCCGTGTCAGCCAGCCTGCCCTTGTTGGGTACCGCGATCCGCAGCATGTCCTCGACCATGAAATCTGCCGTCCTCCTACAGCGCCGCGTACACGTCGTCGAGCGTGAGCCCCTTGGCGAGCAACAGCGTCTGGACGTGGTACAGCAACTGGCTGACTTCTTCGGCGGTTCGCTCCGCGGACTCGTGCTCGGCGGCCATCCACGCCTCGGCGGCCTCCTCGACCAGCTTCTTGCCGATCGCGTGGACGCCCGCGTCGACCTCCGCCACGGTCCGCGACCCCGGCGTACGATGGGCCACCTTCTCGGAGAGCTCGGCGAAGAGCTCGTCGAACGTCTTCATCAGGCCTCGATCTTAAGGGTCAGTGCCGTCTCCAACGCGGCGTGGGCGGCCTCATACCCCTTGTCCTCGGTGGAGCCGGGCAGCCCGGCCCGCGCGCGGGCCTGCTCGTCGTTGTCGCAGGTGAGGACACCGAATCCCACGGGGACTCCGGTGTCCAGCGCCACCCGGGTCAGGCCGTCGGTCACGGCACGGCACACGTACTCGAAGTGCGGGGTACCACCCCGGATGACCACGCCCAGCGCCACAGCCGCGTCGTACCCGGCCCGGGCCAGCCGCGAAACCGCCACCGGAAGTTCGAACGATCCCGGCACCCGGACCACGGCGGGCTCGGACACGCGGCAGTCGTCGAGGCATCGTCGTGCCCCGTCCACCAGCCCGTCCATCACCGTCTGGTGCCAGCGGGCAGCCACGACGGCGACCCGGAGCCCGCGCGCGTCCAGCGGCGCCAGCGTGGCGTGTCCCTCCCCGCTCATCGAGAACGACCGTCCTGGCTGGTCAGGGTTGGTTCCGCGTCGTACTCGGGGTCGAGGTCGAGATGGTCGAGCTGGTGCCCCATCCGGTCCCGCTTGGTCTGCAGGTACCGCAGGTTGTCCCGCCCGGGGCGGAACGGGACGGCGACCCGCTGGGTGACGGTGATGCCGTACGCCTCCAACGCGGTGCGCTTGGCCGGGTTGTTGGTCAGCAGCCGGACCGATCGGACGCCGAGGTCGTGCAGGATCTGGGCGCCGGTTCCGTAGTCGCGGGAGTCGGCGGGGAAGCCGAGTTCGAGGTTGGCCTCCACCGTGTCGCGCCCGGCGTCTTGCAACGTGTAGGCCTGCAGCTTGTGCAGCAGGCCGATCCCCCGGCCCTCGTGGCCACGGAGGTAGATGACCGCGCCGCGTCCCTCGGCGGACACCCGCGCCAGCGCCGACCGCAGCTGGTGGCCACAGTCACAGCGCTGTGACCCGAGCGCGTCTCCGGTCAGGCACTCGGAGTGCACCCGTGTGAGCACGTCCCGGCCGTCCCCGACATCGCCGGCCACGAGGGCGATGTGTTCCGAGCCGTCGACGAGGTTCCGGTAGCCGTAGGCGGTGAACGTGCCGTACTCGGTCGGGAGCCGGGTCGTCGCCACCCGGCGTACCTGCGTCTCGTGCTGCCGCCGGTACCGGATCAGGTCAGCGATCGCGATCAGCTGCAGTTCGTGCTCGTCGGCGAACTGACGCAGTTGATGGCCCCGCTTCATGGTGCCGTCGTCGTTCACGATCTCCGAGATCACCCCGGCCGGGGTGAGCCCGGCCAACCGGGCGAGGTCGACCGAGGCCTCGGTGTGGCCGGGGCGTACCAGGACTCCCCCGGAGCGGTACCGCAGTGGGAACACATGTCCTGGCTGGGTGACCTCATAGGACTCGGTCGCGGAGTCCACCAGGACCCGGATCGTGTGGGCCCGGTCCGCTGCGGAGATCCCGGTGCGGATCCCGTCGCGGGCGTCGACGGACACGGTGTAGGCGGTGCGCATCCGTTCCTGGTTGTGGTGGGTCATCATCGGGATCTGTAGCCGGTCGAGCGCCTGTCCTTCCATCGGGACGCAGATGACGCCGCTGGTGTGGCGGATCGCGAACGCCAGCAGTTCGGGTGTGGCCTTGCTGGCGGCGAAGACCAGGTCTCCCTCGTTCTCCCGGTCCTCCTCGTCCATGACTACGACGGGGCGGCCGGCGCGGATCGCGGCGACCGCGTCCTCGATGGAGTCCAGACGGGGCCCGGCGTTGTTGCTCGGCGCGGCGCTCATGCCGGGTCCGCCTGCCGCGCCGGGGCTGCTTCGAGCAGCCGCTCGACGTACTTCGCCAGTACGTCGACCTCGAGGTTCACCAGGTCGCCGACGGCCCGCTCACCCAGGGTGGTGTGTTCGAGCGTGGTGGGGATCAGGCTGACCTCGAAGGCGGCGTCTGCCTCGCCGCCGGAGTCGCTGAGGCCGCTGACGGTCAGCGACACCCCGTCGACCGTGATCGACCCCTTCATCGCGACGTAGCGCGCGAGGTCGTCCGGCAGCGTGATCCGCAGCACGTCCCATCGGTCGGCGTGCTCGCGGTGGCTGACGGTGCCGGTGCCGTCGATGTGTCCCTGCACCAGGTGTCCGCCCAGACGTCCGTCGGCGGCCAGTGCGGGTTCGAGGTTGACGCGGGTGCCGGGCCCGACCTGGGCCAGGGCGGTACGGCGGAGGGTCTCCCCCATGACGTCGGCGGTGAACCCGTCGGCGTCATGCTCCACCACGGTCAGACAGCAGCCGTTGACGGCGACGGAGTCGCCGGTGGCCAGGTGCGGGGCCACCCTCGGCGCCTGCACGCTCAGCCGCGCGGCATCCGGCTCCCGCTGCAATGTCCGGATCAGCCCGACCTCGCTCACGATCCCCGTGAACATCAGCTCCTCCTTCGCATCGTCAGCCGTACGTCGTCCCCGACGCGGGTCACGTCGACCAGGTTCAACCGGATGGCATCGTTGATCGTTCCCACGCCGAGGTCGGCGACGGCAGACCGTCCGCTGCCCAGGAACGCCGGGGCGACGTAGGCGATCACCTCATCGACGTACCCGCCGGTGAGGAAGACAGCCGCGAGGGTCGGCCCGCCCTCCAACCACACATGGCGTGACCCCGCGGAGAACAACCGCTTCAGCGCCTCCTCGGGATCACGCGTGGTGAGCACGCAGGTCTCGGCCGCAGCGTCGAGAACGTTCGCGCCGGGGTCGAGGGAGCGTAGCCCCATCACCGCACGGCGCGGCTGCCGCTCGCGCGGCACGGCTCGGTCGTGGGTGTCCCGCACGGTCAGGCGCGGGTTGTCGGCGACGACGGTGCCGGTGCCGACGAGCACGGTGTCGCACTCGGCGCGGAGCCGGTGAACGTCGGCGCGGGCCGCGGTTCCGGTGATCCATTGCGACGTGCCGTCTGCTGCTGCGGAGCGGCCGTCGATGGTCGCGGCCAGCTTCCAGGTAAGAAACGGGCGCTCGTGGGCCATCGCGAACGTCCAGGCGTGGTTGAGCGCCGCCGCCTCGTCGGCCAGCACACCGGCCTCCACGTCGACTCCCGCGGCGCGCAGGGTGTCCGCGCCGCCGCGTGCGTCCGGGTTGGGGTCGTGTTGTGCGTACACAACCCGCGCGACGCCGGCGTCCACCAGGGTCTGCGCGCATGGTCCGGTGCGGCCGGTGTGGTTGCAGGGTTCGAGGGTGACGACGACGGTGCTGCCATCAGTACGGTCACCGGCGAGTTCCAACGCAGCCGCTTCCGCATGTGGGGTGCCGGAGCCCCGGTGGTGGGCAGTGGCGATGTGTTCACCGCCCGCAGAGAGGATGACAGCGCCGACGCGGGGGTTGGGTCCGGGCCGGAAGTCGCGGGCTTGCGCGGCGGCGAGGGCACGCCGCATCGCCGCGACCTCTGCCTCGCTTGCCATCGTGTTGCCTTCCCTGTGCGCCGCGCGCCCCAGGGTCGATCCGACGCGGGCTGACGCCGCGCCTGCGTGCTGCCTCCCATCCGGACTTTTACCGTCGGTCCCGGAATTCCACCGGATCGGCCGTGGCGCCGTGTTCTGCGGCGCCGCGGTTCGCGGACTGTTACCGCCGGTTCGGACTTTCACCGACCCCGGAGCACGTGAGCCGTTCGTGGCTCAC
>CAYLOC010000099.1:0-7978 GCA_964385195.1 uncultured Nocardioidaceae bacterium
TCAACTCGGTCATTTCTACCGGATCGGGTGTCTCAGGAAAGGTTGACAGAGAGGGCGGCCCCTCTCCTCCGGGCCGGCTCAGTGGGCGGCGGTGATGGAGTCGAGGGTGTCCGCGGTGGCCTCGATGGGCAGCCCGAACTTCTCGAAAAGACCGGTGTTCAAGAAGGCGTTGATCGAGCTGATGCGGTCCCCGTGCACCTGCAGCAGCTGGATCGACCACGCGACGTACCGCCCCGGCCCCGGCCCCTGACGGTACTGCGCGAACGCGGTCTGGGCGTTGGCGCGCACCGGAACCAGCCGTGACCCGCGACATTCATGGCCAGGGCCCAGATGCCACGCGGCGATATCGGAGGGTCCCTTCAGCCACAGGGCGAACGGCGGCATGCACTGGGTCGCATCCTCGTGCAGCAGCGAGACGAGGGCGTCGATGTCGTAACGCTGGAACGCGTCGACGTACCGCGCCAACAGGTCCGCGTCGTCGGTGCTCAGCGGGTCCGGCGCATCGCCCTGGTCTGTCTTGCGGGCCGCCAGCGTGACCCGAGCGCGCTGCAGCGCGCTGTTGACCGAGGCGACCGTGGTGTCCAACAGCTCTGCCACCTCCGCCGCCTTCCAGCTCAGCACGTCCCGCAGGATCAGCACCGCGCGCTGTCGGGGCGGCAGCGCCTGTAACGCGGTGACGAACGCCAGCCGCACCGAATCGCGCGTCACGGCCTGCTCGCCCGGGTCCACCGCGGCGTCGGGGAGGGGCTCCACCCAGGTCTCCGGCCCCCGTGGTTCACCTAGTGAGCCCAGAACGGGAGGCGATGGTGTGGCGGACAGGTCGTAGGGCAGCGCCCGGCGTCCGCTACTCCTACGCATGTCGATACAGACGTTGCTGATGATCCGGTACAGCCACGTCCGCAGCGACGACCGGCCCTCGAAGCGCTCGTGGGCCCGTACCGCACGGATCAGCGTCTCCTGGACTGCGTCCTCGGCGTCGAACGGCGAACCGAGCATCTGGTAGGCGAAGCCGGTCAGCTCTCGGCGGTACTCGTCCAGCGTGTCACCCAGGGAGGGCGCCGCGACCGGAGCGCCGGTGCCCGTGGCCGTGTCGGTCATGACCCTCTCCTGTCCCGAGCATGAGATCGTGGTCCGGGGGTTGGAGACGAGCCTAGCAACGTCAGCGAATGTCAGGGCGCAGCCGCAGGCCCTGGGGTCCGGCGCGGAACCCCGCGGCCTCCAGCGCGTCGGCCAGCGGTGAGCCGAGGATCCGGTCTCCGTCGGCCCGGGTGACGGTGACCCGCCCTAACGCCCCCTCCCGTACGGCGACGGCGAGCGCCCCCACGGCGGCATCGAGCACCCGGTGGTCGTCGCTGAAGGTCAGCAGTGAACGGCCGCCGCGCTCGACGTACAGCGCGAGCGCTCCCTCCACCAGAATCACCACCGCGCCGGCCTTGCGTCCCGGCCGATGCCCGGCGCCGGCGGAGTCGGTCGGCCGCTGCGGCCAGGCGAGGGCGGCACCGTAGGGGTTGGCCGGGTCGGTTGCGGCCAACACCACCGTGGCGGGAGCTCCACTGTCGTCCAGGTCGGGTACGTCGGTAAAGGACCGCAACCGGTCCACCGCCCCCGTCGTACCGAACTGGGCCGCCCCGAGGCCGGCCACGAAGTACCCGCGCCGGCAGCGACCCGCCTCCTCGAACCGAGAGAGCACGGCGTAGAGCCCGGCGAACCCGCCGGACAGCCGTTCGGTGGCGGTCACACCACGGGTCACAATGCCGTGGCGTTCCAGCAGCACGTCCGCAACGGCTGTGGCCCGCAGCGTCGGGTCGGACTCGCGTGGTGGCAGCAGCGACCACCGGCCAGAGACCGTGGGGGGGCCGGTACGTGAGGGCAGCACGGGTCGTCCCCGGTACCGGCCCCGGGGCGGCCCGCGGCGAGACCGGTGCGCCGTGGTGCCGCCGTGCAGCCAGGTCCGCAGCGCCTGGAGGGTGTCGTTGGTGACCAGCCCGGCCCACACCAGGTCCCACAACGCGGCCGCGACCACCGTGTCCTCCTCGTTCCCGACCGCGTCGGACAACTGGCGGAAGAACCAGGCACCGCCGCCGTGCAGCTGCTCCAGCAGCGCGCGGTGGGTCTCGGTCTGCTCCAGGCCCTCCGGCTCCGCCAGGGTGAGCGGTGCGGTGGCAGCGGGATGCAGGGAGACCCATCCGTCGGTGCCGGGCATGCTGCCGCACCCCGCCCAGACGACCTCCCCGGCGGCGGTGAGCTCATCGAGCATGCCCGGGGCGTAGTCGGCCACCCGGCTGCGCAGCACCAGCGGCTCCAGCGCCGATGCAGGGACCGGCATGCCGTCGAGCTGGTCGACCACCGCCAGCACCCCCTCCGGCCCACGGAGGCGACCCCCCACGGCATGCCACGCGGGAAGGAACCGTCCGAGGGCGCCTTGGTCCACCGGCTCCACCTCCTGCCGGGCGGCCGCCAGGGAGCGACGCCGCAGCCGCCGGAGGACGCCGGCGTCGCACCACTCCGGGCCGTGGCCGCCGGGACGGAACTCACCAGACACCACCCGACCGTCGGCCGCGAGCCGCGTCAGCGTGTCGGTGACCACCGCACGCCCGGTGCCGAGCCGGGCGGCCACATCCTGGGCGGTGAAGGGGCCGTGGGTGCGGGCATAGCGCGACACCAGGTCGGCGAGCGGGTCCGCGACCGGCTCGGTGAACGCGGCCGCGACTCCCGCCGGTACCGGCACCCCGAGCGCATCGCGGAGCCGCCCGACGTCCTCCACCGCCGCCAGCCGGTCCGCGGCGGCGACACGCACCCAGACCGCCCGGCGCGACTCGACCAGCTGCTCGGACCACCCACGGGCCGACGCCGGGGCACGGCAGCGTACGGCGACCTCCTGCGCGGACAGAGGACCCAACCACCGCAGCAGGTCCGCGACCCCCTCGGCGTCGCGGACGCGCCGGTCGTCAGCGAGCCGCTGCAGCTCGGCCTCGGTGGTCTCCACCACCTCGGGGTCGAGCAGGTCGCGCAGTCCGACGCGGCCCAGCAGCTCACCCAGCAGCGTCGGGTCCAACGCCAGCGCGGCGGCCCGCCGCTCCGCCAGCGGGGAGTCGCCTTCGTAGATGAAGTCCGCGACGTACCCGAACAACAGCGAGCGGGCGAACGCGCTCGGTGCCGGCGTCTCCACCTCCACCACGCGGACCCGCCGTGCTGCGATCTCCTGCATCAGCGCGGTCAGACCCGGTACGTCGTACACGTCGTGGAGGCACTCGCGGACAGCCTCCAGCACGATCGGGAAGGACCCGTACTTCGAGGCAACTTCCAACAGGGCGGCTGAGCGTTGCCGTTGCTGCCAGAGCGGCGACCGCTTGCCCGGGTTCCGGCGCGGCAACAGCAGCGCCCGCGCGGCGCACTCGCGAAAGCGGGAGGCGAACAGCGTGGACTGTCCCACTTCCGCGGAGACGACATCCTCCACCTCATCCGCGCTGAGCACACACGCGGCAGCGCCGGGTGGGTCCGCGTCGGTGTCGGGCACCCGCACCACGATCCCGTCGTCTGCGGCCATCGCCTGGGCGTCCACGCCGAACTGCTCACGCAGCCGGGCACCGATCGCCAGCGCCCACGGACCGTGCACCGCTTTGCCGTACGGCGAGTGGACCACGACCCGCCAGTCGCCGAGCTCGTCGCGGCAACGCTCCACCACAATCTGCCGGTCGTGGGGGAGAGAGCCGGTGTCCTCGCGCTGCTCGGCGAGGTAGCGCACCAGGTTCGCCGCGGCGTACTCATCCAGCCCTGACTCCCGGACCCGCCGCTCCGCCTCCGCCGCGGGCAGGGCGCCGACCTCGCGGACGTAGGCGCCGATCGCCGCACCGAGCTCCGCGGGACGGCCGGGAGCCTCCCCCTTCCAGAACGGCAGCCGACCGGGCTGCCCCGGGGCCGGGGAGACCAGCACCCGGTCGTGGGTGATGTCCTCGATCCGCCAGCTGGAGGTGCCCAGCGCGAACACGTCGCCGACCCTGGACTCGTAGACCATCTCCTCGTCGAGCTCGCCGACCCGGGCGCCGGGCCGGGCGTGTCCGGCCGCCGTGGTCTCCCCGACGAGGAACACCCCGAAGAGACCGCGGTCGGGGATGGTGCCACCGGAGGTGACCGCGAGCCGTCCGGCGCCGGGCCGGGCCGTGACCGTGCCGGTCACCCGGTCCCACACCACCCGCGGACGCAGTTCGGCGAACTCGTCGGACGGGTACCGCCCGGCGAGCAGATCCAGTGTCGCGTCGAACGCGGACCGCGGCAGCGACGCGAACGGCGCCGCCCGGCGTACCAGCGCAAAGAGGGCGTCGACGTCCCAGGTGGCGGTGGCGGTGGCGGCGATGACCTGCTGGGCGAGGACGTCGAGCGGGTTCGCCGGGAGGTGCAGCGCCTCGATGCGGCCCGCCCGCATCCGCTCGACCACCACCGCAGTGGGCACCAGGTCACCGCGGTGCTGCGGAAACAGCACCCCCCGCGACACCTCGTCGACGTGGTGCCCGGCACGACCGACCCGCTGGAGCCCGCTGGCGATCGACGGCGGCGCCGCTACCTGGACCACCAGGTCGACCGTACCCATGTCGATGCCGAGCTCGAGGCTGGAGGTGGCCACCACACATGGCAGCCGCCCGGCCTTCAAGTCGTCCTCGATCGCCGCACGTTGGGACTTGCTGACCGAGCCGTGGTGGGCGCGGGCTAGCAGCCCCGCCGCGCCGTGGGAGGCACCGCTTTGGGCCATTACCTGGGCCGGGGGGCCAGAGGTGGGGCCGCAGGGCGGCGGGTCGTCTGCGGTCGCGCCGTGCCGTGCGGCCGCGATCTCGTTCAGCCGCGCGGTGAGCCGTTCGGCCACCCGCCGCGAGTTGACGAAGCAGATCGTGGACCGGTGCTTCTCCACCAGGTCGGCCACCCGCTCCTCGACGTGCGGCCAGAGGGAGGCCCGGCGCTGCGGGTCGGAGTCGGCACCGCCGGGGTCGTCTGGTCCGGGCCCGGGCAGGGCGGTCATGTCCTCGACGGGGACGACGACGTCGACCTCCAGCCGCTTCGGAGACGCCGGCGCCACCACCGTCACCGGACGGGAACCGCCGAGGAACCGGGCGACCTCCTCCACCGGGCGCACCGTGGCCGACAGGCCGATCCGCTGTGCCGGCCGCGGCAGCAGCTCATCGAGCCGCTCCAGCGACAGCGCGAGATGAGCACCCCGCTTGGTACCGGCGACACTGTGGATCTCGTCGACGATCACGGTGTCCACCCCGCGCAGCGACTGCCGCGCCTGCGACGTCAGCAGCAGGAACAACGACTCCGGGGTGGTGATCAGCACATCGGGCGGGTGGGTCACGAACCGGCGGCGCTCGCGAGCCGGGGTGTCACCGGTGCGGGTGCCGACGGCGATGTCGGGTACGTCGAGCCCGAGCCGGTCCGCAGTGTGGGTGATGCCGGTCAGCGGCGCCCGGAGGTTCCGCTGGACGTCGACGGCGAGGGCCTTCAGCGGGGAGACGTACAACACGCGGCACCGGTGCTGTCTCTCCGGCGCCGGGCTCGTGGCAATCCGGTCCAGGGCCCAGAGGAAGGCGGCCAGCGTCTTCCCGGAACCGGTCGGTGCCACGACGAGGCTGTTCTGCCCCCCGGAGATCGACTCCCACGCCTGGGACTGCGCGACGGTCGGCGCCTCGAACGCCCCGCGGAACCACTCCCTCGTCGGGGCGGAGAACCACGGCAGGTCAGGGGTCGGCGTACTCACCCCATCCATCCTGCCCGACGCCGCCGACAGCGGGTCGGCGTCAGCGCGTCGTCACCTCGTACGGCGTCCAGCCGGCCCCGCTGTCCGTGGTGTGCCAGACCGTGCCGTCGGCGGCGAGAAGGTAGCCGGTGCTGGAGTTGGTGAAGCCGGCGAACGTGACTCCCTGCGGTGCATCGGTGCGTAGCAGCCGAGGTGGTGCGACCGTGGACGCCAACCGGATGCCGTACTTGTGGTTCCCCACGACGATCGCGTGGTCGTTGTCCCGGGCGGCGACGGTGACGTTCTCCGGGAAGCTTCCCTGCGCCCAGATCCAGTGTTTCCCGCCGTCGGTGGTCATGGACAACGCGGTTCCGCTGGTAGTAGAGCACGCCACCCACAGCGAGTTGCCGGCCGTCGACAGGCTGCGCGGGGTCCCGTCGCCCTGGCAGGCGCCCTGCGCCCAGCGCCAGGAGTCTCCGCGGTCGGAGCTGACCCAGACGCGGGCAGGCTGCTTGCCCGGCGGCTGGTCGATCAGTGCCAGTGCGCCGCTGGCGTGGGCCAGGTCGGTGATCGGGCCCAACGCGGTATCCGGTCCGGCGGGCTGCCAGGCGTCCGTGGTCACCGGCGACCGTTTCAGCGTCTGCTGGGTGCGGTCGGAGAACACGGCGTAGACGTCCTTGCCCCAGGCCGCGAGCAGCGACACGTGCTCCCCGGGCGCGGTCTGCCGCTGCCAGGTGCTCCCGCCGTCGTGGGTGGAGTACAGCGCGTCGCCGTACACCCACCCGTGGTAGCCACCGTCGGCGAGGACGAACCGGACGTTCTCGCGCGACGTGGCAGGGACGGCATGGGCGGGGAACGTCCCGAGTGCCGTCCAGGAGTTCCCGCCGTCGGTGGTGGTCAGCAGAGTCGCACAGGCGCCCGCCGGGCAGCCGTCGGCGGTGGCGGCAAGGACCCACTGGTGGGCGGTACCGGTCGCGGTCAGGGAGATCGGATGCACCGACGCTCCGACGTCCAGTCCGGGGGTCAGCTGCAGGCGGGCCGGCGGAGCCGGCGGCGATGCGGCCGTGTCGCCGGTGTCGGCGGACGAGGAAGAGGATGAGGAGGAAGACGACGAGGACGAGTGCGTCGGGGTGGCCTGGGTGGCCGGCGCCGGTGTGGTTGCGGTGGCTGGAGGGGGAGTCTCGACGGCCGATGGCTGCGGCGTGGACCGGGACGCCGCCACCGTCTGGTCCGCGACCGGTGTCTGGTTGGAACCGACGATCCCGGTCGCCGCGACGGCGTACCCACCGCCGGCCATGACCGCGACGGCGACCGCGGTGCCTGCGACAGCACGACGGGCCCGGCGTCGCCGTACCCGCCGGTGCACCGTGGTCAGCAACGCGTCGGCGTCGGTGTGACCGGCGGCACCGTGCAGTACCTGGCGGAGACGGTCCTCCAGGTCGCCGGGGTCCGGCGCGGTCATCGCATGCTCCTCTCAGGTGGGTCGGCCACCGGTGGGGCCGGGGGGTGGTCGCTCGTGGGTCGGTCACACATCGGAGGGAACGATCTGTCGCAGCTTGGCCAGCGCCTTCGACGCCTGGCTTTTCACGGTGCCGACCGAGCAGCCGAGCGTGTGTGCGATGTCCGCCTCCGAGAGGTCCTCGTAGTACCGCAACGCGATCACCGCACGCTGCCGGGGAGGCAGGCGACGGATCGCCTGCCAGAGGTCGTCATCGAACGGGGAATCCTCCACTCCACGATCCACCACCTCATCGGTCGGGTGCTCGCGTCCGAACTTCCGCCACAGGCTGATGTTGCGGTTGACCATGATCCGGCGTACATAGCCCTCGGGGTTGTCCGGTGTCTCCAGCCGGTTCCAGGCAAGCAGCGTGCGCTCCAACGCGTCCTGGACCAGGTCCTGCGCCGCTTCGGTGGACCCGGTCAGCGCGCGCCCGAAGCGCACCAACTCCGGGAGTCTGGCACGGACGAACGCGTCGAACTGTGCGCGCTCCTCTGTGCGCATACTCCCACTCCCGAGCCAGCTCGCCCGCTCGACCGACAGCCGTCACCACGCTCACCTCAAGGCCAAGGACGCGCGACGCGGGCAAAAGGTTGCCCGTGGGGTCCCACGGGTCCCGCATATCATCCCATCCCACCCGGCCACGATCGGCGAGACCTGCCGCAGCGAGTTCGACGTCCTGCCGGACCACGCGGGGTTCTTCCGGCATCGCGGGGTTGTTCCGGCATCCTTGATGCCATGGACTCGCTGATCCT
>CAYLOC010000099.1:8078-11350 GCA_964385195.1 uncultured Nocardioidaceae bacterium
TTCCGGCATCCTTGATGCCATGGACTCGCTGATCCTCTTCACCGCCCGGGTGCTGCCGTACCTGCTCGTCGCGGCCGCAGTCGTGGTGTGGCTGTTGCTGCCCCGCCGGGACAAGGTCGCGCTGGTCGTGCAGGGGGTCGTGACGCTGGTCGTGGTCCTGGTGCTCATCCAGATCGCCGGTGCCGTGCACACCGACCCGCGGCCGTTCGTGGCCGACCCGTCGGTGCAGCCGCTGTTCCCGCACGAGCCCGACAACGGCTTCCCGTCGAACCACACGTCCCTGGCGGTCGCGGTCGCCCTGCTGGTGGTGGTGTACCGGCGGTGGGTCGGCGGCGTCTTGTTCGTCCTGGCGCTGTGCGTGGGAGCAGCACGAGTAGCGGCCCACGTCCACCACGTGCAAGACATCGTCGGCGGGGCGGTGATCGGGCTGGTCTCGGTGCTGGTCGCGCTGCTGGTCTGGAGGCTCGTGCGGGGTCAGGTTCTCGGCTGGGCCGAACGGCTCCACCTGGTGCCTCCGGGGCCGCCCGAGCGGTCCGCGGACGGCCCCTCAGCAAACCGGTTGGGAGGCGTCGGCGGGCCGGACTAACCTGTCTGTCCGTGAGATCCACACCCTGCGACGAGGATGGGATGCACCCCTCGGGGGGACGCGTCGCTGTGTCGACGACGGATCACGCGTCGCCGATGATCGAGGCACGAGCCCTGCGCAAGAGCTACGGGACGTTCGAGGCCGTGAAGGGCATCGATGTGTCCGTGCAGTACGGCGAGGCGTTCGGTTTCCTCGGGCCCAACGGGGCCGGGAAGTCCTCGACGATGCGGATGATCGCCGCCGTCTCACCGGTCACCGCGGGCACGCTGCAGATCCTGGGGCTGGACCCCGCTACCCACGGGTCGCAGATCCGGGCCCGGCTGGGGGTGTGCCCGCAGGAGGACACGCTTGATGACGAGCTGCAGGTGCGGGAGAACCTCGTCGTATACGGGCGCTACTTCGGGATGAGCCGCCGGGACGCGGGCCGCCGCGCCGACGAGCTGCTGGAGTTCGTCCAGCTCACCGAGAAGGCTCGCGTCAAGGTCGATGAGCTCTCCGGCGGCATGAAGCGCCGGCTCACCATCGCCCGCAGCCTGGTCAACTCTCCCGACATGCTGCTGCTCGACGAGCCGACCACGGGGCTGGACCCGCAGGCACGCCACCAGGTGTGGGACCGGCTGTACCGGCTGAAACAACAAGGCGTCACGCTCGTGCTCACCACCCACTACATGGACGAGGCCGAGCAGCTGTGTGACCGCCTGGTGGTGATGGACCAGGGCCGGATCGCCGCAGAGGGCTCACCCGCGGAGCTGATCCGGCGGCACTCCAGCCGCGAGGTCACCGAGTTGCGGTTCGGCATCGGCGAGAACGAGACGATGGCCCCGAAGGTCGAGGACCTTGCCGACCGCGTCGAAGTGCTGCCCGACCGGTTGCTGCTGTACACCGAGCACGGCGACGCCACCGTGTCTGCGGTCTACGAACGGGGGCTGAACCCGCACTCGACGCTGGTCCGGCGCGCCACGTTGGAGGACGTGTTCCTGGGGCTCACCGGCCGGACCCTGGTCGACTAGGGCGGGCGAGGAGCGAAGCGATGGCATCTCGTCTGGACGCCTTCTCGCCGCGGCTGAGCCCACGGCTGGTCGCGTACTGGGTGACGGTGTTCCGTCGTACCTGGCGAGGCTCGGCCATCTCCAGCTTCTTGATGCCGGTGCTCTACCTCGCCGCGATGGGGGTGGGGCTCGGCTCGTTCGTTGACAAGGGGCCGGCGACCGGCTCGCTGGACGCGCCGTCGTACCTCGCCTTCATCGCACCCGGGCTGCTGGCGACGACGGCGATGATGACCGCCGTGGGGGAGTCGACCTACCCGGTGTACGGCGGCTTCAAGTGGCACAAGTCGTTCTTCTCGATGGCCGCCTCGCCGCTGCGGGTGCCCGACATCGTGGCGGGGCAGCTGGGGTTCATCGCGTTCCGCATCTTCACGACCTGCGCGGTCTTCCTGGGTGTGATCGCCGCCTTCGGGGTGCTCGAGGTCTGGTGGGGCGGCGTGCTCGCGTCCCTGGTGGTGGTGCTCCTCGGCCTGGCGCATGCTGCACCGATTGCCGGGATCGCTGCCCGGATGCGCAACGAGTCCGGTTTCTCGCTGATCTTCCGGCTGGGGCTGATCCCCATGTTCTTGTTCAGCGGTGCGTTCTTCCCGGTCACCCAGCTGCCGACGGTGGTCACCTGGCTGTGCTACCTGACCCCGATCTGGCATGGCGTGGACCTGACCCGGATGCTGACCCTCGGCCACGTCGACGGCTGGCTCGCGGCGCTGCACGCGGTCTACCTGGTGGCATGGCTGGTGGCGGGGACCGTCTTCTGCATCCGCGGGTTCGAGCGGCGGTTGGCCACGTGAGGGGGCCACGGTGATGGCGACCACGGGGGCGCGCACGCTCGGCCCGCGCGTGCTGCCGGTGTTCGGCGCCCGGCAGTGGCGGGTGGTGGAACGCAACTACCTGGTGTACAAGAACAGCTGGGTGGTGTTCTGCACCGGCATGCTGGAGCCGGTCCTGTACCTGTTCTCCATCGGGATCGGGGTCGGACACCTGGTCGGCTCGTTCGACCTCGGCGGTGGCCGGGAGGCGACGTACGTCGAGTTCGTCGCGCCCGCGATGCTCGCCGCGTCGGCGATGAACGGCGCGCTGTTCGACTCGACGTACAACATCTTCTTCCGGATGAAGTACGCCCATCTCTACGACGCGATGCTGGCGACACCGCTGCGTCCCACCGACGTCGCCCGCGGAGAGATCTCGTGGGCGCTGTTGCGGGGCGGGATCTACTCCGCGGTGTTCACCCTCGTGATGCTGGCGATGGGGCTGGTGCACTCCTGGTGGTTCGTTCTGGCGTGGCCGGTGACGCTGCTGATCGGGTACGCGTTCGCCGGGGTCGGAATGGCGATGACCACCTGGATGCGCAGTTGGCAGGACTTCGAGTTCGTGCAGTTGGCGATCCTGCCGATGTTCTTGTTCTCCGCGACGTTCTACCCGATCTCGACCTACCCGGGCGCCCTGGAGTGGGTGGTGCGCTGTACGCCGCTGTACCAGGGGGTGGCGTTGGAGCGCGCGCTCGCGCTCGGCACCGTCGGTCCGGAGGCGCTGATCTCGCTTGCCTACCTCACCGCCATGGGGACGGCGGGGGTGCTGGTCGCCGGACGCCGGATCGGCGTCCTGCTGCTGAAGTAACCACGCCGACCCCCCCTTTCGTTGAG
>CAYLOC010000100.1:0-11257 GCA_964385195.1 uncultured Nocardioidaceae bacterium
GCCACCTCGCGGTCGATGGCGTCTGCGGACAGCGCGGAGTCGACGACCATGGCAGCCGCACCCAGCACGCCAGCCTGACTGCCGGTCTTGGAGGTCGCGATCTGAAGCCGGTGTGCGGCCAGCGGCAGGGTACGCCGGTACACCACCTCGCGGACACCGGCGAGCAGGTACTCCCCGACCGCCGCCATCCTGCCGCCGAGCACGATCACCGAGGGGTTGAGCAGGCTCACGCATGAGGCCAGCACGCCTCCGATGTCGCGGCCGGCCTGGCGTAGCACTCCGATCGCCTCCAGGTCGCCGCCGCGGACCAGCTCGATCACCTGCTCCCCGTCGCCCACGTCCCGGCCGAGCCCACGCAGGCTCTCCGCCAGCGCCGGCGCGGCGGCCACCGCCTCGAGACAGCCGATGTTGCCGCACCGGCACCGGCGCTCCGCGCCACCGGGCACCTGCACGTGCCCCAGGTCTCCGGCCGTGCCCTGGGCCCCGCGGTTGATCCGCCCGTCGGAGATGATCCCCGCTCCGATCCCCGTGGCGACCTTGACGAACAACAGGTGCTGCACACCCGGCCACCCCACCGTGTGCTCTCCTACCGCCATCACGTTGACGTCGTTGTCGACCAGTACGGCGGTGTCGAACGTCCTTCCGACGTAGGCGGGGATGTCGAACCCGTCCCAGCCCGGCATGATCGGTGGGTTCGTGGGCTTGCCGGTTGCGTACTCGACCGGCCCCGGTACGCCGACGCCTACCCCGGCAAGCGGTGTGTCGCCGACCGTCGTATCCGCCAGCAGCTTCTGCGCCACCGCCAGCACCCGGTCCAGCACCGGCTCCGGGCCCAGCGCGATGTCCAGCGGCTCGGTCTGCTCGGCCAGCACCGCGCCGCGCAGATCGGTCACCGCGACCGTGGCGTGCGTGGCCCCGAGGTCTGCGGCCACGACCGTACGGGCAGCCGGGTCCAGCGCGAGCCGGGAGGGCGGCCGCCCCCCGCTGGAGGCTGCTTCCCCGGCGCTGGTCAGCAACCCGGTGCTCAGCAGCGCCTCGACCCGGCTGGCGACGGTGGACCGGGCGAGCCCGGTACGGGCGGCGAGCTCGGACCGGGTGTGCGGACCGCCGTACCGCAGCAACTGCAACAAGGCACCGGCACCCACGTTCGACGCCCCGGCGGGGGCGGCCTCCACACTCGCCATACCGATAGTTAACCATGCGTATGTGTCCGGACGCACAAGGCAAAGTTGCTGTTGAGTTTTCAACTTCTGCTTGACAACCGACAGAAGTCCGGGCAGAGTCTGCTTCCATGTCGCCGGATCCACTGCTGGTGATGCACGGCATCGTGAAGGAGTTCCCGGGGGTGCGCGCCCTGGACGGCGTCGACCTGCGCGTCGAGCCCGGCCAGGTGCACTGCCTGCTGGGCCAGAACGGTGCCGGAAAGTCCACGCTGATCAAGGTCCTCTCCGGCGCCTACAAACCCGACTCCGGCTGGATCGAGTGGGAGGGCCGCACCCTCGCGATGTCCGGCACCATGGCCGCCGCCCGCGCCGGCATCGGGACCATCTACCAGGAGCTGGACCTCGTCGACGGGCTGAGCGTCGCGGAGAACATCTACCTCGGCCACGAGCTCTCCCGTGGTGGGTTCTCCCGCCGCGGGACCGCCGCCACCCGCTGCAAGGAGCTCCTGGCCCGCCTCGGGCACGAGGAGATCCGCCCCGCCGACGAGGTCGGCCTGCTGTCCATGGCGCAAAAGCAGATCGTCTCCGTGGCCCGCGCCCTGTCGCGACAGACGAAGCTGATCATCATGGACGAGCCGTCGGCCATCCTCGACCCCGAGGAGGTCGACAGCCTCTTCCGCCTCGTCGCGGACCTCAAGGCATCCGGTGTCGCCGTCATCTACATCTCCCACCGGCTGGAGGAGATCCAGCGCATCGGCGACCGCATCACGGTGCTCAAGGACGGCCGCACCGTCGCCACCGACCTTCCCGTGAGCGACACGCCGACCCGCCGGCTCACCGAGCTGATGACCGGCCGCTCGATCGAGTACGCCTTCCCCGAGCGCACCGGCGTGCCCGAGTCAGCCCCCGTCGTACTTGAGGTGGACAACCTGTCGCGGGACGGCGAGTTCTCCCCCGTCAGCCTCAACGTGCGCGCCGGGGAGATCGTCGGCCTGGCCGGACTGGTCGGCGCCGGACGGTCCGAGCTGGTCGAGACGATCTACGGCGCCCGCCGCGCCGGGACGGGCACGGTGCGAGTCGACGGCCACAAGGTACGCCGGGGCTCGGTGCCCGCCGCGGTCCGCGCCGGCATCGGGCTGTGCCCGGAGGAGCGCAAGGCGCAAGGGCTGCTGCTGCAGGAACCGGTGTACCGCAACGTCAGTGTGGCGTCGCTGCGGCGGTTCGCCACCGCAGGCTTCGTACGCCGACGGGAGGAGCGCCGGGAGGCCACCGGCCAGCTCGACGCGGTGCAGCTCGCGACCGGCCACGCCGACCGCGCCGTACGTGACCTGTCCGGCGGGAACCAGCAGAAGGCCGTCCTGGCCCGCTGGCTGCTGCGCGGATGCCGGGTGCTGCTCCTGGACGAGCCCACCCGCGGAGTCGACGTCGGCGCGCGGTCGGAGATCTACCAGCTCATCCGGGCGCTCGCCGACAGCGGGGTGGCCATCGTCGTCGTATCCAGCGAGATCGAGGAGGTCCTCGGCCTCGCCGACGAGGTGCTGGTGATGGCCGACGGCGCTGTCGTCCACCGCGGACCCGCCGGCGACATCGACGAGAACGACGTGCTGGACCTGGTCATGACCGGAGAGGCAGCCTGACGATGAGCACTGCACGAAACCGCTGGCTGCGCTCGCACTTCCGCGGAGACGCCGGATGAGCGCAGATCTGGACACCTCGGGCGTCGGCACTCCCCCGCCACAGGAGGAGCCACCGGCACCACGACGCCGCTTCCTCGCCACCCCCGCCGGACGGCACACCGGGCTGTTCGTGGCGCTGGTGCTGCTGTGCGTGATCGGCATGGTCACCACCCCGGACCGCTTCGGCACCACCTCGAACGCCACCAACATCCTCGCGCTGGCCGCCGTGGCAGGCGTGCTGAGCATCGGACAGACGTTCGTGATCATCGGCGGCGGCATCGACCTCTCCATCGGGTCACTGGTCGGACTGTGCTCGGTCTGGGCCACCACGCAGGCCACCCAGAACATGGCCGCGGACACGTCCTGGTGGTTCATGGTCTTCGTCGCGCTGGTGGTCGGCACCGTCGCCGGACTCATCAACGGCGTCCTCATCGCCTACGGCCCGATCGTGCCGTTCATCATGACGCTGGCCACCATGGCCGCCGCCAAGGGCCTGGCCGAGGTCATCTCCGGCAAGAAGACCCAGGTCGTGGAGGACCCGTCGCTCCAGCACTTCTTCAACGGCCACGTGCTGGGCATCCCGTCCCAGGTGATCGTGTTCGCGCTGGTGGCGGTGGTGGCCTGGATCGTGCTGAACCGTACGACGTTCGGCCGCCGCACCTACGCCGTCGGCGGCAACCCGGAGGCCGCACGGCTCGCCGGCATCAGCGTCAAGTGGCACTCGGTGCTGCTGTACGTGCTGATGGGGTTCTGCGCCGGCCTGGCCGCGGTCCTGGTCACCGCCCGTACCACCGCCGGGTCGTCCAACCTCGGCATCGGCTACGAGCTCGACGCCATCGCCGCCGTCGTCATCGGCGGCACGCTGCTCACCGGCGGGCGCGGCACGATCGTCGGCACCGTGATCGGCGTACTGATCTTCTCCACGTTGAACAACGTCTTCACGCTCAACAACCTCGACACCTCCACCCAGGCCGTGGCCAAGGGCGCGATCATCGTCATCGCCGTCCTGCTGCAGCAGCGGGTCGCCCGGACCGAGCTGCGATCGTGACCCCGCTCCCCTCCCACTCAGCCCGTACAGAAGGAGAAACCATGTCCGCAGACACCCCCAGCACGTCCGGGTCGCTCCGGCGACGCTCGTTCCTCGCCGGTGGTCTCGCCATCGGCGGGACCGCCGTCCTGACCGCGTGCACCTCCAACGCCACCGGTGACGACGCCGCAAGCACCACCGCCGCCGCGGCCGCTGACGAGACGACCGCGTCCGGCAACCCGTCGGGGAAGACGGTCAAGATCGGCTTCTCCGCGCCGGCCGCCGACCACGGGTGGATGGCGGCGATCACCGACAACGCCAAGGACACCTTGAAGGACCTCCCCGACGTCAAGGCACAGGTGGTCGAGGGCACCAACGACGTCAACCAGCAGATCTCGCAGGTGCAGACGCTGATCAACGCCAAGATGGACGCGATCGTGATCCTGCCCTTCGACGGGTCGCAGCTGACCGCCGTGGCCAGGAAGGCCGCCGACGCCGGCATCCTCGTGGTCAACTGCGACCGGATCTTCGACAACGACTTCGCCTACCGCACCTACATCGGCGGCGACAACTACGGCATGGGCATGAACGCCGGCACCTACATCGGCAAGCGGTTGAAGGAGAAGGGCGTCCAGAACCCGGTGATCGCCGAGGTCCAGGGCATCGCCAGCCTGCCGCTGACCCAGCAACGGTCCAAGGGGTTCGCCGACGCGTTGAAGCCGTTCGGCTACAAGGTCAGCAACCAGGTCGCGGCGGACTTCACCGCGGACAAGGGCAACGCGGTGACCACCAACCTGCTGCAGGCGGCGCCGAAGATCGACGCGCTGTGGAACCACGACGACGACCAGGGCGTCGGCGTCCTCGCCGCCATCCAGAGCCAGAACCGCGACGAGTTCTTCATGGTCGGCGGCGCCGGGTCGGCGAACATGATGCGCCACATCAAGTCCGGTGACTCCGTGGTCGAGGCCGACGTCATCTACCCCTCCACCCAGTCGGCGTCGGCGATCCAGCTCGCCCGGCTGCTGGTGCTCGGCGAGGGGATGGCGGAGCTGAAGGAGCGGGTCGTGCCCAAGCACCTCACGCTGTTCTCCGCGGTCGTCACCAAGGACAACGTCGACCAGTACCTGCCCTACGCCTTCGAGTCCTGATGGCGGGTGCGGACAAGCCCTCCCTCGGGATCGGGATGGTCGGCTACGCCTTCATGGGCAGGGCCCACTCCCTCGGATGGCGGGAGGCACCCCGGGTGTACGCCGACCTCCCGCTGCGGCCGGCGATGCGCGCGCTCGTGGGCCGCACCGCCCCCGCCGTACAGGCGGCCGCGGACACCCTCGGCTGGGACGAGGTGGAGACGGACTACCGGGCACTGCTGGACCGTGCCGACGTCGATCTGGTCGACATCTGCACCCCGGGTGACTCACACGCCGAGATCGCACTGGCAGCGCTCGCCGCCGGCAAGCACGTGCTCTGCGAGAAGCCGCTGGCGAACTCGGTGGCCGACGCGGAGGCGATGGCCGCGGCCGCGCGGTCCGTGTACGCGCAGGGGGTCCGGGCGATGGTGGGGTTCAACTACCGACGCGTCCCCGCGGCGCGCCTGGCCCGCGACCTCGTCGCCGCCGGGCGGCTGGGCACCATCCGGCACGTCCGTGCGGTCTACCTGCAGGACTGGCTGGTCGACTCAGCGGCGCCGATGGCGTGGCGGTTGCGGAAGGAGGCGGCCGGGAGCGGCGCACTCGGGGACATCGGGGCGCACGTCGTCGACCTGACCCAGTTCATGCTCGGTGAGCCGGTACGGAGCGTCGCGGCGACCACCGAGACGTTCGTCAAGCACCGGCCGCTTCCGGACGGGACCGGGGAGACCGGCGAGGTGACCGTGGACGACACCGCGTTGTTCCTCGCCCGCTTCGGCTCCGGCGCGGTAGGCACGTTCGAGGCCACGCGGTACGCCGCCGGCCGCAAGAACATGCTGCGGATCGAGCTCAACGGCTCCCGCGGCAGCCTGGTCTTCGACCTGGAGTCGCTGAACGAGCTCGCGTTCTACGACGCCACCGAACCGGCCGCGACCGCGGGGTTCCGGCGGATCCTGGCCACCGAGCCGAGCCACCCCTACCTCGACGCCTGGTGGCCGGCCGGTCACGTGCTGGGGTGGGACCACACGTTCATCCACCAGGCACACGACCTCATCCACGCGATCGCCGACGGCACGGAGATCCACCCGTCCTTCGACGACGGCCTCCAGGTCCAGCGGGTGCTGGAGGCGGTCGAGACCAGCGCGGAGAAGGCCAGCGGCTGGGCGGAGGTGCCCACGGGCGCCATCGGCGTACACACGCAAAGGAGCGAAGAGCAATGACCAGACCGATCACGCTGTTCACCGGCCAGTGGGCGGACCTGCCGTTCGAGGAGGTCGCGCGCCTGGCCTCCGATTGGGGGTACGACGGGCTGGAGATCGCCTGCTGGGGCGACCATCTGGACGTGTGGCGGGCGGCCGAGGACGACGCCTACCTGCGGACCCGCCGCGACATCCTGGACAAGTACGGGCTCGGCGTTTGGGCGATCTCCAACCACCTCAAGGGGCAAGCGGTCTGCGACGACCCGATCGACCAGCGGCACCGCGCGATGCTGCCGGACCGGGTGTGGGGCGACGGCGATCCCGAAGGGGTGCGGCAGCGGGCCGCAGAGGAGATGAAGCTGACCGCTCGGGCGGCCGCGGCCCTCGGCGTACCGACCGTCTGCGGGTTCACCGGGTCCTCGATCTGGAAGTACGTCGCGATGTTCCCGCCCGTGCCGCCGGGGCTGATCGACGCCGGCTACCAGGACTTCGCCGACCGGTGGAACCCGATCCTGGACGTGTTCGAGGAGGTCGGGGTGCGGTTCGCGCTGGAGGTGCACCCCTCGGAGATCGCCTACGACTACTGGACGACGGTGGCCACGCTGGAGGCGATCGGGCACCGGTCGTCGTTCGGGCTCAACTGGGACCCCAGCCACTTCGTGTGGCAGCAGATGGACCCGGTCGGGTTCTTGTGGGACTTCCGGGACCGGATCTTCCACGTGGACTGCAAGGACACCCGGATGCGGGTCGGCAACGGCCGCAACTGCCGGATGGGCTCCCACCTGCCGTGGGGCGACCCGCGGCGCGGATGGGACTTCGTGTCCACCGGCCGCGGCGACGTGCCGTGGGAGGACTGCTTCCGCACGCTGAACTCGATCGGGTACGACGGTCCGATCTCGGTGGAGTGGGAGGACGCCGGGATGGACCGGTTGGCCGGCGCCCCGGCCGCCCTGGCCTACGTCCGGGAGCGGCTGTTCGACCCGCCGACGGCATCCTTCGACGCGGCCTTCGCCCAGTCCTGACCGCGTAAGGATCCGACGCCTGCGTTGCTGGAGCAGCGCCAGCGTCGGATCGTTGACGAGGTCAGCCGGGGGCGAACACCGCGACCGGCTTGGCGACCGGCCCGTGCTGCTCGTACAGCGCGAGGAACTCCCCCGCCGGGGACACGACCGCGACCGGCCCGTCGTGGCCGAGGCGGGCGGTGAAGGCCCGCCCGTTGCGGACCCCGGCCACCAGGGCGTCGGCCACGGTATAGGTCGGGAACACCTGCGGGACGACGTCGTCGAGCGGCTGCACCTGCCACTGCTGCTCCAGCGACTCCATGGTGACCGCGTCGGCGACCCGGTACGGCCCGACCCGGGTACGCCGGAGCGCGGTCAGGTGCCCCCCGACGCCCAGGGCTGCGCCGAGGTCGCGGGCGAGGGCGCGGACGTAGGTGCCGGTGGAGCACTCCACGTGTACGTCGACGTCGAGGACCGCCCTGCCGGCTCGGCGTACGTCGTGGGCGGTGAACTCGCTGACGGTCACCGGGCGTGGCGGCAGGTCGACCCCCTCCCCCGTGCGGGCGCGCTTGTACGCGCGCTCGCCCTTGACCTTGATCGCCGAGACCGCGCACGGCACCTGCTGCAGGTCACCGGTCAGTGCCCGCATCGCGTCGTCCAGCGCGGCGTCGTCGACGCCGGAGGCGTCCTGCTCGGCGACCACCTCGCCGTCGGCGTCGTCGGTGACGGTGGACTGACCGAGCCGGATCGTGGCGTCATAGGCCTTGTCGGTCGACGTGAGGTAGCCCAGCAGCCGGGTCGCGCGGCCGACACCGAGCAGCAGCACGCCGGTCGCCATCGGGTCCAGGGTGCCGGCATGCCCGACCCGCCGGGTCCCGGCGAGCCGACGGCAGCGGCCGACCACGTCGTGCGACGTCCATCCCGGGGGCTTGTCGACGACGACGACCCCGCTCTGCTCTGGCATGGGGGCGGGCTACTCGACGGCCTCGTCGTCGGCGTCTGCGCTCGGCTTGTAGGGGTTCGCGTCTCCGGCGTAGGTCGACCCGGCTGCCTCGGCGGCCAGTGCGGCGTCGCTGGCCCGTACCCGGGTCAGCAGCTCCTCGATATGCGCCGCGGACTCCGGCAGCACGTCGGAGATGAACTCCAGCGTCGGGGTGTGCCGCATGCCGAGCTGCTTGCCGACCTCGGAGCGGATCAGGCCCTTGGCGCTCTCCAGCGCCGCCTCGGTCGCCGTACGCTGCTCGTCGTCGCCGAGCACGGTGTAGAACACCGACGCATGCTGGTGGTCACCGGTGACCCGGACGTCGGTCACGGTGACGAAACCCAGCCGGGCGTCCTTGACCCGGCGCTGCAGCATCTCGGCCACCACGGTCTTGATCCGGTCCGCGATACGGCGGGTCCGTGCTTGCGGGGACGTCACCGCAACCTCCTCGTCACGTTTGCCTTGTAGACGGGGCAAACGCACCGTCTACAAGGCAAACCTGCCTCGGCAACGGTGCATCTGCCTCGCCTACCCTCCGGGATCTGACGGCGGACCCGTCAGTTGCGGGCGATCTCGCGGACCTCGAACGTCTCGACCTGGTCGCCGATCTTGATGTCGTTGTACCCACCAAGCGTCAACCCGCACTCGAACCCGTCGCGGACCTCGGTCACGTCGTCCTTCTCCCTTCGCAGCGACGCTACGTCGAGGTTGTCGGCGACGACCGCGCCGTCGCGCAGCAGCCGGGCCTTGGCGTTGCGGCGGATGCTGCCCGAGGTCACCATGCAGCCGGCGATGTTGCCGAACTTCGAGGACCGGAAGATCTCCCGGATCTCCGCGGTGCCGAGCTGCACCTGCTCGTACTCCGGCTTCAGCATGCCCTTCAGCGCCGACTCGATCTCCTCGATGGCCTCATAGATCACCGAGTAGTAGCGGATGTCGACACCTTCCCGGTCGGCCACCTCGCGCGCCTTGCCCTGCGGTCGCACGTTGAAGCCGATGATGACCGCGTCGGAGGCCGCCGCCAGGTTGACGTTGGTCTCGGTGATCGCGCCGACCCCGCGGTCGATGACCCGCAGGCTGACGTCGTCACCGACGTCGATCTTCGCCAGCGACTCCTCCAGCGCCTCGACCGAGCCGGACACGTCGCCCTTGAGGATCAGCAGCAGCTCCTGCTTCTCGCCCTTCTCCATGCTGGACATGAAGTCCTCGAGGGTACGCCGACCGGTGCTGCGGGCCAGCTGTGCCGCCCGCTCCCGTGCATCGCGCTTCTCCGCGATCTGCCGGGCCACCCGGTCATCGCCGACCGCCAGGAAGTTGTCCCCGGCGCCGGGCACCGCGGTCAGGCCGAGCACCATGACCGGCCGGCTGGGGGCCGCCTCCTCGACGTTCTCGCCGTACTCGTCGAGCATGGCCCGCACCCGCCCGTAGGCCGCGCCGGCCACGACCGAGTCGCCGACCCGCAGGGTGCCGCGTTGCACGAGCACGGTGGCGGTCGGGCCGCGTCCGCGGTCCAGGTGCGCCTCGATGACCAGACCTTGCGCGTCCTGGTCGGGGTTCGCCCGCAGGTCCAAGGCTGCGTCCGCGGTCAGCACCAGCGCCTCCAGCAGGCCGTCGATGTTCTGCTCGGCCTTGGCGGAGACGTCGACGAAGATCGTGTCACCGCCGTACTCCTCCGGGACCAGGCCGTACTCGGTGAGCTGACCGCGCACCTTCGCGGGGTCGGCGTCGGGCTTGTCGACCTTGTTGACGGCGACCACGATCGGGACGTCGGCCGCCTTGATGTGGTTCAGCGCCTCCACCGTCTGCGGCATCACGCCGTCGTCGGCGGCGACCACCAGGACCGCGATGTCGGTCGCCATCGCCCCGCGCATCCGCATGGCGGTGAACGCCTCGTGACCCGGGGTGTCGATGAACGTCAGCTTGCGGTCGGTGTCCTCGACCTCGGTCGAGACCTGGTAGGCGCCGATGTGCTGGGTGATGCCGCCGGACTCCGTCGCCACCTGGTTGGTGTGCCGGATCGCGTCCAGCAGCTTGGTCTTCCCGTGGTCGACGTGGCCCATGACCGTGACGACCGGCGGACGGGCGACCATCTGCTCCTCGTCACCCTCGTCCTCACCGAACTCCAGGTTGAACGAGTCCAGCAGCTCCTTGTCCTCGTCCTCGGGCGAGACGACCTCAAGGTTGTAGTTGAGCTCGGCGCCGAGGATCTCCAGGGTCTCATCGCCGACCGACTGGGTGGCGGTCACCATCTCACCGAGGTGGAACAGCACCTGCACCAGCTGGGCGGCGTCGACGCCGATCTTCTCGGCGAGGTCGGTCAGCGAGGCGCCCCGGGACAGCCGGATCGTCTCGCCGTCCCCCTTCTTGACGCGTACGCCGCCCACCGCCGGCGCCTGCATCTGCTCGAACTCCTGGCGACGTGCGCGCTTGGACTTCCGCCCTCGCCGGGCGGGACCGCCGGGACGGCCGAACGCGCCCTGGGTGGATCCACGTCCGCCGCGTCCCCGGCCACCGAAGCCGCTGCGACCGCGACCGCCACCGGGACCGCCGCGACCGCGGCCACCGCCGGGACCACCTGGCCCACCGGGGCCGCCGCGGCCCCCGGGACCGCCGCCGCGTCCGCGGCCGGCCGGAGCCGAGAACTGGGACTGCTTCGGCATCATCGCCGGGTTGGGGCGCGGCGCGCCGGGGACACCGCCGCTGCGCCTGCCGCGGTCCCCGTCACCACTCCGGGCGGCGGGCGCCCGGCTGGGCATCTGGCCCGGCGTCGGGCGACCACCACGGCGCATGCCCTGCTGGGACGAGAACGGGTTGTTCCCCGGCCGCGGCCCGCCGGTTGAGCGCGCCGCAGGTCGCTGCGGCCGCGGCGGACGCGGCGCTGGACCCGGCTTGGGGGGAGGCGCGGTCGGGGTCGGTGTGCTCGGCGGGGTCGCCGTCGGCCGCTCGGCCGCCGGTGGTTCCTCCGGCGGGGCGGCCGGTGGTCCCTGCTCCTCCCGCTGAGGGGTCTCCTGGGTCGCGGGGCTGGTCGGCTGCCGCTCGTCGGGGACTGCGGTCACCGGTGTCTCCGGCGCCTTCTTCTCCG
>CAYLOC010000101.1:0-11217 GCA_964385195.1 uncultured Nocardioidaceae bacterium
CCCCCGGGCAGACGCCGCGAAACCGGTGGACAGAACGGCTCCGCTGCGCCAGCATGGCTCGGTGCCCAGTTCCGAACAGGCCCCGCCGGGGCCCGATTCCCCGTGTCCACCCACCGCCGTCGACGACACCCTCGCCTCCGAACAGCACCACCTCGACCGCGCCCGCGCAGCACTCGGGCGCATGCGTGCCCGCACCGCCGACCTCGACGCCGGACTCAGCGGCGACTGGGTCAGCGCCGAGTACCTCAAGTCCACGCTGATCCAGCGGATGCACGCGTTGCAGGACGACCCGCAGATCCCGTTGTTCTTCGGGCGTCTGGACACCACGATCGACGAGGACCCGACCCGCACCTCGACGGAGTCGCGGTTCTACATCGGCCGACGCCACGTCAGTGACGAACACGGTGACCCGATGGTGGTGGACTGGCGGGCGCCGGTCTCCCGCCCGTTCTACCGGGCGAGCGCCCAGCATCCGATGGGCGTCCGGTTACGCCGCCGGTTCGGCTTCGCGCGCGGCACCATCACCGCGTACGAGGACGAGCACCTCGACGCCACGGGAACCGAAGGCAGCGGGACCAGCGGGACCAGCGAGACCAGCGGCATCAGCGGGATCGTGGCGGCGGAGGTGGAACGCCCCCGGACCGGGCCGATGCGCGACATCGTGGCCACCATCCAGCCCGACCAGGACGACATCGTGCGCGCGGACCTGGCAACGAGCCTGTGCGTCCAAGGAGCGCCCGGCACGGGCAAGACCGCCGTCGGGCTGCACCGGGCGGCGTACCTGCTCTACGCGCATCGCGACCAGCTCACCCGGCACGGCGTCCTCGTCCTCGGACCCAACGACTCCTTCCTTCGTTACATCGCCGATGTGCTCCCCGCACTGGGCGAGATCGACGCGCGACAGTCCACGATCGACGAACTCGTCGGACAGGTTCGCATCCGTCGCCGGGACACCGCCGCGGCGGCCCGGGTCAAAGGAGACGCCCGGATGGCCCAGGTCCTGCGCCGTGCGCTGTGGGCCTCGGTGCGATCGGCGACGGACACGCTGGTACTGCCTCGCGGATCTCGACGCTGGCGAGTACCGGCGTACCAGGCGAACGAGGTGCTGGAGGAGCTGGCCCACCGTGGCGTCCGGTACGGCGCCGGCCGCGGCATGCTCCCCCACCGCCTGGCCCATCTGATCCTGGTGAAGATGGAGGCAGCGGGAGAGGCACCGGATGACCGGGTGCACGATGCTGTCGCGCGGAGTCGACCGGTGAAGGCGTACGTCGACCGGCTGTGGCCCGCGGTGGATCCCCGGCGGTTGGTGATGAGCGTTCTCGGCGAGGCCGACGCCCTGGCCGACGCCGCCGAGGGAATCCTGACCCCGGAGGAGCAGGCTGTCATCCGGTGGCCCCGGCCAGCACGCGGACCCGGCAGCGCCCCCTGGTCGCTCCATGACGCGGTCCTGGTCGATGAGGCCCGCGACCTGGTGGAACGGACGTCGAGTGTCGGCCATGTGGTCCTCGACGAAGCTCAGGACCTCTCCCCGATGATGCTGCGTGCCGTCGGACGCCGGTGTTCCACCGGATCGGTCACGGTCTTGGGAGACCTGGCGCAGCGGACAACCCCATGGGGGACGCCGACCTGGGACGACGCCCTGCACCACCTCGGAAAGTCGGCCGCCGCGGTACAAGAGCTCACCACCGGCTTCCGGGTGCCCGGTGACGTCCTCGACTTCGCCGCCCGCCTCCTCCCGCAGATCGCCCCCACGCTGTCGACACCCATCGCCGTACGCCATCACCGCGGTGAACTCGTCGTCGAGGCGTCGACGGACCCCGTCGCGACGGCCGTCGGGACGGTACAGCGGCTGGCCCTCGCACCCGGCTCCATCGGCGTGGTCATCGCCGACGCACAGGCCGACGCCGTCGGCAACGCCCTCTCGGCACGTGGGATCGGGCATAGCGTGGTCGGCAGCTCCGACGACGTCGACAGCTCCGTGGACGTGGTTCCCGCGACACTGGCGAAAGGGCTCGAGTTCGACCACGTCGTCCTTGTCGAGCCCGCCGACATCGTCGGCGCGGAACCGGATGAGATGACCGGTCTCCGGCGGCTGTACGTCGGGCTGACCCGAGCCGTGTCGTCATTGGCGGTCATCCATCGCCACCCGCTACCGCGCGTGCTCTGTGACCAGTAGACCTGACGCCTCGGCACCGGCCAGGGACACCGGCTACCTCCACGGGAGTACGTCGAGTTCCCCCACTCGGATGACGACGCCGACGCCACCGCTGCGGCACGCTGTGTGGCGGAGGTTGATATGTTCTCGCACCAACATCTGTCCACAAGAAAGCGGCGGACCCGGTTTCTCGCCGGAGTCGCCGGGTTGCTCCTTATCCTGACCGGCTGCACGGCTGGCTCACCGGGCGAACCCACCCTCGCCGCGTCGGCATCGAAACCGGAGTACGCACAGCCCGCCTTCTGGACCGGGACGGTGCACGTGGTCAACTACGGCTCGAATGCGTGGTTGCAGGGCGGATACTCCGCGGAGGGGCACTTCTGGTTCCACATCAACAAGTTCGGATACGTGTCCGGACACGCGGTGGTCACGTACACGCCTGTGGTGAACCTCAGCGGAGCCAACGACATCCTCGGCTACGCCCAGAACATCGGGGTGGCCAGCCTGTCGCTGATCCCCACGCCGGGGTACGCCGCGTTCGGCTCGCTGATCATCCAAGGGCTGTTCGGCTTCACCTACAAGGTCCCGAACCCCATGCCGATCAAGTCCGCCCCCATTGCCGGGAGTCTGCGAGGCGACACGTTGCGGTTGCACTGGGACGACAAGAAGCAGGTGAAGATCCCGATCACGTTCTACGCCGACTACCTCAAGCACAACAAGAAGGTCGACGAGGGCCCGATCTCCACCGACTCACCGTGGCCGGGCACCGCCGACATCCACACCGACGGACGAATTCCGCGGGCGGTGCACAAGGAGCACGAAACGAGCAAGGAAGGCGATACCACCCGGTCCTCCAGCGTGTACTGGGGCGCACACCAGATCCCGAACGGATAGCGAAGCGACCGCGAGGACACGGCGGACCTGGCAGACTGCTGACTGGGCGGCTGGTGGGCCCGGGCCACGCGCCCATGACCTGGATGCCGTCAGTGGACGCGCATCGGGTTGCTGCTCAACTGAAGCCGCGGGAGTCTTGCTTGAGGGCAGTGTCGATCCCCAGCGCTGCCGCCACGACAAGGCTGTGCAGCGGTTGGGAGAGCTCCCGGTGGATCTGCACGACGTAGTTGTCCGCGGTGGTGAACATGGTCTTGGCCAGGCCCTCCCACGTCTTCGTCACCCGCGCGACCTCGTCGCCGCCCGCGGCTCGGATGCTGAAGTTCCACGCGCGCCAGTTCTCGGCGTTGAGGGAGCCCACCTCCCGGCCCGCGGACTCCAACGTGAAACGGATCTTGCCGAACACGTTCTGCTGGACGATCTGCCCGACCTCGGAGCCGTCGCCCGCCGAGACGACCAGCCGCGACTTCATGAACTTGGCGGGTCGGGTGAGCGCAAGAACGACACGGCCCTGCTCGTCGAGCACCTGGAACTTGTGCGTCATGAACTGGTCGTAGGCGGTCAGGAACCGCATCGCCTTCTTCAGCCCGCTCTGTCCCACTTGGCGGACCGCACCGATCTGGCGCGCGTCCTGGTCGTAGATCGCGAACTCCTGGTTGACCTCGATCAGCTTGGCCTTCTGGTTGACGACCAGCACCGACTCGGTGAACAACGTGCCGCCGCCACGTACGCCGGTGTCCTCGACCCCCGCGCGCGTGACGTCATCGCGCACCTTCTGCGCTGCCCGGTCCACCGTGGGCACGTGCGCCTCCCCCACGGGTGCGTCGGTCCCCTGCCGCCCGTGGTCGGCCACATGCTCGGTCCACCCTTGCCCGTCGTGGTACCGGTGCTCATGCCGCCCGAACGGATCGGGGTACCAGTCCGGCGCGAAACTCTGTGTCGGTTCAGCCATGGCCGACAGGCTACCGTCGGAACGTGTCAACCGAGCAGGAGATCGTCGCCGCCCTCGACCGCCGCTGGCGCCGCCGGTTCCCACACCTGTCGCGGATCGACGCGGATCTGCTCGACCGGTACGCCGAGCCGTGGCGCGTCTATCACGACGTGCGCCACCTCGACGCCGTTCTCGCTCGCTGCGACGAGCTGGCCACCCAGGCAACAGACATCGCGTGCGTCGAGCTCGCGGCGTGGTTCCACGACGCCGTCTACGACATCGGCGCTGCGGACAACGAGGAGCGCTCGGCCGTCCTCGCAACGGACGTCCTGCACGGCCGCGTCGCCCCTGGTTCCGTCGAGGAGGTAGCGCGACTGGTCCGGTTGACCGCCCGGCACGATCCGGCCGAGGGCGACGCCAACGGGGCGGTCCTGTGCGACGCCGACCTCGCCGTCCTGGGCAGCGAGTCCGCGCGGTACGACGACTACGCCCGGCAGATCCGCCGGGAGTACCACACCGTCCCCGACGCCGCGTTCCGCAGCGGCCGCGCAGCGATCCTGCGGGACCTGCTGGGGCGGGACCGGATCTTCCACACCGAGCACGGCCGGGCACGGTGGGAGGCGCCGGCGCGGGCCAACCTCGCTCGCGAGCTGGGCCGGCTGATCACCCCAGCCTGAGCGACCCCCGGCCCGCATCCAGGGTGGCCCGCCGTCCCAGCGGCACGGTGATGGTGGAGTTGCTGTGGCCCAGGTCGACGCCGGTGACCAGCGGTACGCCGAGTGGGGCCAGCCGCTCCACCAGCGTCGTCTCGGCCGCGCCGGGAGCACCACACCGGTCGAACCGGCCCAGGACGATCCCGCGTACCCCGTCGAACCAACCACTGCGCAGCAGCTGTGTCACCATCCGGTCCAGCCGGTACGGATGCTCGTCCACGTCCTCCAGCACCACCAGGCCACCCCGGGCGACGCGGCTGCACGCGGACCCGACCTCCGAGGCCAGCATCGCGAGGTTGCCTCCGACGAGCACCCCGGTCGCCGTACCGGCGTTGACCGTGCTGACCGGCTGTCCCACCAGCAGGTCGGTCACCGCCTCCGGTTCCATCAACACCGTCCGCATCGCCTCCGCGCTCTCCTCGGTAGAACGCCCCAGCGACGTGACCACGTGCGACAACACCGTCACCACTCCGAGCCGCTCCGCGAACGCCTGGTGCAGCGCGGTGACGTCGGAGAACCCGACCAGCACCTTGGGATCGGCCTCGGCGAGCCGGCGGAAGTCCAGCAGCTCCAGCAGCCGCTGGGTCCCGTAGCCGCCACGCGCACACACCACTCCGGCCACCTCCGGGTCCATCCAGGCAGCCGTGAAGTCCGCGGCACGGTCGGCGTCCTCCCCGGCCAGGTACCCCAGCCGGTGCCGGTCCTGCACATGCGTTCCGACGCGCACCCGAAGCCCGAAGCCCTCCAGCCGCCGTACGCCCGCCCAGAGCGCCTCCGCCGCTACCGGCCCCGCCGGAGCAGTCACCGCAACCAGGTCCCCTCGCTGCAGCCGTGGTGGCTGCAGCAGCGCGTTACCCGGTGCGCGGTGGGCCAACGCCTCGGCCTTCCGCCGGCGCAGACCCGCCGCACCCAGCAGCCGGACCACCTCACGCGAGCTCACCGGGGTGGCTCCGGCGGACACCAGAGCCGGATAGGCGGTCGCGGGTACGTCGTAGTGGTCCCGCTCGAAGCCACGGCGGGGGATCCCGTGCGCGGCGGCGAACCGGTGCAGCTCGTCCACCGACCGGTCGCTGACCAGATGGGCCCATTGCCTGCCGTGCGCGGGCCAGACCGGAGGGTCGATGTAGATGCCCACGAGCCGGTCAGCCCACGTAGTCGGAGCGTCGCTGCGCCTCGCGGGCACAGGCGTCGTCCAGCAGCGTCCGCCAGGAGCGCACGAAGTCCGGATCGACGTACGCCTTCGACCATGAGCCGTCCGGACGTACGGCGGTCCCCAGATGCACCCGGGTCACACCGGTGCGCACCAGCCACGGAACGTGTTCGGCACGTACCCGGCCCGCCGCGACGACCGTGGGCGCGGCATCGCGACGGCGGCGAAGGAACGCCAGCAGGTCCTCCAGCCCGGCACTCATGTCCAGCGCCGACCCGGCAGTATGCACCGCATCGAGTCCGGGAAGCCCCTCCAGTTGCCGCCAGGCACGGTCGAGGTCCAGCGTGTGGTCGAACGTGCGGTCCAGCGTCCACGGCGCGCCGTCGACGGCATCGGCCAGCTCCGCGCACACGTCAACGTCCAGCCGGAGGTCGTCGGTCAGGAAACCGAACACGATCCCCTCGGCACCGAGCGAGAGGTAGTCACTGGCCAGGCCGCGGAGCCGCGTGAACTCCCCGCCGGAGGTGGTGAGGCCGTCACTCAGCCGCAGCGTGACCCGTACCGGGAGGTCGGTGGCCCGCACGATGGCAGACAGCCGGGCCGGCTCCACCGCATGGGTCCGGGCGACGTCGGCGGCCGTCCCGTCGGCTGCGCCGGTGATCGCGCAGACGTGCAGCCGGTCCGCTCCACCCTCCTGCGCACGTTCGGCGTCGGCGGGATGCAGCGCCACCACCTCAAGGCTGCCGGAGCCGGGAACGGGGTTCGACGTCACCCCTCAAGGGTGCCAGGCAACCCCTGCTCCCCGTGGGAGACCCGCGGGCCGGTCCGCAGGCGGCTTGAGTCGCACCGGCGGGCTGACAGGATGGGGAGCATGGCAGACCGGTTGCTGAAGGCACGGGCGCTGGTGCTCGAAGACCTGGCCGCTCAGGGGCTGGCCGACGCCCACACGGTCTCCGTCGTCGAGGACTGTGTCAGCCAGCGACGCTGGTGGCTGGCCCAGTGGACCCGCGGCCAGGACTTCATCGACGGACTGGTCGCCCAGGACGTGCAGGACGCGCTGTTCGACGAGGCACAGCGGTGGCCGGTCTGCGGCGCCTGTGCGGACCCGGTCGAGCACAGCCTGGCCATCGAGCCGGAGCTCGGGCCCGACCCGCACTGGGTCTGCTCCGAGTCAGGCCAGGTCGTCGCCCCGCTCGGGCACCTGGCTAACGGCGCCGACCCCGGAGCTTCTTGACCACCAGCAACAACACCACGAAGCCGGCCAGGAACGGCGCGTAGCGCTTCACCAGGATCGGCCCGACCGTGGACCCGAGGTCCAGCGCCGCTGCCTCTCCCCCCGTGTACGACGATGCGTCGGCTGCCGCACGGTGCCGTCCTGCCGCGCCGTTGGCCGCCGTCGTGGCCTCATCCGGCGGGGCCGCCGCAGTCTCGGGCCCTGCGGCCGTCGCGGTTGCGGCCCCCTCCGCCGTGGCGCCGGTGGAAGCAGTGGAAGCGGTGGAGGCAGTGGTGGAGGCAGGCGCTGCCTCCTGCTCGGGCTCACCGGCGAGCTTCTTCTCCAGGCAGGTGGCGAACTGACCCAGCAGCTTGTCGCCGACGTCTTGCATCACACCCCGGCCGAACTGCGCGGGCTTGCCGGTGATGGACAGGTCGGTCTTGACGGTGACGTCGGTGCGGTCGTCGCCATCGGCAGTGAGGGACGCGGTGACGTTCGCGGTCGCCGTACCGTTGCCGCGCCGGTCCTTGCCCTTGGCCTCGATCACGGCCTGGTGCGCGTCCTCGTCGCGGGAGAGGAACTTCCCGGTCCCGTTGTACTGCAGCGAGATCGGGCCGAGCTTCACCTTGCAGGATCCGGTGAACTCCTCGCCGTCGAACGAACTGAGCGAGGCTCCGGGAAAGCACGGCGCGATCCGCTCCAGATCGTTGAACGCCTCCCAGGCGGTGTCCACCGACACCGGCACCGAGAACGAGTGCGTCAGGTCCATCAGTCCTCCTCCGTCAACGTGCCTCCGACGCCGGTCAGGCTTGTGGTCCCTAACCTACGCCACGCGCCTCTCCGAGCCCGCAGGCGTGGTGGAGGGCACGGCGGGTCAGCACCTGCGCCAGGTGCCGCCGGTAGTCCGCGTCGCCGTTGAGATCCGAGGGGGGTTCGGTGTTCTCGGCCGCGTGCGAGGCCGCCTGGGCGAGGGCATCCGCGGTGGCCGGCTGGCCGGCCAGTGCCTGCTCGACGCCGGAGGCCCGCAACGCCTTGGCGCCCATGTTCGTCAGGCCGACGCGGGCCTCGGCGATCGTGTCGCCGTCGCGTCGTACGGCGGCGGCGACCGCGACGATCGACCACTGCTGCGCCACCCGGTTGAACTTCTCGTAGTGGCTTCCCCACTCCGAGCTCGGGTGCTTCGGGACCCGAATGTGGGTCAACAGCTCATCCTCGCCGACGGCGGTGCTGAACAGCCCCTCGAAGAAGTCACCGGCCGGGACCGTGCGCTGCCCGCCCGGCCCCTCGATCACCATCTGCGCATCCATGGCCAGCGCGGCCGCCGGCATGTCTCCCGCGGGGTCCGCGTGTACCAACGACCCGCCGAACGTGCCGCGGTGCCGCACCTGCGGGTCTGCCACGGTCGCCGCTGCCTGTCCCAGCAGCGCCGCATGCTGGGCGACGAGCGGGTCGCGGGTCATCTCGTCGTGCGTGGTCATGGACCCGATGACGAGCGCGTCGCCGTCCTCGCGTACCCCGCGCAGCCCGTCGACGCGGCCGAGGTCCACCAACAGGGTGGGCGCGGCGAGCCGGAGCCGGAGGACCGGGATCAGCGACTGTCCGCCGGCCAGCACCTTGATCTCCTCGCTGTCGGAGCCCAGCGCGGTGATCGCGTCGGCGACCGACGTGGGGGCGGTGTAGTCGAAAGCGGCGGGGATCATGCGGCACCTCCTGCGTTGATGGCGGACCACACACGCGCGGGGGTGCATGGCATCTCGATATCGTTCACGCCGAACTGCCGGACGGCGTCCACGATGGCGTTGACCACGCACGGGGTCGCGCCGATGGTCCCGGCCTCGCCGACACCCTTGACCCCGAGGGCGTTGGTTGTTGCCGGTGTCTCGGTCCGGTCGGTGATGAACGACGGTACGTCGGCGGCGCTGGGGAGCAGGTAGTCGACGAACGACCCGGTCACCAACGTGCCCGACTCGTCGTACTCGGCTCCCTCGAACAGCGCCTGCGCCACGCCCTGCACGATGCCGCCGACGACCTGGCCGTCGACCAGCAGCGGGTTGACGACGTTGCCGCAGTCGTCCACGCCGACGTACGTGCGGAGCTGGACCCAGCCGGTCTCGGTGTCGACCTCCACCGCGCACAGGTGGCTGCCGTGCGGGAACGAGAAGTTGACCGGGTCGTAGGTGGCGTCGGAGTCCAGCTGCGGCTCCATCCCGTCGGGCAGGTCGTGCCCGGTGAACGCGGCCAGGGCGATGTCGCCGATCGCCATCTGGGAGTCGGTGCCCTTGACGGTGAATTTCCCGTCGGCGAACTCCAGGTCGTCGGGGTTGGCCTCGAGCTGGTGGGCGGCGATGAGCTTGGCCTTCTCGATCACCTTGTCCGCGGCAGCCACCACGGCCATGCCCCCGACCGACAGCGACCGGGACCCGTAGGAGTCCAGGCCCTTGTGCGCGACCGACGTGTCGCCGTGCAGCACCTCGACGTCCTCGAACGGTACGCCGAGCCGGTCAGCGACGATCTGGCACCAGGAGGTGACGTGGCCCTGTCCGTGCGGGCTGGACCCGGTGACCACCTCGACCTTGCCGGTCGGCAGCATCCGCACCGCGCCGTACTCCCAGCCGCCGGCACCGTAGGCGAGCGAGCCCAGCACCCGCGACGGCGCCAGCCCGCACATCTCGGTATAGGTGGAGATCCCGATCCCGAGCTGGACCGGGTCACCGGACTCGCGACGCCGCTGCTGTTCCGCGCGCAGCTCGTCGTACCCGAACAGCTCCTTGGCCCGGGCGGTCGCGGCCTCGTAGTTTCCGGAGTCGTACTCCAGCCCGGCAACGGTGGAGAAGGGGAACTCCTCGTGCTTGATCCAGTTCTTCTCCCGCAGCTGCAGCGGATCCATGCCCAGCTCGGCGGCGAGCTCGTCCATCATCCGCTCGATCGCGAACGTGGCTTCCGGCCGTCCGGCACCGCGGTAGGCGTCGACCCAGTTGTGGTTGGTGAAGACCGGCTTGCAGGAGAAGTGGTAGGCGGGGAACTTGTAGATCGAGTTGTACATGAACGCCCCGAGCACCGGCACGCCGCCGCCGATCAGCGCCAGGTAGGCGCCCATGTCGGCCAGCAGTTCCACCTTCAGGCCGGTCACCGTGCCGTCCTTGGTGGAGCAGATCGTCAGGTGCTGGATCTGGTCGCGGCCGTGGTGGCCGACCTGCATCGCCTCGCTGCGGGTCTCGGTGTGCTTGCAGGGCTTGCCGAGGCGCCGGGCCATGACCAGCGTGATGACCTCCTCGGGGGTCACCTGCAGCTTGCCGCCGAAGCCGCCGCCGACGTCGGGGGCGACCACCCGCAGCTTCGTCTCGGGGATGCCCAGCGTCATCGACAGCATCAGCCGGAGGATGTGCGGGATCTGCGTCGCCGACCACAACGTGATCTGCTCCCCCGTCGGGTCGCACACCACCGACCGCGGCTCCATGTACGCCGGCACCAGCCGTTGCTGGCGCAGCGTCCGCTCCACGACCACGCCGTTGGCGCGGGCCTCGCTGATCGCCTCCTCCACGTTCCCGCCGGTCCCCGCGTCGGCGGAGTCCAGCACGAAGTGCGCGGAGATGTTGGTGCCGAGGTCGGGGTAGAGGACCTGCTTGTCCGCTGCCGCCTCCGCGAGGTCGGAGACGACCGGCAGCTCGTCGTACTCCACGTCGACGAGCTCGACGGCGTCCCGGGCCTCCTTGGCCGACCGGGCCGCCACCGCTGCGACGATCTCGCCGGCGAAGTTGACGGTGTCGACAGCGATCGGCAGGTGCGGCGGAGCCTTCTGGTCCGGGGTGACGGGCCAGGCGTTCGGCAGGCCGGGGCCCTGCTCGTCGGCGACATCCCTTCCGCTGACGACGGCCACCACTCCCGGGGCCTTCTTGGCGGCCGAGAGGTCGATCGAGGTGATCCGGGCGTGGGCGAACGGACTGCGCACCATCGCCAGATGCACCATCCCCGGGAGGGTGATGTTGTCGGTCCACCGGGTGTGCCCGGTGATCAGGTGCCGGTCCTCCTTGCGAGTCCGTGGACTGCCGATCTCCCGTGCGGGGCGCTCCTCCACCGTCGTCATGCCGACTCACCTCCGCTGGCGCTCATCACTGCCTTGACGATGTTCTGGTAGCCGGTACAGCGGCACAGGTTGCCTTCCAG
>CAYLOC010000102.1:0-2220 GCA_964385195.1 uncultured Nocardioidaceae bacterium
GCAACGATCGGCACCGGGGTGGTGATCGGTCCACCCGCCACGGTCGACGCGTCAGCTCCCGCTCTTGGTGACACGGAAGCCTGCTGCACACCCAGCAGGCGCGCCCTGTCCTCCTCGTCGAACCGCGGCTCGGGTTGGTGGTCGAGCATGCTGTCGAGCCCCAGGGCGGCGTTGATCAGCGCCAAGTGGGTGAAAGCCTGCGGAAAGTTGCCCAGTTGCTCTCCGGTGAGCGCGACTTCCTCGCCGTACAGCCCCAGATGGTTGGCGTAGCTGAACATCTTCTCGAAGGTCCACCGTGCCTGCTCAACACGGCCGGTGCGTGCAAGCGCGTCGACGTACCAGAATGTGCACAGCGAGAATGTCCCCTCACCTCCGCTCAGTCCATCCGGCGCCGTCGCGGGGTCATACCTGTGCACGAGGCTGTCCGAGACGAGTTCACGACCGATGGCGTCCAGGGTGGCCCGCCATCTCGGGTCGGTAGGAGCGATGAAGCCGGTCGCAGGCATCAGCAGGAGCGACGCGTCCAGCACCGCACCGTCGTAGTGCTGCACGAACGCACCGCGGTCGGGACTCCACCCTCGATCCATGATCTGGTGGTAGACCCGGTCGCGTTCGCGCACCCAGCGAGGGACGTCGGCGGGCCAGCCGTGCGACGTTGCCAGCCGGATGGCTCGGTCGAACCCCACCCAACACATGAGGCGGCTGAAGGTGTGGTTCCTGGCCCCGCCGCGAGTCTCCCAGATTCCTTCGTCCGGCTGGTCCCAGTGCGCGCACATCCAGTCGACAACCCTGGTGACCCCGGACCAGTCGGTGTTGCTCAACGCGGCCGTCTGGCAGTCTGAAAGCGCCAGGCAGTCCAGCACTTCACCATAGATGTCGAGTTGCAGCTGTCCGGCGGCGCCGTTGCCGACCCGGACCGGCCGTGAGCCTCGGTACCCGGTCAGGTGCCAGAGTTCCTCTTCCTCAAGGTCAGGCGCACCGTCGACCCGGTACATGATCCGCAGCGGCGTATCCTGCTCCATGCCGTCGCGCACCCGGGCCGCCACCCACCTTGCGAACGCCTGTGCCTCCTCGGTGTAGCCGAGGCCCAGCAGAGCGTGCACCGAGAAGGAGGCGTCCCGAACCCAGGTGTACCGGTAGTCCCAGTTGCGCTCACCCCCCACCTCCTCGGGGAGTCCGGCCGTGGGTGCAGCGACCAGGCCGCCGGTGGGAGCGTAGGTCATCAGCTTCAACGTCATTGCCGAGCGGTTCACCTGCTCCCGCCAACGCCCCTGGTACGACGACCGGTTCAGCCACCCACGCCAGTAGCGACCGGTATCCTCCAGCGACTGCAGCACCTGCGCCGGGTCCAGCCGGTGCGGCGGCCCGGTAACGCCGGACTCAAGGACCACGCCCCGGCTCTGACCCGCACCAAGGTCGACCTCGGTGCGAACACCGTCACCGTGCGCGCGCAGAGCCATTCCGGTATGCAGGGTGAGCCCGGCCACCTCGGCGACCTCGGTGTCGCGCACAAATATCGCGCCCCCGGGCTCGATCCGTACCCGGTGTGACGACCGGCCGAAGTCGAACCGCGGCTGGCAGTCGACGACGAAGCGCATCCGGCCGCGAACCACCCGGACAATCCGCACCAACGTGTGATGGTCGCTGACGCGGGCGGGATCCTCCACCGGCATGAAGTCCACGACCTCGCCCACTCCCTCGGCGCACATGAACCGGGTGATCAGGATCGCGGTGTCGGGCATGTAGAGCTGCTTGGTCACATAGTCGGAATGCTCCGGCGCGATCCGGAAGAAACCGCCTCGTTCCCGGTCCAGCAACGACGCGAAAACGCTGGGGCTGTCAAAACGAGGGCAGCAGTACCAGTCGACGTCGCCGTCGGTGGAGACGAGGGCTGCCGTCTGGAGGTCCCCGATCAGTCCGTGCGCGGCAATCGCCGGACTTCCGCGCGTCAGCGCACCTGTCACTGAGTGGCCAGCCATGCCCAGTCCCCTCCCTGCGACCCACCGGGGAATTCCGTCGTGGCCCCGCTGGAACGCATTTGACCTAGCATCCAGAAACGCTACTCCCACTGAAAACCCAGAACAAGATGAATTCCGTCTTGGTTTTCATGGAATGCGATGCACTTGACCTCATAGAGAACGCAAAAAGCAGAAGAGTCGTTTTATCCGCTCGGTGGCCTTGATGCGTTTCGCCCGATCCTGCGACCCTGCGTACTGTCTG
>CAYLOC010000102.1:2320-11212 GCA_964385195.1 uncultured Nocardioidaceae bacterium
CGACCCTGCGTACTGTCTGGCTCTGTGTACTGAGTGTGGTCACGATCGGTCGATGTCCTCATCGCCGTCTCTTTGCCGCGTATGTCCGTGAGACAATTTCTGACATGCTGGGCGACGTCGGTACCGCTCCGAACCGGATCCGAGCCACTCGTCAGCAGCGGGGGATGTCGTTGCGCGAGCTGGCCTCGACCTCCGGTTTGTCACCGGCTCTGGTCAGCCAGGTCGAGCGTGGCCTGACCGAACCCAGCCTGAGCACCCTTCGCAAGCTGGCCAAAGGGCTGAATGTCCCGCTGTTCTCACTGTTCACGCAGGAGGACCACGACATCTCCCTGATCCGGGCGGATGAACGAGCCGAGGTCGGTGAAGGCGGTGTCCGGTACGCACGACTGTCACCGACGACCGGGACGATGGAGATGCTCGAGGGAACACTGGAACCGCATGCACGCTCGGCGTCGGAGCCGTGGTCACACTCCGCGCACGAGTGCCTGGTGGTGGTCACGGGGCAGGTAACCGTCACCATCGACTCCCGGCAGTTCATCCTCGGCCCGGGAGACAGTTGCTACTTCGACTCCCGGCACCCCCACGTCTACGAGAACACTGGAGACCGCCCGGCCCGCTACATCATGTCGGTCACGCCCCCGAGCTACTAACCCTGTCCGGTCGAACCCTGGGGGTCGTCGGGCTGGCCGGGATACGCACTCGTGCCGTCCGGCAGGTAGGCGGCAGCAGGCGAGCCCGAGGGGATGAAAACACCGAGCTCTTGCAACGTCGTCGTCCCGGTGTTCTCCACCTGGTGAAGGACGCGGGGCGGGAGGTGGTAGCAACTTCCCCGGGCGACGAGATGGTGCTCGCCGTCGATGTGCAGCACACCCTCGCCGGCCAGGACGTAGATGACCTCGTCGTAGGTGTGGTAGTGGACGGGGGCAGGGGGCCCAGCCGGGACATTGCCGATGAACATCGTCCCGGCGGCAAACCCGGTGCTCGCATCCGCCAGAACCCGGAAGTCGCGTCCGCCCGTCGCTGACCCGCCTTCGCAGTCCTCCAACGCACGGACATGCGCCGTGCCCACAGCAGTATGCGCGGCTGCCCCCTGAGCGACCCGGATACGGACGAACTCCATCGGCGACGCGCCGAACCCGGTCGCGAACCGGTAGCTACACCCCGGTGGAAGGTACACGCCACACTGCGGCCTCAGTTCCAGCGTCCGTCCACCGAGCGCGAGGGTGCCCGTCCCGGTGAGGATGAACATGACCTCCTCCCGGTCGTCGGTCTGGTGCGGCTCCCCCGCGCCGGAGACACGGATGAGAGACTGCAACAGGTCCGGGCATCCGAACTCCGCGGTCAACGTGTCACGGACCACCTCCGACATCCCGTCCCGGCCGCCGGATCCGGTATCCACCCGCTCGGCGACGTACCGCGAAACCATGTGCGATCACGTCTCCGCGACGGTCAAGGTGATCTCCGTGCCCGCGAGCGCCCGGGAGACGGGGCAGGTGCTCTTGGCCTCTGCTGCGAGGTCGGCGAACTCCTGCGGGGGCAGGCCGGTTGCGCCGCCGGAAACGGTCAGCGCGACTCTGCTGAGGGAGAACCCGGAGTCGGTCTGGTCGAGATGAACCACGGAGTCGGCACGAACGTCGACCCCCTCGTAGCCGGCCTCCTCAAGCAGGTTGGCAACCGACATGGCGAAACATCCAGCCAGTCCGGCACCGACCAGCTCCTCCGGGTTGGTGCCCGCCGGTTGATCGGCGTCGGTTCGCGAGCGCAGCGAGTAGTCCGCGTCCAACGCTCCACTTCCGAGCCGGACGCGTCCGCCCCCGGACTCCACCTGGCCATGCCAACTCGCCTGGGCCCGTCGACGTACATGAACTCCCATCTGTCCTCCCTCGTTTTCAGGATCGTGGTGCTGCGCTGAACTCCGGGTAGTCGCAGATCGCGCGGACGCACGCCTCAACGTCCCCGGCGTTGTTGTAGTAGTGGAACGAGAGCCGTACGGCGTTCCCGCGGGGGCTGGCGAAGATCCGCCGGTTGCGAAGAAAGTCGCCGAGGTCCTCAGCATCTGCAGTGTGTACGGCGACCTGGGGACCGACCAGGTCGGGTTTGCGCGGAGAGTACAGCGGGATGCCCTGTTCCTCCAGCCGCGCTGCCGTCGTCTCCACCAGCGAACGGACGTGGTGCCAGGCCGTCTCTCCGTCCAGGCCGGTGAGAAGCCCCAGCCCGGCGGTGGCGGCGAACGCCGAGGGGATCGACGGGGTGCCGGTCTCCATCCGGCGGGCCTGCGGCGGGAACGCGGTGCCACGTGGGTCGAAGTCGAACGGGTCCGGCCTCCCGAACCAGCCGGTGAGACTCGGTTCAACCTGGTCCGACACACCGTTGCGAATGTAGAGGAACGCGATCCCCGGCAACCCCAACAGGTACTTCAAGCTGCCCGTCACCAGGTAGTCGCAGTCCAGGGAGCGTACGTCGATGGGCAGGACACCCGCTGCCTGGTAGGCGTCGACGAACACGCGTGCTCCTGCGTGATGGGCGATGCCGGCCACCTCCCGCACCGGCAGGCGCGCCCCGTTCTTGTAGCTGACCAGCGGAACCGACACCAACGCGGTGGACTCGTCGACCAACGAAGAGTACGCGGCGACGTCGACGTATCCGTCGGCCTCCCCGGCGTACTCGATCTTCGCTCCGTGCCGCGCCTGCGCCGCCCAGACCTGGCCCACCGACGGAAACTCCATCTCGGTGGAGACGATCCTTGGGTGCCGGGAGTACTCCTGCGCCGAGGCGACCTGATAAGCCCCGATCGACGCGTTCGGCACCACCGCGATCTCCTCGGCATCGGCATGGATGTACTCGGCGAACAACTGTCGTGCTTTTTCGACCTCTGCCATCCACATCGGCCACGGAGCCCCCTGCTGGCTGATCGAGTCCATCATGCGCCCGATCGCCTGGTCCAGCTCGATCGAGCGCGCCCCCTGGCTGCAACTGGCCAGGTGCGTCACGTCCTCCAGCATGGGGAACCGCATGCGGAACTCCTCCGGCGACATGTTCATCAACACCCTCTCACTCCTCGAACCCACCTCATGCTGCTGCACTCCGCACGGCTGTTACACAGACGGCACCGGCCCGGCACGGGTGCACTCCGGCTCGTCCGCCCACTCCTCGACCAGTCGCCGCTGGTAGTCGAACCCCTCTCGATGTCCCTGCCATCGGGCAATGCCGTACAAGACAATTCCGACGCCCACCCAGACCGCCAGCAACACGATGACCGAGGGCAGCGTCTGGAACGTGAGGTACCCCATGCACCCCGCCGAGAACAGCCCGGCGGCGACGAGGAACCACCGCGGCGGTTGCACATTGGCGCGCTTGAACAGTTGGCTCCGGATGAACGGCAGCGCCGCCATCGTCAGGCTATGAATCCCATACAGCAGGAAGAGCGCCTGGAGGGCGACGTTGAGCATGTACTCAAGCGTCTGGGTCGACAACAAGAAGATGCCGACTGCGGTGGAGATGGTGAGCGCTACGTCGGGGGTACGCAACCGCGGGTTGATATGCGCAAGGAACCTCGGAACGACACGGTCATCCGCAAGCACGTACAGCAGTCGGGAGGGCACCATCAACGTCGAGTTGATCGACGTCGTGAACGCCATGATGGCGCCGATCACGACTACCGCCGCCCCCCAGAAGGGCAGGTACACAGCGGAGGCGTCGGCCATCGCGCGCTCAGACTGGGCCAACTCCTGGTAGGGCACGGTACCGAAGGCGACCAGCGACATGAGTACGTAGATCAGCACCGAGGCCCCTACCCCCAACGCGAAGACCCGGGGAAGTGTACGCCGGGCGTTGTGGGTCTCCCCCGCGGTCTGGGCCAGTGACTCGAACCCGGCGTAGGCAAAGAACAACGGGGCCACCACGGCCACGATCCCTGACCAGCCGAACGGCAACACGGGACTCAGGTTGGAGCCCTTGATGGCGAACAGCCCCGGTACCACCAAGACGACGATGGAGGCCATCAGCACCAGAAACATCAATGCCTGCGCCCATCCGAAGTACCGCACCCCGATGAGGTTCAGCAGGTAGAACAGAACCAGTACGCCGATTCCCACCAGTGTGGTGTTGATGTTGGGGAAGAAGAATGTGAGGTACTGGGCGAACGACTGGGCAAGAACACCGAGCGCACCGATGAATGCGACCCATTTCAGCCAGCCGAGAATATAGCCGAGGAAATAGAACCCGTGCGTCCGTGAAATGTGCAGATAGGCGCCGCCGGGCTTGTCACCCAGCGGCGTGCTCAGGTAGATGCTGTAGGCCATCGAGGTGGACAGGATGACCGGGGCAAGGATCAGGTAGGCGATGATGACGCCCGGCCCAGCATCGGCGCCGGCCTGGCCGGTGACGACGAAGATCCCCGAGCCGACCAGGGTCCCGATAATCGTTGCGTAACTCTGCAGGCCCCGGAGGTCACGTTTCAATACCGGTGACGCACTTGCACTAGCCATCGTTACCTCCGCGGGAGTGTTGGTGTTCTCGTCCCCCGCTGATGAGCGAGCGCGCGTGCCGGCGTACCACCTCAACCAAGCGGCACACGTCGTCATCGGTGGTGTAGAAGTACGGCGAGACGCGCAGCCCGCCGACTCCGGCGGCGTACCGCAGGGACACGCTGACCCCGTCGTCGAGCAGCCGCGTCAGCAACCGCTGGTCCTCCTCCGCTCCCCGTCCGGTGCTGAGGGACACGATGCCGCTGCGTCCGACGGAGGCTTCCGGTGTGGTGAGCGCCAGCCCGAGTTCGGTCAGCTCTGCGCTGAGACGGGACACGTGCATACGGGTCCGCTCCTGGATGCGAGACAGCCCGATCTCTCGGAGGGCGGCGATCGACGTCGCCAACGCAGTGGCGCCAACACTGTTGGGGGTTCCGCCCCTTTCGAAGCGACGGGCGTCGGTGGCCAGCGGAGGCGCATCATTCCACGACCGGTGGGGGTCGGCGAGGAATGCCGCCCATCCGGCATCCGGCGTGGCGAGTGCCATGTATCCCGGAAGCGTGGGCTGCAAGCGGCCCACCAGTTCGGGACGCACGTAGAGGAAACCCAGCCCGAACGGCGAACACAGCCACTTGTGGCCACCCACGGCGAGGAAGTCGACCGGCGTCTGCTCCACGTCCAAGGGTGTCGGGCCCACATGTTGCGCCGCGTCGATGACGAGGTAGACCCCCTCGGCTCGACAGAATCGGGACAACGAAGCCAGATCAAGCAGCTCTCCGGTGACTTCCTGCACCGAAGAGAGGACCACGACACGGGTGCGTGCGGTGACGGCGTCCGCAATGTCGGTCGCTGACACGCATCCCCGTCGGTGCGGAACCACCACCACCTCAACCCCCTGTGACTGGAGGCCCCGAAGCGGAACCAGGCACGCCAGGAACTCCAGGTCACTGGTCACAACCGCGTCCCCCTTGCTGAGACCGATCGCGTCCAGCGCCGTAATGATGCCGCTCTGCGTACTGTCGACGAGGGCGATCTCGGACGGGTCCGCGTGGATCAGCGCAGCCGCCTCCTGGCGCGCGGCGTGCGCGCTTTCGATCAACGTCACGGAGTCTTCGGTGGCGGATCGGCCCTGTGGCACCCGCAGCAGACGGCAGAGGTCCCGGACCGCCGCCTCCACTTCCGGTGCGGGGATTCCCTTGCAGGCAGTGTCAAGGTAGCAACGGTCCAGGGGCAGGTACTCCTGGCACACCTGCTGCCAGTCCACCGCCGTGGATTCCGGAGGAGGCGGGGAGTTCGGCATCATCAGATGCGCGGGGCGGCTCCGCACGTCCGGCATCGACTGCCTCCTGGTCCCCGAGGCGGCGTTCACTGTGGATGAACAGTCCCAGTCTGGGGGCGCACGTATGCGGTGTCAACAGCGATGCGGCCGGGACGCCGGCCGTTTTCACCGATCAGCGGCAACCGGCGACAGGACGGTCCCCATCGGTCGCCGCACCCACCAGTCCCCCGTCGCGCGACGCTCGCCCCAGGTAGTGAAGCGGTAGTGATACAGCCGGGCCCGCACGAAACACGGCGGCTCGGCATCGGAGAACGGGTCGCGCCGCAGGAGTCTGCGGGTCTGCGGATCCCGTTCCAGCAGCCGACGCGCCAGGACGGGGAGCCAGGGCTCGGCGTACCGGGGAGACAGTGCGGCGAACCACATCATCCAATCCAGACGCAGGTGGTACGGCGCGAACTGCGCCGGCCGTCGAGCGGGATCGCCGGGCTTTCCCTTGAACTCATACTCCGACCAGACGGCGGTGCCGTCGGGACGCCGGGACCGCGTCCCCTCCACCACGACCTCGTACCGGGTCTTGGTGACGCTGCCGAAGGCCCCGTAGGAGTTGACCAGGTGCAGGTGGTTGAACGAGGTGTTCATCTGCTGGCGGGAGGAGAGCATGTTCGCCGCCGGAAAGTAGCTCAGTGCGACCACAAAAGCGGTGACGCCCACCACCGCACCCAAGAACGGCAGTGACGTCCCCACCTCGCCGTACGGCGCGCTGCCCGGCCAGACCCGTGCCAGCCACTGATCAGGCAGGACCGAGAGCGCGAGCACGATCGCAAGCCAGTTCAGCCAGGAGAAGTTGCCGCTGGCCACGAGCCACAGCTGGGTCACGATCATCACCGCGGCGGCGACCCCCGCGACAGGTTGCGGCGCGAACAGTCCGAACGGGACGATCAGCTGGGTGAAGTGGTTCGCTGCCACCTCGACGCGGTGCAGCCGTGCTGGCAGGTGGTGGAAGTACCAGCTCAACGGCCCGGGCATCGGCTGGGTCTCGTGGTGGTAGTCCAGGCAGGTCAGGGTGCGCCAGCACCGGTCGCCGCGAATCTTGATCAGACCTGCGCCGAACTCGAGCCGGAACAGCAACCAGCGCAGGAGGAACAGGGTGAGTACTGGTGCTGCGGTGGAGTTGTTGCCGAGGAACACCGCGAGGAACCCGGTCTCCAGCAGCAGCGACTCCCACCCGAACCCGTACCAGACCTGGCCCACGTTCACGATCGAGAGGTACGCCAGCCACAGCACGGCCCAGACGAGCATGGCTGCGGGAAGCGGGAGCACGTCGGTGAGCCCGGCGACGGTCGCCAGCGCCACCACCGCCCCGCCCCAGGCGACCGCAAGGTAGAACCGGTCGGAGTGGTACCAGTGGAACACGCTGGGTGCGCGCCGGAACGGTACCCGGGCCACGAACCGTCGTACCGGTGTCAGCCCGTGGTCGCCGAGCAGTGCCCGGTACTGGTTCGCGGCCACGACGAACGCGACGACGTACACCGCAGCCAGAGACCGCTGGAACAGCATGCGGGCAAGCCAGCTGTGCTCGGCGGTGAACCAGTCCACTACGCCGCCCCCTCTGGGTCGCCCGGCACGAGTGGGAGACGTACGCCGAACCGGCGCCATAGCGCGACGCGGGCGGCGTGGTAGCCGCACATGCCGTGCACTCCGGGGCCGGGGGGCGTCGCCGCCGAGCACAGGAAGACCGCGGGGTCCGGGGTGGCGTACGGTGTCCAGCTCGGCCGCGGGCGGGTCAACAGCCGGAGACCGGCAGCGCTGCCGCAGGCGATGTCGCCGCCGACGTAGTTGGCGTTGGCGGCTTCCAGGTCGGCGGGTGTGGTGACGCGGCGGGCCCGGACCAGGTCGCGGAACCCCGGCGCGAACCGTTCGATCTGGCGCTCGACGGAGTCGGTGAGATCCCCGGGCCAGCCGTTCGGCACATGGGTGTAGACCCAGAACGTGTGCGCTCCCGAGGGTGCGCGCGTGGAGTCGACGAGGCTCGGCTGGGCCGTGATCAGGAACGGCGGATCGGGCGCGCGTCGCTGCTGTGCGGCGGACAGCGCCGTGCCGATCTCGGCCGTGGTCGCGCCCAGGTGCACCGTCCCTGCTCGACGGCACTCCGACGCCGTCCAGGGCACCGGCCCGTTGAGCGCGTAGTCGACCTTGAACACGCCCGGGCCGTACCGGTAGCGGCGCAGCCGACGTCGGAACCGGTCCGGCAGGCGGGTCCGTGCGATCCGCGCCAAGGCAGTGGGCGCCACGTCGAAGAGATAGACGTGCGCACGCGGGAGCTGGGCGAGGTGACCCACCGGATGGTCGAGGAAGACCTGACCGCCGTGTGCACGGAAGTCGTCGGCGAGGGCGTCGGAGACCGCCTGCGAGCCGCCGCGCGGGAACGGCCAGCCGTGGGAGTGTGCGGCCAGCGCGAACAGGACGGCGATCCCGGTCCCGGTTGGTGTGGTCAGCGGCGCCATCGAGTGCGCGGCCAGACCCGCCAGCATCGCTGGGCCGCGGGCACCCGTCAGCACCCGGGGGAGCAAGGCGGGTGGCACCGCCGCCCGCAGGCCGAACCGGGCAAGGGTGGCCGGAGCGGTCGGCATTCCCGACCACAACGGCCGGAGCACGTCGCCGGCGATGTCCGCCCAGTGCCCGACGAGGGGGGTCATCGCCCGGCGGTAGGCCGCCGCGTCCGCCCCCAGCGAGCCCGCGGTCTCCGCCACCGAGTCCGTGAGCACCGCAGCCGTCCCGTCGGTGAACGGGTGCGCCATCGCCGTACCCGGGTGCACCCACTCCAGGCCCTGCCGTGTCAGGTCGAGTGAGCGGAACACCGGAGAGCCGGCACCCAGGGGATGGACCGCGGAACAGGGGTCGTGCCGGAACCCGGGCACGGTGGACTCGGTGGTCCGGGCGCCGCCTCCGACCTGATCACCGGCTTCGTAGAGCAACACGGACAGCCCAGCACGTGCGAGCACGGCGGCGGCGGTGAGCCCGTTCGGCCCGGCGCCGACCACGACTGCGTCGACCTCGGTCACACCGGCCAGGGTAGGCCCGCGACCGCTCGACGGCGCGCTCCTACTTCGTGACCCGGAAGACCAGCGTCTTGGAAAAACCGATTCC
>CAYLOC010000103.1:0-4443 GCA_964385195.1 uncultured Nocardioidaceae bacterium
TCGTTGAAGTACGGCAGCGGGTCGACGGCGGTGTGTAAGTCACTGGCTCGGCGGTACTCGAAGTGCAGGTGGCACCCGTAGGCGTTCCCGGTCTCGCCGACCAGTCCCAACGTCTCGCCCTTCGACACGGTCTGGCCGGTGGAGACCCCGATATGGCTCAGGTGGTTGTACCAGACCTCGTCGCCGTTGCTGAGGCGGAGCCGGATCTGGTTACCGTAGGCCCAGCCACCGATGTCGTAGCCGGCGTCGGAGATCACGCCGTCCGCGACCGCCACGACGGGGGTGCCGCAGGCGGTGGCGAAGTCGATGCCGGTGTGGTGCCCAGACGCCCAGTACGGTCCCGCCTCGCCGAACCACACCGAGATGTGGAAGCCGGTGGTCGGGAGAACCCATTGGCGGGCGAGGCGTTCGGCATAGTCCTGCGCGCTGGTGGCGGCGTCCTCGAGTTGTTCGTCCCGCTCCGCGGCCTGCCGTTCGGCCGCGGCCTGCTGGGCCTCGTCGAACCGGGGCCGTTCGCCTGCCCGGCTCGCCCGCTTCGGCGTGCTGCGCAGGCTGAGGGTGGCCGCCTGCTGGGACAGCGACGGTAGCGGGGTGGTCGGTACGTCGACCGACGCGTGTGCGGGCGAGCTCAACAGTGGGTCGGGCGCACTGGGCCGGCTCGCGGCGATCGCGCCGACGGCAGCGGTGACCAGGGCAGCAGTGCCGATCATGGAACCGAAGGAGAGTGCCCGGGTGCGGCCCCTCGCCGTACTGCGGTGAACGCCGACGCCACCGCGTGTCACGCGGGGACGGGGGCTGCCCTGCCGTCGCGGGGCCCGATGAGCGGGCATCCCTAGCAGGCTCCGGAGGGGGCTGGTCGTGACATCGGCGAAGTGATCTCTGCGTTTTGGCTGTCTCGTCGTGGCTGTCTTTGGGGGCAGGAACATCGGGAGCCTAGCGGATGCGGTGGGCCGGGACGAACCCGGGCCGGTTCACCTGTGGACGACGGGACGCCCCGTGCCGGCGAGTGCGGTGCAGGTCGCATGGACGACGCGCCGGTGGACGGGGAGCGAGATATGGGCGACGCCATGGACCGCGATATTGGTCGCGTCCAGGTCGGGGTGGTCGATCCGGGCGTGGGCGTGCGGCACCACCATCTGGTCGGTGTCGCTGTGCAGGGCGACGAGTCTCGTAGCGGGCGAGCAGCCCGCCGAGACTGTGGCCCACGACATGCACCTGCGGTGTCTGCAACTCGGTGCACACGTCTTCGATGAAGGCGCCCAGCCGGGCCGCGGTCCCCCTGATGTCACTGGTCAGTGGACCGTAGGAGAACGACCGGACACCACCGAAGCCGCGCCGGCGTAGGTTCCGCTGCAGTACGGAGAAGATCCTGGGGTTGTCCACGATGCCGTGGACGAGCACCACCGGCGTCGTCGCGGCCACCACGTTGCTGACCAAGAAGCTTCGCTGCGTCAGCGGTATCCCGCTGGTGGAGAACGTCGTCAGGTCCGGGCCGCCCTCGTTCCGCCGCAGCAAACCCAGCGGGTACGTCGCGACGTGCGCCGTTACCCAGGTCATCTCCACCGCCGCAGCAGCCGCCAGCCGTGCTACGGGGGAAACACCGGGAACGCCCATCCCTCCGCCTTCGCCGCCCGTGCAGCGGATACGAGCTCTTCGTACCCGATGCCGGGGAGCGTACCCGACATTTCGGCGGCGTGGCGGTGTTCGCTACGCTGCGATCGTCGTACGTCGACACGGAGACAGAGGCGGTGAACGGCAATGGCGCCGGTTCGGATTGTGATCGCGAAGCCGGGTCTGGACGGTCATGACCGTGGGGCCAAGGTGATCGCGCGGGCGCTGCGGGACGCGGGGATGGAAGTGGTCTACACCGGGCTGCACCAGACTCCGGAGCAGATCGTGCAGACCGCCATCCAGGAAGACGCCGACATCATCGGGCTGTCGGTGCTGTCCGGTGCCCACATGACCCTGTTCAAGCGGCTGATCGAGCTGCTGGCGGAGCAGAACGCCTCGGACATCGTGGTGTTCGGTGGCGGCATCATCCCCGAGGAGGACATTCCGCTGCTGCAGCAGATGGGGGTCGGGAAGGTGTTCACGCCCGGCGCCAAGACCCAGGACGTGGTCGAGTGGGTCAACCAGACGATGGCCGCCGCCACCTGAGCCAGCCCGCCTTGCTCGGCCATTCCCCGGCCAGTGACCGGCGAAGCCGACACACGCTGCCCCCAGTCGATGCGCTCCGATGTTCGCGGTTGAGGGCGACTTCTCCGTAGGAGCACCTCGGGGGTCTCGCGTGCTGCCGACCGGCCACGGCAGTAGAGTCGAGGCGATTTCCGACTCGAGACGACTTCCGACAACGAGGGCGGCACACGTGGACCTGATGGAGTACCAGGCGAAGGAACTCTTCGCCAAACATGGCGTGCCGGTGTCGATGGGCACCGTGGTGGACAAGGCCGAAGACGCCAAAGCAGCGGCAGCGAAGCTGGGCGGCAAGGCCGTCGTCAAAGCGCAGGTGAAGATCGGTGGCCGGGGGAAGGCCGGTGGCGTCAAGCTCGCCGACAACCCCGACGACGCGGTGGCCAAGGCCGAGCAGATCCTCGGCATGGACATCAAGGGCCACACCGTGCACCGGGTCCTCATCGCCCCGACCGCCGACATCGCGGAGGAGTACTACTTCTCCTTCCTCGTCGACCGGGCCAACCGCCGCTACCTCTGCATCGCCAGTACCCAAGGCGGAGTGGAGATCGAGGTCACCGCGAAGGAGAACCCCGACGCCGTCGCCCAGGTCCCCATCGACCCCCTCGTCGGCGTGGACGAGGAGAAGGCCCGCCAGATTGTGCGGGAGTCCGGGTTCCCTGCCGAGATTGCCGACGAGGCAGCAACCGTCATCGCCACGCTGTGGACGGTCTTCGTTGAGGAGGACGCCTCCCTTGTCGAGGTCAACCCGCTGGTGCGGCTCGGGAACGGCCACATCGACGCCCTCGACGGCAAGATGACCCTGGATGCCAACGCCGCCTTCCGGCACCCCGACCACGCCCAGTTCGAGGACGTCGCGTCGGCCGACCCGTTGGAGGCCAAGGCGAAGGAGAAGGGACTGAACTACGTCAAGCTGGACGGCCAGGTCGGGGTCATCGGAAACGGTGCCGGGTTGGTGATGTCCACGCTGGATGTGGTCGCGTACGCCGGTGAGAGCCACGGCGGCGTGAAGCCGGCCAACTTCCTCGATATCGGGGGCGGGGCCTCGGCGGAGGTGATGGCCAATGGGCTGGACATCGTCCTCGGCGACGACCAGGTCCAAAGCGTGTTCGTCAACGTCTTCGGCGGGATCACTGCCTGTGACGCCGTCGCCAACGGGATCGTCAGTGCCTTGCAGATGCTCGGTGACGGTGCCACCAAGCCGCTCGTCGTACGCCTGGACGGCAACAACGTCGCGGAGGGCCGGCGGATCCTGCAGGAGGCGAACCATCCGCTGGTGACGATCATGGACACGATGGACGGGGCGGCGGACCGAGCCGCTGAGTTGGCCGCGAAAGCCGGACGGTAGGAGAGGGCGAGACCATGGCAATCTTTCTCGACGAGCACAGCAAGGTCGTCGTCCAGGGGATGACCGGCTCGGAAGGCTCGAAGCACACCCGCCGGATGCTGGCCGCCGGAACCAACGTCGTCGGTGGCACGAACCCGCGCAAGGCCGGTCAGACCATCGACTTCGACGGCACGGAGGTGCCCGTCTTCGGCACGGTCGCAGAATCGATGGAGAAGGCCCAGGCCGACGTGTCCGTGGTCTTCGTCCCCCCGAAGTTCACGCTGGCCGCGGTCAAGGAGTCGGTGGACGCCGGCATGCCCCTGGTCATCGTGATCACCGAGGGGGTTCCGGTCCACGACAGCGCGGAGTTCTTCAGCTACGCCCAGGCCAGCGGCACCACCCGTATCGTCGGGCCGAACTGCCCCGGCGTGAGCAGCCCCGGCAAGTCCAACGCCGGGATCATCCCCGCCGACATCACCAAGGCCGGTCGGATCGGCCTGGTGTCGAAGTCCGGCACCCTCACCTACCAGATGATGTACGAGCTGCGGGACTTCGGGTTCTCCACCTGCGTCGGCATCGGCGGCGACCCGATCATCGGGACCACGCACATCGATGCGCTGCAGGCGTTCGAGGACGACCCCGACACCGACGCGATCGTGATGATCGGCGAGATCGGCGGAGACGCCGAGGAGCGGGCCGCGGACTACATCAAGGACAAGATCAGCAAGCCGGTCGTCGGCTACGTCGCGGGATTCACCGCGCCCGAGGGCAAGACGATGGGGCACGCCGGTGCCATCGTCTCCGGGTCCTCCGGTACGGCGGAGGCGAAGAAGCAGGCGCTGGAAGCCGCCGGTGTCAAGGTGGGCAAGACCCCCTCGGCCACCGCGGACCTGATGAAGGAGCTGCTCGGCTGACGGCGCCGCCGT
>CAYLOC010000103.1:4543-11181 GCA_964385195.1 uncultured Nocardioidaceae bacterium
GCAGCGCGCCGGGTGAGGTCGACGAACTCCTGGTGTGACACGTCGAGCCCACCGGCAGGGGTGAACACCAGGTGCGCAACCCGGCTCCCGGAGCGGAGCAGCGCCACCCGGAACGTCACGGTCTCGTTCTTCGACGGCCGCTGCTCGATCTGCCACACGTGACTCGGGGTATCCCCGCCAATATGGGAGGCGTGCACCACGCGCAACGTGGACTGCCGGTCATGGCACGTGGCGACCTGGTCCATGACGGACCCGACGTACTTCCGGGCCTGCTCCGGTGAGGAGAAGTCCGCCGTGGTCTCGGTCATGCCGAAGATCGTCGGGACGTGCGGCGCGTCCGGGATGACGTAGTTGCGGGAGCGGACGTCGCGGGCGCCGGCCCGGGCCAGGTCGGTCTGGTTGCACCGGGTCTCCGGCGCCGCGTCGGTGCCCGCCTGGGGGCGGGTGGCCACCCACTGCTGCGGTACGCCGGGAAACAGCGGCAGATCGACGACCGACAGAAACGTCGCCGGTCCGGCCGACGGCGGCGGCATCGGCTCCAGGTCCACCGGTGCCGACGTACACCTCGATCGGCCCTGCGGACACGTTGACTGCACGGCAAGGGCAAGCACTTCGGCGACCCGCTTGGGTGGTGCCTCGTTCGCGGCGACGCCGTCGATGGTCAGCCGGGTAAGGACCGGACCACTGCGCGCGACCGCCACGTACCGTTGGTGCACGACGCCTTCACTGTCCACGTGTCGCAGCGTGACCAGGCCGGCGCTGGCGCCGACGTGGCTGACTTCGTCGAAGGCCGTGAGCTGATGGCGGGGGCAGTCGGCGAGGTCGGACAGGAGCCGGTCCATCGCTCCGGCCGCCTGCGGTGCGCCGTCGGTGACCGTCACCACCTGCTGGATACCGGCAACCCGCACCGGAGTCCGGCCCTCGAACACCCGCGACCAGCGGTGTTTCGGCGCCGTCACCGGGCGTACGTCGTCCAGGCATGGCGCCGGGAAGGAGCGCATGGGCTGCTTTTTCGCGTTCGTGGTGCGCCGGTGCCACGTCACCGGGGCGCCGATCTCGGCGACGTCGGCGGTATGGAGCAGGCGCTGGCCCAGCGCGGCGTACGGGTCCGGTTCCGGAGACGGTCGCGTCCTGGTCGGCGGCGCGGGTTCAGCGGTGGCGGCCTCGGCGTTGGGTGCCGGGGTCTGCGCCGCCGTCCAGAAACCGGCCGCCGCCGCGACCGCTACCGCCCCCGCCGCCGCGACCAGCAGGTGCAGGTACCGGCGTCGCCGGCCTGCCCGGCGTAGGGCGCCGGTCGGTGGTGGCGTGGTGCCGACGATGTCGGCGGGACCCGAGTTCAGGGCCCGGCGCACCGTGCGGTCCGGGTCCGCGGGCTCGCCCTGGACCGGCCGGCCGGTGAGTCGACGTACTGCCCCATCGACGGCGTCGTGTGCTGCTCGGCTGTCCATGCCCACCTCTGCCGCAGCGGAGGGTACGTCGATCCCCGCGACGAAGTGCGCGACCACCAGCCACCGCGTCTGCGGGTCGAGCGCTGTCACCGACTGGAGCACGTCAGCGTCGGTGCCATCGGTGTCGATGGGGAGCGGCCCACGGCGCCGGCGATGGTGGCGGGCCTGGTGGGAGCGGAACATCCGCCGGCGCATCCAGGAGTCGCGGTCCTCGAGGCGACGCACTGTCGGCCATCGCTGCGCGGCGTCCTGCACCGCCTGGCGGACCTCGCGCTCGGCCTGATCACGGTCACCGAAGAACACGGAGGCCTGGTGCAGCAGACGCGCGTAGGTGTCCGCGACGTAGCGGTCGAAGTCATGCGTGCGCGGCATCGACCACTCCTTCGACAAACAGGGCTCGCCCCCGGCGGGGACGTGGAGAGCCACGGGGCGTTCCGGTTCTGTACGCTATCCCCCGCTCGCAGCGCACCCCAAGCCAGGCAGCGCGGCGTCGTCCCGGCGTGTCCTGCCGATCCTGGTCATCACCTCGGCGACGATGGAAGACGATGACCGATCTGCTCTCCCGTCCGCTGCTGCGCGTGGACGCCTCCGAACCTCCGCCCCGGCGGCCGACGGTCACCAGCGCGCTGCTCGCGGTGCTGGCGGTGGCCGCCGCCGGTCTGGTTGTCTGCGTGGCCGGTGCGGTCGCCGGGTGGTTCGCCGGGGACTCCGGAACCGTCGGCGGGGCCATGCAGGCGGGGGGAATGGTGTGGCTGGTCGCCAACGGCGGTGGCCTGCATGTCGGGGACGTGGCGTTCACCGCGGCACCGTTGGGCTCGGTCGCGCTGGCCGGGTGGCTGCTGTTCCGGGCCGGGCGCTGGGCGGGGTCGGTAGCCCGGGTGCCTACCTGGCGAGAGGCCGCGACCGGCGCAGCGGTGATGGGCCTCGGGTACGGCGGGGTGGGGATCGGGTTGTGGTTCGCGACCCGGTCCGCCGACGTTCAGGCCGACCCGGTGCGTGCCGCGGCGGTGCTGGCTGTGCTGGCCGCCACCTGCGGTGGGCTCGGCCTGCTGGTGGGCTCCGGTCTGTTCGCGTCGATGTCGGCGCTTCTCCCGGAACCGGTCCGAGCAGGCGCACGCGGTGCCGTCGCCGGGGTGCTGGTGATGGTGGCGGCCGGAGCGTGCCTGGTCGTGGCCGCGCTCGCGGTGAACTTCGCACTCGCGACGCGCCTGGCGGAGAACCTCGACAGCGGTCTCGTCGGTGGGGTGCTGCTCACGCTGCTCGGGGCCGCACTCGTACCCAACGCGGTCCTGTACGCCGGGGCCTACATCGCCGGCCCTGGGTTCGCGGTCGGTGCCGGTACGGCGGTGTCCCCGGCGGGAGTGCACGTCGGCCGGCTCCCCGACTTCCCTCTCCTGGCCGCGCTGCCGACCGGACCGCCGGGGACCTGGCAGACGGTACTGATCGCCGTACCCGTCATCGCCGGTATGGTCGCCGGAGTCGTGAGCCAGCGCTGGTACCCGGTGTTCGCCTACGACCGAGCGGCGCTGCACGGGGGATTGTCCGGGCTCGCCGGAGGCGTCGCGTTTGCCGGTCTCGTCTGGTGCGCGGGCGGTGCGGTGGGCCCCGGGCGGCTGCAGGAGTTCGGTCCGGACGCGGTAGGGGTGCTGGCGGTGTGCAGTGTCGCGTTCCTGCTCGGCGGCGCCGTCGTCGCCGGCGGCAACCGGCTGCTCTCCGGACGTATCGGCGATGCTGCCCGCCGCTTCCGGTAACGCACTGGTTGGACACTCCCCGAAGGGGCGGCTCCTCGGGTGTAGTGGGAGGGTGCAGGGGTGACGGCTCAGTCCCGGCTGGTGGTTCTCGTCTCCGGCACCGGTAGCAACCTCCAGGCACTGCTGGACGCGTGCGCGGACCCGTCGTACGGCGCCTCGGTCGTCGCGGTCGGCGCCGACCGAAGCGGCATCGAGGGGCTGGCCCGGGCAGAACGCGCCGGCATCCCGACGTTTGTCCACCGGCTGCGTGACCACGCCGAGCGCGCAGACTGGGATGCGGCCCTGACGGCCGAGGTGGCGTCGTACCGGCCGGACCTCGTCATCTCCGCAGGCTTCTTGAAGCTGGTCGGGCCCCGGTTCCTGGAGCGGTTCGGGGGGCGGTTCCTCAACACCCACAACGCGCTGCTCCCGTCGTTCCCCGGTATCCACGGCCCCCGGGACGCCCTGGCGTACGGCGTGAAGGTCACCGGCGCGACACTGTTCGTCGTGGACGAGGGCATGGACACCGGCGCTGTCATCGACCAGGTCCCGGTCCGCGTCCAGCCCGATGACGACGAGGCTTCCCTCACCGAACGGATCAAGGTGGCCGAACGGTCCATGCTCGTCGACTGCGTGGGCCGCATGGTCCGCCACGGCTTCACCATCAACGGAAGGACAGTCACCATCCCATGAACCCCGCGAGCACCGGCCGTCATGCCCTCACGCGCGCCCTGATCTCGGTCTATGACAAGACGCGGCTGGAGGAGGTCGCCCGCGCGCTTGCCGACGCGGGGGTGGAGATCGTCTCCACCGGGTCGACCGCCGCCCGGATCGACGCCGCCGGTGTCGCGGTGACCAGGGTCGAGGACCTGACCGGCTTCCCCGAGTGCCTGGACGGGCGGGTGAAGACGCTGCACCCGAAGGTCCACGCCGGGTTGCTCGCGGACCTGCGGCTGGAGTCGCATCGCAGCCAGCTCACGGACCTCGGCGTGGAACCGTTCGACCTGGTGATCTCCAACCTCTACCCGTTCACCGAGACCGTGGCCGGCGGCGCCACCCCCGATGAGTGCGTCGAGCAGATCGACATCGGCGGGCCGTCGATGGTGCGCGCCGCCGCCAAGAACCACCCCAGCGTCGCCGTCGTGACCTCCCCGGACCAGTACGACGACCTGCTCGCCGCAGTGGCTGCCGGCGGCTACACGCTGGCGCAGCGACAGCGGTTGGCGGCGCAGGCGTTCACCCACACCGCGTCCTACGACGTGGCCGTCGCCTCCTGGATGGGCAACGTGCTCACCGACACCAGCGACGGCACCGGCTTCCCGGCGTGGGCCGGGGCGACCTGGGAGCGCGCCGACGTCCTGCGGTACGGCGAGAACCCGCACCAGCGGGCCGCGCTGTACCGGCACGGGCGGGGCGGCCTCGCCGCCGCGGAGCAGCTGCACGGGAAGCAGATGTCCTACAACAACTACGTCGACACCGACGCGGCCCGCCGGGCGGCGTACGACTTCGCCGCGCCCGCCGTCGCGGTGATCAAGCACGCGAACCCCTGCGGCATCGCGTGCGGTGCCGACATCGCCGAGGCGCACCGGCTTGCACACGCGTGTGACCCGACCTCGGCGTTCGGCGGGATCGTGGCCGCCAACCGGCCGGTGTCGGTCGAGATGGCCGAGCAGGTGGCGAAGGTGTTCACCGAGGTCGTGATCGCCCCGGCGTACGACGAGGGGGCGCTGGAGGTGCTCACCCGCAAGAAGAACGTCCGGATCCTCCGCTGCGAGCCCGACGACCACTCCGAGCAGGTGGAGTCCCGGGGGATCAGCGGTGGACTGTTGATGCAGTCGGCGGACCGCCTCGACGCCCCCGGCGACGACCCGTCAACGTGGACGCTGGTCACCGGCGAGGCGGCCGACGCCGAGGCGATGGCGTCGCTGGAGTTCGCCTGGCGCGCCTGCCGGACGGTGAAGTCCAACGCGATCCTGCTGGCAGTCGGCACCGCAGCAGTGGGTGTCGGAATGGGCCAGGTCAACCGCGTCGATGCGGCCCGGCTCGCGGTGTCCCGTGCGGGGGAGCGGGTCCGCGGCGCGGTCGCGGCCTCCGACGCCTTCTTCCCGTTCCCCGACGGGCTGGAGGTGCTGACCGAGGCTGGTGTCCGGGCGGTCGTCCAGCCCGGCGGGTCGAAGGGGGACGACGCCGTGACCGAGGCCGCGGCCAAGGCGGGGATCACCATGTACCACACCGGTACCCGCCACTTCCACCACTGAGCACCGCGCCCGGCGATCGGCCTCCGTGCCGCGCCCACCCGTCCGGGCGTGCGAGAATGCCGGGCGTGAGTGCGGAGATCCTGGACGGCAAGGCAACGGCGAAGGCGATCCGGGCGGACCTGAAGCAGCGGGTCGAGCGGCTGGCGGAGCGGGGCGTCCAGCCGGGGCTGGGCACCGTGCTGATCGGCGACGACCCGGGCAGCCAGGCCTACGTCGCCGGTAAGCACCGCGACTGCGGGAAGGTCGGCATCGCCTCGATCCGCGAGCACCACCCCGCCGACATCTCCCAGCAGTTCCTGGAGGAGCGGATCGCGACGCTCAACGCCGACCCGGCGTGTACCGGGTTCATCGTGCAGCTGCCGCTGCCGGGGCACCTGGACACCCAGCGGGCGTTGGAGCTGGTCGACCCCGGGAAGGACGTCGACGGGCTGCACCCGATGAACCTCGGTCGGTTGGTGCTGATGTACGACGCGCCGTTGCCGTGCACACCGCGCGGGATCGTCCACCTGCTGCAGCAGTACGACGTACCGCTGCGAGGAGCCGAGGTCTGCGTGATCGGCCGCGGTGTCACGGTGGGGCGGCCCCTCGGCCTGTTGCTGACCCGGCGCCGCGAGAACGCGACGGTGACGCTGTGTCACACCGGGACGCGGGACCTGGCGGCGCACGTGCGTGCCGCGGACATCGTGGTGGCCGCCGCAGGCGTCGCGGGGCTGATCACCGCCGATATGGTCAAGCCCGGCGCAGCCGTCCTCGACGTGGGGACCTCACGGGTCGACGGCACGCTCGTCGGCGACGTGGCGCCGGAGGCCTACGACGTCGCCGGCCACGTGGCCCCGATGCCCGGCGGGGTCGGGCCGATGACCCGGGCGATGTTGCTCAGCAACGTGGTGGAGGCCGCGGAGCGGCACGCTGGTACGGCGTGACCGCGTGAGCCGGCCGCCCCATCCGTCGACCCCCGGTGGGGTCTGCTACCTGCTCGTGGTCGCCGGCGTCGTCTTCGGACTCGTCGTGGCGGTGGCCGGGCCGTGGCGGGGCGGGGTCAGCATCGTCGGCCTCAGTTTCGCGTTCGCCCTGCTGGTACGGCTGGTCCTGCCGGACCGGCTGGCGGGGATGCTGGCGGTGCGCGGCCGGCTCCTCGACGTACTCGTCCTGGCATTCTGCTCCGCGGCGCTGCTGACGCTCGCCGTGGTGGTCCCGCAGGG
>CAYLOC010000104.1:0-10978 GCA_964385195.1 uncultured Nocardioidaceae bacterium
GGGGCGGCGGGGTTACAGCGGGATGTTGCCGTGGTCGCCGTGGACGGATCCGCCGTCGCGCAGCGCGTCATCCAGCGCCGTCGCCAGCGCGGACCGGGTCCGGGACGGCTCGAGCATCTCGTCGACCACACCGATCTCGACTGCCCGCTCCACCCCGCCGGCGATCCGCTCGTGCTCGGCGGCCAGCTCGGCCTCCAGCTGAGGTCGTACGTCGGGGTCCACCGCGGCGATCTTACGGCGATGCAGGATCCGTACGGCGGCCACCGCCCCCATCACCGCGATCTCCGCGCCGGGCCAGGCGAACACGCGGGTCGCTCCGAGGGAGCGGGAGTTCATCGCGATGTAGGCGCCGCCATAGGTCTTCCGGGTCACCAGCGTCACCCGTGGGATCGACGCCTCGGCGAACGCGTGCAGCAGCTTCGCCCCTCGACGTACGACGCCGTCCCACTCCTGGCCCAGACCCGGCAGGTACCCGGGAACGTCGACCAGCACCACCAGCGGGACGCCGAACGCGTCGCACATCCGCACGAACCGCGCCGCCTTCTCCGCCGACGTGGAGTCCAGGCACCCGCCCAGCCGTAGCGGGTTGTTCGCGATCACCCCGACCGACCGGCCACCGAACCGGCCCAGAGCGGTCACGATGTTCGGCGCCCAGCGCGGATGGAGTTCCAGCATGCTGGTGGCGTCGAGCAGCTGCTCCACCAGCGGGTGGACGTCGTAGGCACGACGCTTCGACTCCGGCAGCTCGGCGGCGAGGTCGACGTCGGCCACCGTCGAGGGATCCATCGTCCCCTGGTCGCCCAGGAGCGACACCAGACGCCGCGCCTCCCCGAGTGCATGCTGCTCCGACTCGGCCAGCACGTGCACCACGCCGGAGCGACGTCCGTGCGGCTCCGGGCCGCCCAGGCGGAGCATGTCGACGTCCTCGCCGGTCACCGACCGCACCACGTCCGGTCCGGTGACGAAGATCCGTCCCTCCGGGGCCAGCACCACCACGTCGGTCAGCGCCGGGCCGTACGCCGCGCCGCCTGCCGCGGGGCCCAGCACCACCGAGATCTGCGGCACCTTCCCCGACGCCTGCGTCATCGCGTTGAAGATCAGCCCGACCGCGTGCAGCGACAGCACCCCCTCGGCCAGCCGCGCGCCTCCGCAGTGCCACAGCCCCACGATCGGCGCGCCGTCGGCCACCGCCCGCTCGTAGGCGGCCACCACGACCTGGCAGCCGTCGTGCCCCATGGCGCCGCCCATGATGGTGGCGTCGGAGCAGAACGCGACGGTGTGCGTGCCGTCGACCCGCCCGACGGCGGCCAGCATGCCGCTGTCGTCGTCGGGGCTGATCAGCTCCAGCGTGCCGTCGTCGAACAGCGCACCGAGCCGCTTCTTCGGATGCCGCGGATCCTGGTCGCGGGGCGGCTTCGCGGGCTTGGCGGCTGCCGCCGGATCATTCGTCGTGGTCATCGGATCCCTCCGCTGCGTGTGCTGCTGACGTGCGTCACTCGACCCCTGACACCGACCGGAACGCGATCGCGACGTTGTGCCCGCCGAACCCGAAGGAGTTGTTCAGCGCCGCCGCGTCGCCGCCGGGCAGCTTGCGCGGCTCGGTCGCGATGTCGAGGTGTACGGCGGGATCCAGCGCGTCGACGTTGATGGTCGGCGGCACGAGCCGGTCCCGCAGCGCCAGCACCGTCGCGATCGACTCCAGCGCTCCTGCGGCCCCGAGCAGGTGCCCGGTCATGGACTTCGTCGACGTGGTCACGATGTGGTCCACGGTGCCGTCCAGCGCACTGTCGATCGCCACGCACTCGGGCACATCCCCTTGCGGGGTCGAGGTGGCGTGGGCGTTGATGTGGACGATGTCGCGCGGACGCAGGCCGCTGTCGGCGAGTGCCATCCGCATGGCCCGCGTCGCCCCCCGGCCTTCCGGATCCGGCTGGGCGATGTCGTGGGAGTCGGCGGTGATCCCGGCGCCCGCCACCTCGGCGTACACATGCGCACGTCGCGCCTGCGCGTGCTCGGCGCTTTCCAGCACGAGTACGCCGGCGCCCTCGCCCATGACGAACCCGTCGCGGTCGACGTCCCAGGGCCGGGAGGCGCGCTCGGGGTCGTCGTTGCGCTTCGAGAGCGCCATCATGTTCGCGAACGCCGCCAGCGGCAGCGGCAGGATGGCTGCCTCGGTCCCTCCGGCGACGACCACGTCCGCTCGGCCGAGCCGGATCATGTCCAGGCCCAGCGCGATCGCCTCGTTGCCGGACGCGCAGGCCGAGACCGGGGTGTGCACCCCGGCCTTGGCGCCCAGGTCCAGCGAGATGCTCGCGGCCGGGCCGTTCGGCATCAGCATCGGGACCGCGAACGGTGACACCCGGCGTGGTCCCTTCTCGTTGAGCAGGTCGTAGTTGTGCAGCAGGGTGTGGACGCCGCCGATGCCGGACGCCATCGCCACGCCCAGTCGTTCGCCGTCGACACCGCCGTCGGCGAGCCCGGCGTCCTGCCAGGCCTCCCGGGCGGCCACCACGGCGAACTGACCGGTGCGGTCGAGCCGCCGGGCCCGCACCCGCTCCAGCACCTCGGTGGGCTCGACCGCGACCCGTGCGGCGATCCGCACCGGCAGCTGTTCGGCCCAGTCCTCGGTGAGCTGTGCGGCACCGGAGGTACCGGCCGACATCGCCGCCCAGGTCGTGGCCACGTCCCCGCCGAGGGGGGAGGTGGTGCCGAGCCCGGTGACGACAACACGCTTGGAACTCATGGGGGAATCTCCTCCAACTGACGGTTCCGGGCCGAACCCGCGGGCGTGCCCGGGTCGGCCCGGCCGGTGGCTAGCTCTGGGCGTTCTCGATGTAGGCCACGGCGTCGCCGACGGTCTTGAGGTTCTTCACCTCGTCGTCGGGGATCTTCACGCCGAACTTCTCCTCGGCGGCGACCACGACCTCGACCATGGACAGCGAGTCGACGTCCAGGTCGTCGATGAAGGACTTGTCGAGGGCGACGTCGTCGGCCGGGATCCCGGCGACCTCGTTGACGATGTCGGCGAGACCGGAACGGATCTCCTCGGTACTGGCCATGTGCGCGCTCCTTACAGTGCGTCGTGAACAGGGGGATGGTTCTCCCGGTAGCGGGAGCTCCGCAGCGTCGCCGCGGAAGTCTTGCAGGTGGTCACGGCAGCGTGACCACCTGTGCAGCGTAGGCGAGACCGGCGCCGAATGCGATGAACAGGGCGACGTCCCCGCTCGTGGCGTCCCCGGACTCCAGCAGAGCCTCGGTGGCCAGCGGGATCGACGCCGCGGACGTGTTGCCCTGGTGGGTGATGTCGCGGGCGATCACCACCTTCTCCGGCAGCTTCAGCGCCCGGGCCATCGCGTCGGTGATCCGGTTGTTCGCCTGGTGCGGGATGAAGACATCGAGGTCGTCGATGGTGACGGAGGCCCGGTCCAGGGCCTCCAGGGCGATCTTGGCCATCTCGTACGACGCCCACCGGAAGACCGGGTTGCCGTCCATGCGCAGATGGGGGATCTCCGGGTGGTCCATGTGCGTCAGGTAGATCCAGCTCTCCCGCTGCCGGATCAGGTCGAACTTGGAGCCGTCCGCCCCCCAGACGACCGGGCCGATACCGGTGTGCTCCGTGGGGCCGACCACCGCCGCGCCGGCGCCGTCGGCGAAGATGAACGCGGTCCCGCGGTCATGCGGGTCGGTGATGTCGGAGAGCCGCTCGACGCCGATCGCGAGCACGTACTTGGCGCTGCCGGCGCGCACCATGTCCGAGGCCAGCGCGATGCCGTGGCAGAAGCCGGCACAGGCGGCGGAGATGTCGAACGCGGCCGCGGGCGTGGAGCCGAGCTCCTCGGAGATCGCGGGGGCGATCGCCGGCGTCTGCATCAGGTGGGAGACGGTGGCGACCACCACACAGTCGATCTGGGCGGGGTCGACGTCCGCGCGTTCCAGGGCCTTGCGGGCCGCGGCGACGCTCATCATCTGCACGGTCTCGTGCGGCTCGGCCCACCGACGCTCCACGATCCCGGACCGGGTCCGGATCCACTCGTCGCTGGAGTCGATGTTGCGGCAGATCTCCTCGTTGGTCACGACGCGGCTGGGACGGTAGGCACCGATGCCGAGCATGCCGGCGTACGAGGCGCCGTGCGAGGGGGTGATGGCGGTCATCTCACTCGCCGTTCGGGTGCAGCCGGATCAAGGGCTGGCCGGGGGAGACGAGGTCACCGTCCTCGACGACCCACTCCACGATCATGCCGCCGTACGGCGCGAGCACCGGCGTGCCGCCGCGCAGGTTGCGGACCTCGCCGATGGCCGACTCCGGCGGCAGCGTCTCGCCGACGGCGGTGTCGGTGGTCTTGTGGAACGTGCCCTTGCCCGGGGACACCAGCATCCGCCACGTGGGCGTGGTGCCCAGGGCAGCCGCGGTGTCGCCGTGCTTGTCGATGAACGCCAGCGCGTCGTCGAGCTGGTCGGGGGTCTTCAGCGCGAACGTCTCCACGCCGCTGAGCTGACGGCGGGCGATGCCGGTGAGGGTTCCCGACGGCGGCATCTCCAGCAGCCCGGTCACGCCCAGGTCGGCCATCGTCTGCATGCACAGGTCCCACCGCACCGGCGTACTGACCTGTCCGACGAGCCGCCGCAGGACCTCCCGGCCGCTGTGTACGACCTGCCCGTCCCGGTTGGAGATCAGCCGGGTCCGGCTGTCGTGGGTGGACACCGCCATCGCCAGCCGCGCCAGTACGTCGACGGCGGGCCGCATGTGCTCGGTGTGGAAGGCGCCGGCCACGCTCAGTGGACGCAGCCGCGCCTTCTCCGGCGGGTCGTCGGCCAGCGCCTGGAGCTGCTCGGTGGTGCCCGCGGCCACGATCTGCCCGGCCCCGTTGTTGTTGGCCGGGGTCAGCCCGTGCCGCTGGAGGGTGGTGAGCACCTGCTCCGGGTCGCCTCCGAGGACCGCGGTCATCCCGGTGGGCGTCGCCGCGGACGCCTCCGCCATGGCGCGGCCGCGTTCCCGGACGAAGACCATGGCCTGTTCGGCGGAGAGGACCCGTGCCCCGGCCGCGGCGGTGATCTCGCCGACGCTGTGGCCGGACACCACCCCGATGCGGTGGAAGGCGTCGGCGGGGTGCGGGAACAACGCCAGCGCGGTCAGCAGGCCGGCAGCCACCAGGAGGGGCTGTGCGACCGCCGTGTCCCGGATGGCCTCGGCGTCCGCGTCGGTGCCGTAGTGCTCCAGATCCAGTCCGGAGACGGCGGAGAGCCAGTGCAGCCGGTCCGCGAACTGGGGTACGTCGAGCCACGGCTTGAGGAAACCCGGGGTTTGTGCGCCCTGACCGGGGGCAACAATCGCAAGCACAGGGCCCATCATGCCTGGCTACCCGGCGGTACGCCGCATCCGGCACACACGAAACTTCCCGCCCGCCGGTTGTAGAAACCCTACAAAGACCTGCCCCTGTCTTCCCCCTCCCCATCCTGTTGAGTGGGCACTTCTTCTCGCTCGACCAGGCAGGTTTTCTCTCCTGCCCGAGAGTTTGCGCCTGCTCGAGCGAGAAGAAGTGCCCACTCGCGTGAGAGGGGGTGCCTACTCGACGGGGGTAGGGGGAGGGGGAGGGTGGGGGTGGGAGGTCAGAAGTCAGGGGTCAGGTGCGGAGGCGGCCGAGGGTGAGCGCGATCCGCAGCGTGTAGGCGTCGCGGGCATCCAGCGGGGACAGGCCGGTGAGGTCGGTCACCCGCCGCAACCGGTACCGCACCGTATTCGGGTGCACGTACAGGTCACGCGCGGTGGCCTCGGTCGACCGCCCCGAGCCGAGGTAGGCGGTCAACGTCTCCAACAGACCGCGGCCGGCGGCCAGTAGCGGCTGGTAGACATCCTCGACGAGCTGCCGCCGCGCATGGCCGTCGCCGGACAGGGAACGCTCGGGCAGCAGGTCGTCGCATGAGACCGGTCGGGGCGCCTCCGGCCACGCCGGCGCGGCCCGGAACCCCGCCACGGCGGCCCGTGCGGAGACACCACCTTCCAACAGGTCCGCCACGACCGGCCCGATGACGATCGGCCCCTCGCCGAACTGCCCGGCGATCCGCCGCGCAGCACGCTCCGGGTTCCGGACACCGCCCAGGACGACGACGAGTCGCTCCCCCTGGACCGCCACCAGGACCTCCAGGTCCAGGCCTCCCGCGGAACGGCTGATCGCGTCCGCCGCGGCAGCGGAGTCACCAGCCGGGGTGTGCCCGATCACCACGCACACGTTGCTGGTCGTCGCCCACCCCAGCGCCGTGGCACGGGACCGGACGGCCTCGTCGGCCTCACCGCGTAGTACCGAGTCCACGACCAGCGCCTCCAGCCGCGCGTCCCAGGCGCCGCGCTGTTCCGCGGCGCGGGCGTAGATCTCGGCGGCGGCGAAGGCGATCTCGCGGGAGTACCGCATGATCGCCTCCCGCACGACCTGGGCGTGGTCGTGGTCGACCAGGGCGTCGATCTGTGACTCGACGACCTCGATCGTGGTGCGCACCAGTTCCACGGTCTGTTGCAGGCTGACCGCCCCGGCCAGCTCCTTCGGCGCGGTGTCGAACACGCCCGCGGTGACCGTGCTGAGGCTGGCCGGCCGACGGAACCAGTCGACGAAGGAGGAGATGCCTGCGCTGGCGATGGTCCCGATCCAGGACTGTTCCTCCGCGGTGAGTGCCCGGAACCACGGCAGTTCCTTGCCCATTCGCTCGACCGCGGCCCGCGTCAACGGGCCCACGGAGCGCTCCAGCTGACGCACCGCCGTACCGTCGTCAGGGGCCATGCCGCGATGATAGCGACCGTCTTTGTGCTGTCCGTACAAAGTCCGTGGCGCTGGTGCGGCAGTGAGAGGATGACCGCATGGCGATGACGCAAGGCCCTCCGCTCGTGGACGTGGTGGCGGTGACCCGGCAGCTGCCCACACCGGTGGCGGCGCTGTCGGAGGTGGCGTTCTGGATGGAGCGGGCCCGGGAGCAGACGTACCGCGTGGAGGCCTACCGCAACGCGCTGGAGGCGCTGCGTGACCTCGACGAGGACGCCGTCCGCGAGCGCGCGGCAGCGGGGACGCTCACCGACGTACCCAAGGTGGGCCCGTCCACGGCGAAGGTGGTCCGGGGAATGGCGCTGGACGGCGCCTCGGAGAAGCTGGACGGGCTCCGCGAGCGGGGCGCGGGTCCGTTGGCCGAGGGCGGTGCGGACCTACGGCGGGCGCTCCGTGGTGACCTGCACTCCCACTCCCACTGGTCCGACGGTGGGTCGCCGATCGAGGAGATGGTCGCCGCCGCCCGATTCCTGGGCCGGGACTACCTCGCCCTGACCGACCACTCGCCCCGGCTGCGGGTGGCCAACGGCCTCAGCGTCGAGCGGCTGACGCAGCAGTTGGACGTGGTCGAGGCGATCAACGAGTCGGTACGCCGGGACGGCGGGCCACCGTTGCGTCTGCTGCCGGGCATCGAGGTCGACATCTGCGAGGACGGGTCACTGGACCAGACCGAGGAGATGCTGTCGCGGCTGGACGTGGTCACCGCGAGCATCCACTCCAAGCTGCGCGCGGACTCCGACACCATGACCCATCGCATGGTCGCGGGCATCGCGAACCCGTTCACGAACGTGTTGGGCCACTGCACCGGGCGGCTCGTGGAGGGATCCCGCGGGGTCCGCCCGGAGTCGACGTTCGACGCCGAGGTGGTCTTCGCCGCGTGCGAACGGTTCGACGTGGCGGTGGAGATCAACTCCCGTCCGGAGCGGCGTGACCCGCCGTCGCGACTGATCCGGCTCGCCCTGGAGATGGGCTGCCTGTTCAGCATCGACACCGACGCCCATGCCCCGGGCCAGCTGGCGTTCACCGACTACGGCTGCGCCCGGGCCGAGGCGGCCGGCGTACCGGCAGACCGGATCGTGAACACGTGGCCGCTGGACCGTCTCCTGGAATGGACCCACGCCAAGCGCTGATACGAAAGATCCGACATCGACGTGGCCGGGACAACGCCAGCGTCGGATCCTTACATTTCCACATCCCGCTCGACCAGCCCGGCTGTCCACATCCGGTCCGTCATAGCTGGTATGCCACCCCCGAAGCGCTGGGCTGGACCCATGCCGCAACAGGTGATGATTGACGCCGCACGGGCTGCGGGGGTTATGAGCTACCGGGAAGCCTCTCGCCAGTACGGCGAGGCGCACCTCCGTGCGCAACTCGTCGCGCGCCGATGGCAAGCGCCCACGAAGCGCAGCATCGTGCTTCACAACGGGGCGCTGGACGCCGAACAACGGATGTGGGTCTCGCTGCTGACCGCGCCTCCCGGGGCGAGCCTGCACGGGTTGTCCGCCGCGGTCCAGGACGGGTTGCGCGGATTCACACCAGACAGGCTGGGTCTGGTGATCCCGGGATCCTCCCGGAACCCGCGTGCCGCTCGCAGCCTGCTTCCACGGGGCTGGCCCGTGTCCCTGCACTGGTCCACGATGCTCGGCCCCGAGGACGTGAACGATGATGCCATCCCCCCGCGCACGCGCTTACCGCGCAGCATCGTCGACGCAGCCAGTGAGCGGGTGCCGGTCCGTCGGTCCCGGGTGCTCGTCCTTGCCGGCGTCCAGCAGCGCCTGGTGCGGCCGCGGGACCTACGAGACGCGCTGAGCCGGCGGGGCCGCTGCCGGAACCGCAGAGTGATCACCGAGTCCATCGCAGACGCCGAGGGAGGAATCGCGTCACTCCCGGAGCAGGAGTTCGACCGGATCAGGGCTTCGCGGGGGCTCCCCGTGCCGCATCGTCAACGGGTCCTGCGCAGGAAGGATGGCCGCTACTACCTGGATAACGACTGGCCGGAGTGGGGCATCCGGTGTGAGATACACGGGATACCGCACCTGGCGGTCCGCAACTGGGACGACGACCTGCTCCGGCAGAACGACATCACCATCGCCGGGGGCGGCCTGCTGGTGTTCTCCTCGTACGCCATTCGGCACGCGGGTACGCGGGTCGGCGACCAGCTGACCCAGCTGTTCCTCGCACGCGGCGCGACGCCTTCGATCCGACGGTGACGTCGCTACAGCCGCGCCAGCGTCGGATCCTTCCCGTTGGGGTTAGGCGTCCGCGCCCTCCTGCCGCACCCCGGCCACGGCGGTCGGGTCGTCCACGCGGTACGTCGTGAACGCCTTCGACGCCTCCGACCGGTCCACCTCACCGCGGTTGGCCAGCGCCTCCAGGGCGGCCACCACGATCGACTCCGCGTCGACGTGGAAGAACCGGCGTGCCGCCGCACGGGTGTCGGCGAACCCGAACCCGTCGGTGCCGAGCGAGTACCACTCGGCCGGCACCCACCGCGAGATCTGGTCCGGGACACCCCGCATGAAGTCGCTGACCCCGAGCAGCGGGCCCGCGTCGCCCGGCAGCTTCGTCGTGACGTACGGCGTCCGGGGCTCCTCCTCCGGATGCAGCAGGTTCCACTCCTCGACCGCCAGCGCCTCGCGGTTCAGCTCGTTCCAGGACGTCACCGACCACACGTCGGCCCGTACCCGCCAGTCGTCGGCGAGGATCTGCTGGGCCCGCAACGCCCACGGCACCCCGACGCCGGAGGCCAGCAGCTGGATCCGCGGCCGGTCGTCGCCGTCGCTGCTCTCCGCGGGCGACACCAGGTGCACACCGCGGAGGATCCCGTCGACGTCGACCCCTTCCGGCTCCGGGGGCTGCACGATCGGCTCGTTGTAGACCGTGACGTAGTAGAACACGTCCTCGCCGTCGGGATGCTCCTCGCTGGAGCCGTACATCCGGCGCAGCCCGTCGCGCATGATGTGGGCGATCTCGTAGCCGTACGCCGGGTCGTAGTGCACGCAGGCCGGGTTGCTCGCCGCGAGCAGTGGCGAGTGCCCGTCGGCGTGCTGCAGTCCCTCGCCGGTCAGCGTCGTACGTCCTGCCGTGGCCCCGATGAGGAAGCCGCGGCCGAGCTGGTCGGCGAAGGACCAGATCGAGTCGCCGATCCGCTGGAAGCCGAACATCGAGTAGAAGATGAAGAACGGGATCATCGGCTCGCCATGGGTGGCGTACGACGTACCGGCCGCGATCGCCGATGCCATGCCGCCGGCCTCGCTGATGCCTTCGTGCAGCATCTGGCCCTGCTCGTGTTCTTTGTAGGTGAGCAGCATCTTCCGGTCCACGCTGTCGTAGCGCTGCCCGTGGGGGCTGTAGATCCTCGCCGACGGGAACATCGAGTCCATCCCGAACGTGCGGAACTCGTCGGGGGCGATGGGGACGAACCGGTCGCCGATCCCCGGGTCCTTCATCAGGTCCCGGAGCAGCCGCACGAGCGCCATCGTGGTGGCGACCGCCTGGTTGCCCGAGCCTTCCTTCAGGGTCTGGTACGCCGATTCGCCCGGCAACGTCAGGTGCCGCTGCTTGACCCGGCGGCGCGGGATCGGCCCGCCGAGACTGCGGCGCCGCTCCATCATGTACTGGATCTCGGGGGCATCCATGCCGGGGTGGAAGAACGGCGCGACCTCGGCCTCGTCGATCTGCTGGTTGCTGATCGGCAGTTGCAGTCGGTCCCGGAACTTCTTCAGGTCGTCCTTGGTGAGCTTCTTCATCTGGTGGGTGGCGTTCTTGCCCTCCAGGGCGTCGATCGTCCACCCCTTGATGGTCTTGGCCAGGATGACGGTGGGCTGTCCGACGTGCTCGGTGGCGGCCTTGAACGCGGCGTACACCTTCCGGTAGTCGTGCCCGCCGCGCGGCAGCTTGCGCAGCTGGTCGTCGGACAGGTGCTCGACCATCTTCCGCAGCCGCGGGTCGCCGCCGAAGAAGTGCTCGCGGATGTAGGAGCCCTCCTCCACCGAGTAGGTCTGGAAGTCGCCGTCGGGGGTGGAGTTCATCCGGTTCACCAGGACCCCGTCGACGTCGCGGGCGAGGAGGTCGTCCCACTCCCGGCCCCACACGACCTTGATCACGTTCCAGCCGGCGCCGCGGAAGTAGGACTCCAGCTCCTGGATGATCTTGCCGTTGCCGCGGAC
>CAYLOC010000105.1:0-9373 GCA_964385195.1 uncultured Nocardioidaceae bacterium
TTCCTCGCGGAGTGGACAGACACCGCCGTACCACGGGATGGCTGAAACACGCGTTGGGTACGATCACCACATGGGGACGATGAGCCTGCGGTCATGCTGAGTTGCCGTCTCTTCGGCCACAAGCTGGGGTTTACCACCAAGGGCCGCACGATGCGGTGGGGATGCGAACGGTGTGGCCAGGTGATCGGGTCCAAGGACTACCCGACCGAGGCCGAGGCCCAGCACTACGCGGCCGCGTTCGACCGCCGCGACACCGACGACCTCGGTCGGCGGGCGCCGTTGATCGGCATGTTCCCCTTGCGGGTCTGGCGGTCGCTGACGAATCGGTCGCACGACCACCAGGAGCCGCCGACGTACCAGGACCCGTGAGCGGGCTACCGGTCAGATCCAGTGCACCAGCCACATGCGGGCATTCCACTGTGCATTGGTGATCAGCTGGTTGGACAGGATCGGGTAGAAGTACCAGAAGTTCACCGCTACCGCCAGGACGAACGCGACCGTCGTCACCACTCCCAAGACGCGCCTGGGGCGGGGCGCGTCCTTGCGTCCCAGGATCTTGCCCAACACCAGCGTCACCACGATCACCGTGAACGGGATCGTCGCGACGGCGTAGTAGTAGAAGATCGGGCGGTCGTCGTACCGCACCCACGGGAGCCACGTGACCAGAACCCCGAGCAGGGGCAGCCCGAAGCGCCAGTCACGCTTGGTGAGCCAGTAGCCGAACCCGATGACGAGCGCGGCGACCCCGCCCCACCACAGCACCGGCGTACCGATCGCCAGGACCTGACGGACGCAACTCTGCCCGGGCGGGCAGTCCGGCATCGTCGTACAGCCACCGTGGTCCGCACAGTCCTTGCCGGGGTTCGCCGATCCGGTGGTGACGGCGACGCCGAGCGGGCGGTTGATGAGTAACCACCCACTGGGGTTGGACTGGTACGGATGGGTGGCGTTCTTGATGTAGGTGCCGGTGTGGAAGTCGTAGACCTCCTTGTGGTAGTTCCACAAGATGTCGAGCCGGTGCAGCGAGTCTTCCACCGGCCCCTTCGGGTGGCCGCCGAAGTCGTTGACGGAGCTCCACGTCCAGTCGTTGGAGTCGACGGCATGGCCGAAGGCGTCCTCGAAGGACTGGGCATGGGCGAGGAACCCGCCCCATGACGCGACGTAGACGACCAACGCCACCCCGACGATCGAGAAGAACCCCGGCACCGCGTCGACCACCAACGACTTCAGTGGTGCCAGCCGTACGCCGAGGGCACGCCGACGTCCGCTGTCCCATGCCCACGTGAGCAGCCCGAACGCCGCGAGCACGAACACGCCGTCCCACTTGCTGCCGCAGGCCAGGCCGAAACACACCCCGGCCAGCAGGCGCCACGGCCGCAGCAGGAACCCGCGCACGGGTCCGAATCGTGACCGCTGTACCCCGGGGGTGGCTGACTGCAGACGCGCCAGCTTTCGTCGGGCCCAGTCCCGGTCGGCGATGAGGCAGTGCGCAGCACACAGCAGCCAGAACGCCAAGAAGATGTCGAGCAGCGCCAGCCGGGACATCACGAAATGCAGACCGTCGAAGCCAAGCAGGAGTCCCGCGATGCACCCCAGCAGGGTCGACCCCGTCAGCCTTCGCACAAGCCGACACATCACCAACACCATCAAGGTGCCGACCAGGGCAGCCGAGAACCGCCACCCGAGCGGGTTCATGCCGAACGCCCACTCTCCGACGGCAATCATCCACTTACCGACATCGGGGTGGACGATCATCTCCGGGCCCTCGGCGAAGATTCCCTTCGTGGAGCCGGAGTTGATGATCTGGTCGGCCTCGTTGACGTCGGTGTCGGGGTTGTTGACGAAGTTGACCGCGTGCTGGTGCACCAGCAGGGAGTAGGCGTCCTTGGCGTAGTAGGTCTCGTCGAACGTGATCTTGTGGGGGTTGGTGAGTCCCCAGAACTGGAAGATCGACACGAAGATGGTGACGATCAGCGGCGCTACCCAGCCCCACGCTATGTCGCTGCGCAGGACGGGCGGACGGAGCCGCCGGCGCAGCGGCGGTATCGGGTCGCCTTCCGGCGAGTGCGCCAAGGTGACGGCACCGGTGACCTGCTCGGAGGGTGCGTCGGTGGTCGCCACCCGCCCATCTTATGGACGACGGTGTCAGGTGAGCGGTGAGGGCGCGCGGGCTGCAAAGATTACGGTCATGACATTGGTGTTGGCGGGTACGCCGATCGGTCAGGCCGACGACGCCGCCCCCCGGCTGGCGGACGAGCTCGCGACCGCCGACGTGGTGGCGGCCGAGGACACGCGGCGGGCACGCCGCCTCGCCCGGTCCCTCGGCGTACGCATCGGGGGGCAGCTGGTGTCCTACTTCGAGGGCAACGAGCAGCAACGGACCCCGCAGCTGCTGGAGGCGTTGCAGGCCGGTCAGCGGGTGGTGCTGGTCACCGACGCGGGAATGCCGGGGGTGTCCGACCCGGGCTACCGGCTCGTGGCGGCCGCCGTGGACGCGGGAGTCCCGGTGACGGCGGTGCCGGGGCCGTCCGCGGTGCTCACCGCCCTGGCAGTGTCCGGGCTCCCGGTGGACCGGTTCTGCTTCGAGGGCTTCCTGCCGCGCCGGGCGGGGGAGCGGCGCCGGCGCCTCGACGTCCTCGCCGGCGAGCCACGAACGATGGTGTTCTTCGAAGCCGCACGCCGCACCGCGGACACGCTGCGGGCGATGGCCGAGACATTCGGTACCGACCGGCCCGGCGTGGTCTGCCGGGAGCTGACCAAGACCCATGAGGAGGTACGGCGCGGCGGGCTGGCGGAGCTCGCCGTGTGGGCCGGAAACGGGATCCTGGGCGAGGTGACGCTCGTGGTCGGCGGCGCACCCCCGGCGAAACCTGACCTCGATGCCGCCGTGGCCGACGTACGAAAGCGGGTCGGAAGGGGGCAGCGGCTGAAGGACGCCTGCGCCGAGGTATCCGCCGAGACCGGCGTCCCCAAGAACACCCTCTACGCCGCCGCCCTCACCGATTCGTCCGATTGAGCCACGGGGAACCGCCCTCGTCTCACTCGGACGAAAGTGGTCCGCTGGCGGCGAGACGCCCGGCAACCGCGGTAACCGCCGCCCGTAGGATGCCGATATGAGCAAAGTGCTGTCGGCTGTCGCATGGCCTTATGCCAACGGGCCCCGCCACATCGGCCACGTCGCCGGGTTCGGCGTACCCTCCGACGTGTTCAGCCGGTACATGCGGATGGCCGGCCACGATGTGCTCATGGTCAGTGGCACCGACGAGCACGGTACGCCGATCCTGGTCGCGGCCGAGGAAGAAGGCGTGAGCGCCCGTGTTCTCGCCGACCGCCACAACCGCACCATCGTGGAGGACATGGTGGCGCTCGGCCTGTCCTACGACCTGTTCACCCGGACGACGACGGTCAACCACTACTCAGTCGTCCAGCAGATGTTCACGACCGTCTACGAGAACGGCTACATGGTCGAGCAGACCACCCGAGGCGCCGTCTCTCCCTCCACCGGACGGACCCTCCCGGACCGATACATTGAGGGCACGTGTCCCATCTGCGGATATGAGTCGGCGCGCGGCGATCAGTGCGATAACTGTGGAAACCAACTCGATCCCACTGATCTCATCAGTCCACGCAGCAAGGTCAACGGCGAGACTCCCGAGTTCGTGGAGACCCAGCACTTCTTCCTCGACCTGCCGGCACTCGCCGACGCCCTCGGAGAGTGGCTGGATGACCGGGAGGCTTCCGGCAGGTGGCGGAGCAACGTCATTCGGTTCAGCCAGAACCTGCGCAAGGATCTGAAGCCACGCGCAATGACACGCGACATCGACTGGGGGATCCCCATTCCCCTTGATGGATGGCGAGAGCAGCCGACGAAGCGGCTCTACGTCTGGTTCGACGCGGTGATCGGGTACTTGTCGGCTTCGATCGAATGGGCTCGCCGGCAGGGCAACCCGAGCGCCTGGCGAGAGTGGTGGAACAACCCGGAGGCCCTTTCCTACTACTTCATGGGCAAAGACAACATCGTCTTCCACTCCCTCATCTGGCCCTCGGAACTGCTCGCGTACAACGGGCAGGGGAGTAAGGGCGGCAAACCCGGTGAGTACGAGGAGTTGCAACTACCGACCGCCGTGGTCAGCTCGGAGTTCCTCACCGTGGAGAACCGGAAGTTCTCCACGAGCCGGGGGGTCGTGATCTACGTCCGGGACATGCTGGCGCGGTATCAGCCTGACGCCCTGCGGTACTTCCTGTGCGCTGCCGGGCCGGAGACCTCCGACAGCAACTTCACCTGGGAGGAGTTCGTCCACCGGACCAACGGCGAGCTCGTGGCCGGATGGGGGAATCTCGTCAACCGGACGGCGACGATGATCCACAAGAACTTCGGCGAGATCCCGGACGCGCGCCTCCTTGACGAGGCGGACAGCCGCCTGCTGGACACCGTCCGCAGCGCCTTCCCGGCTGTCGGTGACCTGTTGGCGCAACAGCGGTTCCGCGCGGCCATCGAGGAGGTCATGCGGGTGGTGGGGGATACCAACCGCTACGTCACTGAGCAGGAACCGTACAAGATGAAAGACCCGGGGCAGCGGGACCGTCTCGGCACCATCCTGCACGTTGCCGCCCAGGCTGTCAGTGACTGCAACACGCTGCTGGCGCCGTTCCTGCCGCACAGCTGCAACGCCGTACACCGAGTGCTCGGTGGCAGCGGTGAGTTCATGCCGATGCCGCGAATCGATGAGGTCGAAGACCTGGACGGTGGCCCCGCATATCCGGTCATCACCGGCGACTACGCCGGCACGCCCCGCTGGGAATCTCGACCGGTCACGCCGGGTACGCCGGTCGCCCGGCCGGTTCCAGTCTTCACCAAGCTCGACCCGGGGGTCGTGGAGGAGGAACTCGCCAAACTCGAGGAGGAATCCCCCGGATGAGCAGCGGACCCACCCGGTCCCGGGTCAACGAGGAGTTCGGCAACCAGCGCAAGACCGCGCGCCCGCCCCTGCCGGAGCCCTTGCCGCATCCGGTCGTCGACAACCACTGCCACCTCGACATCGCCGACGGTGACGACTGGCTCGACCCCGGCGAGGCGTTGCGACGCTCGGCACAGGTCGGCGTACCGAGGATCGTGCAGATCGGGTGTGACCTGCCGGGAGCCGAGTGGGCGGTGCGGACCGCGGAGGAGTACGACGCGATCGTTGCCGGGGTGGCGCTGCATCCCAACGAGGCGCCCCAGCTCGACGCCGATGGGGGCCTGGACGACGGCCTGGCCGCGATCGAGCGGCTCGCCACCTCCAGCCCCCGGGTTCGCGCCATCGGGGAGACCGGCCTGGACTACTACCGCACCGGCCCCGACGGCCGGGACGCGCAGCGCCGGTCGTTCGAGGCGCACATCGACCTCGCCCGGCGGCTGGGCAAGACGCTGGTGATCCACGACCGGGAGGCACACGACGACATCCTCGCCGCGCTGGACGCCGTCGGCGTACCGGAGCGGACCGTGCTGCACTGCTTCTCCGGCGACGAGGACTTCGCCCGCGCGTGCCTGGACCGGGGCGCGTACCTGTCCTTCGCCGGGACGGTCACGTTCAAGAACGCGCCGTACCTGCGGCGCGCCCTGGCGGTCGCGCCGATCGACCGCGTCCTGGTCGAGACGGATGCCCCGTTCCTGGCGCCGATGCCGCACCGTGGGCGACCGAACGCCTCGTATCTGGTTCCGTGGACGATCCGGGCGATGGCCGAGGTCCGCGGGGATGACCTGACCGCTTTGTGCCAGGCGGTCGACGCGAACACCGACGCGGCCTTCGGCGGCCGCTGGTAACCGACCGAACACCTCCGCCCCACCGTTTTCCTGGGTGGGATGCCCGAATTCGGTGGGTCCGGGGTGTTCGGTCGTCGGGAGGGTACGGCGATGGTGGCCTGTCGTGACCTGTTCGTGACAGAACCGTGACCGGAGTGACGTCAGTCACGTCCTGAGGCGGAAGCGCTGAGAATCTGCTGAGAGGATTTTGCGTGCCGCCCGGGACCCGTGGCAGGGTCGGGCGCTGTTGGCCGGGAGCAGGTGCCCGTGAGACCCCCCTCCTCACGGGACGCGTACCCCTGTGGCCTGGGAGGCACGATTTCCCTGGAGCACACGCTTGAAGGCTGTACTGAGCAAGTACGGCGTCGCGCTCGCTTGCGGTCTGTTGACCGTGGGCCTCGTCGCCGGAGTAGTTGGATACAACATCGCCATCCGTAAGTCCGTCACTCTCGCTGTGGACGGCACCACCCGAACCGTGACCACCACCGAAGACACCGTCGGCGCGCTGCTCAAAGCCGAGCACGTCAGCGTCGGTGACCATGACGCCGTCGCCCCCGATCTCCAGGCGTCGCTGGAGGACGGCACCCACGTTGCCGTGGCGCACGGACGCAAGCTGACCCTGACCGTCGACGGAAACACCAAGAGCTACTGGACCACGGCCACGACGCTGAGCACAGCGCTGGGCCAGATCGGGGAACGGTTCTCGTCCGAGGCGGACATGACCGCCAGCCGCTCGGCGTTCATCGGCCGCGACGGGTTGGACGTCACCGTCCGCACCGCGAAGACAGTGACGATCACCGACGGCGCCCACGAGCCGGAGAAGGTCACCACCAACGGTCTGACCGTGGGAGAGGCGCTGGCCAGCCAGGACATCACTGTCGACGGCAATGACCGGGTCAAGCCCGCGTTGGACGCGACGATCCACGACGGCAGCACGATCGATGTCGACCGGGTCACCGTCACCCACCCGAGTGAGACCAAGACGGTCGAGCACGACACGGTCGTCCGCGACGACAGCAGCAGCTACGTCGGTGACGTCGACGTCGTACAGGAAGGCCACGACGGCACGGTGAAGATCACCTACGAGGTCACCACCGTCAACGGCAAGGTCACCAGCAAGAAGCAGACCAACCGTACCGTCGTCTCCGAGCCGGTCACCGAGATCAAGGAGAAGGGCACCAAGGAGCGCCCCGCGCCGCAACCTGACCCGGAGCCGGCGCCTCCGCCCGCCCCCTCCCCGTCCGGCGGCGTGTGGGACCGCATCGCCGCGTGCGAGTCCGGTGGCAACTGGCACATCAACACCGGCAACGGTTACTACGGCGGGCTCCAGTTCAGCTACAGCACGTGGCTCGCCTACGGGGGAGGGGCCTACGCGCCCACCGCCAACCTGGCGAGCAGGGGACAGCAGATCGCGATCGCCGAGAAGGTCCAGGCCGCCCAGGGCTGGGGCGCCTGGCCAGTGTGCTCCCGCCAGGCAGGGGTCTACTGACCTACGCTCACCATGTGACGACCCCCTCCGCATCCGCCGGTCCGCACCTGCTCGGGCCGGCGGATGTGCGTGTACTGGCTGAGCAGCACGGCATCGTCCCGACGAAGCAACGCGGCCAGAACTTCGTCATCGACCCCAACACCGTACGGCGGATCGTGCGTGCCGCAGACCTGTCACCCGATGATGTGGTGCTGGAGATTGGGCCGGGACTGGGCTCGTTGACTCTCGGGCTGCTCGGGTCGGCGCGACAGGTGGCGGCGGTGGAAGTGGACGCACGGCTGGTCGGGGCGCTGCCCACGACGATCTCGACGTACGCCCCGGAGCGGGCCGGACGGCTGTGCGTGCTCCATCTGGACGCGCTGGACCTGACGCCCGACGCGGTGCCCGAACCGCCGTCCACCCTGGTGGCGAACCTGCCCTACAACGTCGCGGTCCCGGTGCTGTTGCACCTGCTGGCCACGTTCGACAGTCTGCATCGCGGGCTGGTGATGGTGCAGCGGGAGGTGGCGGACCGCCTGACTGCGGGACCTGGGAGCCGCACCTACGGGGTGCCGTCGGTGAAGCTGGCGTGGTACGCCGACGTCCGTCGTGCCGGCGTCATCGGCCGACGGGTCTTCTGGCCGGCCCCGCGCGTGGACTCGGCGCTGGTGTCGCTCACCCGCCGCCCTGCGCCGTCGACGGCGGCCTCCCGGGAACAGGTCTTTGCCGTGATCGAGACGGCTTTCGGGCAACGGCGGAAGACCCTCCGCGCTGCGCTCGCCGGCCGATACGACCCGGCGGCGGTGCGTGAGGCCCTGGTGCAGGCGGAGGTCGATCCGGCGGTGCGGCCCGAGCGCCTGGGGGTGGCCGACTTCGCCCGGGTCGCTGCGGCACTGACACCGTAGCCTGGGGCTGATGACTGCACCGGGCGCGGCCGCGACCGCGCGGACACCTGCCAAGATCAACCTGGGACTCCGGGTCGGGTCCCCACGATCGGACGGATACCACCCGCTGAACACTGTCTACCAGGCGGTGTCGGTGTACGACGAGGTGCAGGTGCGCGCTACGCCCGGCAGCGACATCCGGGTCAGCGTCACCGGCGAGGGCGCCGACGTGATCCCCACCGATGACGGCAACCTGGCGGTTGCGGCCGCCCGCCTGCTCGCTCGTACCTTCGGAGTCCGCGACGGCGCCGAAATCACGATCGACAAGTCCATCGCGGTGGAAGCAGGGCTTGCCGGCGGCAGCTCTGACGCGGCGGCGACGCTCCTCGCCTGCGATGCGGCCTGGGGTGTCGGCGCGGGGCGGGAAGACCTGTTACGGCTGGCGGCGAGGCTGGGCAGCGATGTGCCCTTCTGCCTCGTCGGCGGTAACGCGGTCGGCACCGGCCGTGGCGAGCAGGTGCTCCCGGCGCTGTCCGCGGGGAGCTATGAGTGGGTCCTGGCCTACGCCGACGGTGGACTTTCCACGGCAGCGGTGTACGCCGAGTTGGACCGCCTGCGTGGCACGCACTCCACGGTGGCGCCGCAGGAGCTGGCGGAGCTGCTCAGCGCCTTGCGCAGCGGGGACCCCGGGCAGCTCGGTGCGGCGCTGAGCAACGACCTGGCTGCGCCCGCAATCTCGCTGCGGCCCTCCCTGCGGCAGGTGCTGGAGGTGGGGGAGGAGTGTGGGGCACTGGGGGCGATGATCTCCGGTTCGGGGCCGACGTGCTGTTTCCTCGCCCGTGACGAGGACCACGCCGTGGACATCGCGGTCACGCTGTCAGGGGCGGGACTGTCCCGGTCTGTCCACCGGGCCACCGGCCCCGTCGGCGGCGCCCACCTGGTCTCTGGGTGACACCCCTACCCGCCCCGGGTTGAGTAGTCACCCCCTCTCAGCCGAGTGGTCCGGAATTCTCAGCCGAGTGGTCAGGTCCTCTCAGCCGAGTGGTCGCTCCTTCTCGGTCGAAAGGTCAGGTTCTCTCAGCCGAGGGGGCACTCGCTCTCGCACGGGGAGAGATCCTGCCTACTCAACCGAGAGATCCTGCCTACTCAACCGAGAGCGAGCGACCACTCGCGTGAGAATTCTGGACCACTCGCGTGAGAATTCTGGACCACTCGCGTGAGAATTCTGGACCATTCAAC
>CAYLOC010000105.1:9473-10955 GCA_964385195.1 uncultured Nocardioidaceae bacterium
TCAACCGAGAGATCCTGCCTATTCGGCGGGGGAGTCGAACGGGGCCACCACCGTTCGCAGCATCCCCCCCAGGTGTTGCTGGGCGTCGGCGGTCAGATCGCCGAGGAGCGACTGCTCGCGCACGAGCAACGCCTCCATCGCCGCGTCCACCCGCCTCCGGCCGGCGGCTGTCAGGCGCACCAGCACCCCGCGGCGGTCCCCGGGGTCGGGCAGCCGCTCGACCAGCCCCTTGCCCTGGAGCCGGTCCACCCGGTTCGTCATCGTCCCCGAGGTGACCAGCGTCTCGCGCAGCAGCTTGCCAGGGGAGAGCTGGTACGGCGGCCCGGATCGACGGAGCGCGGCGAGTACGTCGAACTCCCAGTTCTCCAGGGAGTGCTCGGCGAACGCCTGCCGCCGCGCCCGGTCGAGGTAGCGGGCAAGCCGGGTGACGCGGCTGAGCACCTGCATCGGCGTCACATCCAGGTCGGGACGCTCCCGCCGCCAGGCCGCGATCAGCCGGTCAACCTCGTCGTCCCGCGTGCGCGTCATGCCCGCATCCTATGCGATCAAGATTCTTGACATCGAGGAAAGACGGAGTTTATCTTGACGTCAAGATACTTGGAGGGAGGCCCGGATGCCCGCTTCCGCTGCAGCGTCTGCATGGGACCCCTCGGCGTACCTGGCCTACGCCGACGAACGGGGACGGCCGTTCTTCGATCTGCTGTCCCGGGTCCACGCCACCGCACCGCAGTACGTCGTCGACCTCGGCTGCGGACCCGGACAGCTCACCGCGACCCTCACCGAGCGGTGGGAGCGGGCGTACGTCGAGGGGATCGACAACGACGCGAACATGATCGCAGCCGCGCAGGAGCACACCAGTGACCGGCTGACCTTCACCCGCGCCGACGTGACCACGTGGGCGCCGGAGCGGCCCGTGGACGTGCTGGTGTCCAACGCGTTGTTGCAGTGGATCCCCCAGCACCGGGACCTGTTCCCGGCGATGGTGCGATGGCTCCGGCCGGGAGGCTGGCTGGCCTTCCAGGTCCCCGGCAACTTCGACGAGCCCAGCCACACCCTGCTGCATCAGCTCGCGGCGGATCCACGGTTCGCCGGGGCCACCGAAGACATCCAGCGCCGTCCGGTGGTCGCCGCCGCCACCTACCTGGCCGACCTGGCCGCGCTCGGGTGCACCGTCGACGCCTGGGAGACCACCTACCTGCATGTGCTCCACGGCCCAGACCCGGTGTTCCGCTGGGTGTCCGCGACAGGGGCCCGGCCGGTCCTCGCCCGGCTCAACGACAGCCAGCGGGAGGAGTTCGTCGCAGAGTACAAGCAGGCGCTGCGCACGGCGTACCCACAGCAACCGTGCGGCACCATCCTGCCGTTCCGCCGGGTATTCGTGGTGGCGCAGAGGGCCGGTGGAGAACGCGCCCGTGGCCAAGCAGACGGCCATGACATGTGCCTCCGCGAGTGAGAGAATGTGCCCATTCGAGCGAGAGGGAG
>CAYLOC010000106.1:0-10953 GCA_964385195.1 uncultured Nocardioidaceae bacterium
CTGGTGGGCCCCGTGGGACTCGAACCCACAACCCACGGATTAAAAGTCCGTTGCTCTGCCTGTTGAGCTAGAGGCCCTCGGCTGGGCTGCACCGTCAAGGCTGACCGGGGCAACCGTCCGGGCACCTAGTATGCCTGCTCCGGGCCGCGTCGGGGTCGGACACCCTGGGTGGCTGGTCTCGCTGGCCCGTCGGGACGGTCGTTCGACCGTGACCCGTAGGGAAGGTACCTTGACCAACAAGGGCAACGCAGAGCCCGGGCGTGGTCGTCGCGAGCCCAGTCACGTGATACGGCAAAACGGCCCCCAGAGGGGCCAGATGCCGATACGCTGGACGGGACATGGTCAGTGACGTGCCACTTCTCGGTGCCTGTCTCACTCATGTACGGGAAGGTGTGTGTCGTGAACGATCAGTTAGACGTATCTGTTCACGACGGTGAGGTGCTGGCCGAGATCGAGCTGATGACCAACCTGATCATCGCGACCTCCGACAGCGAGGGGCCGTTGCCGCAGCAGCGCATCGACGAGATCCTCGGTGTCGGCCCGACTGACTGCTGCGAGCCGGGTGCCGCAGCCCCGGAGAGCGACGGCTAGCCACGTGGGGAAGATCGCACCGGAACCGGTTGCGCGGCCCCGGGAGCAACCCCATACGATGACGGTGACCTTGTAGCGCCCGACGGGAGAATGCTGTGCCCCTGCGTTTCCGACCTGTCGACACCACGTTCTACGACCTCTTCACCAAGTCCGCCCGCAATCTCGTCCACGGCGCTGATCTGCTGGCAGAGCTGTTCGGTGGGGAGTCCGACCACCGCGGACTCGCTGAACAGATGCGCCAGGCGGAACACGAGGCCGACGAAACCACGCACGAGATCGTACGGCGGGTCAACACCACGTTCGTCACACCGTTCGACCGCGAGGACATCTACCGCCTGGCAGCGGGCCTGGATGACGTCATGGACTACATGGACGAGGCCGTCGACATGGTCAACCTGTACGAGATCGACGATCTCCCCGGGGAGCTGTGTGACCAGGTGGAAGTCATCCAGCGCTGCGCCGACCTCACCGCGGAGGCCATGCCACGGCTGCGCACCATGCACGACCTCAACGAGTACTGGATCGAGATCAACCGCCTGGAGAACTCCGGCGACAAGTCCTACCGCTTGATCCTGGCGAAGCTCTTCAGCGGGGCCTACGATGCGCTGACCGTGTTGAAGCTGAAGGATGTCGTCGACGCGCTGGAGAGCGCCTGCGACGCGTTCGAGGGCGTGGCCAACACCGTGGAACAGATCGCGGTGAAGGAGTCCTAGCCCGTGCCCACCGTGGGATCCATGCCCGACCGGGCCGGGCGGTAGTCGATGGAGCTCGGCCTGGTCCTGGCCGTCATCCTGGTCGCGCTGGTCTTCGACTACACCAACGGCTTCCACGACGCCGCGAACGCGATCGCCACCTCGATCTCGACCCGGGCACTGACCCCGCGCCTGGCCCTGACGATCGCGGCAACGATGAACTTCGCGGGGGCCTTCCTCGGCCAGCAGGTGGCCAACACCGTCAGTGAGGTGATCCAGCCCCCCGGCGGCGCGGAAGGGCTGGTCATCGTTGTCGCATCCTTGCTCGGCGCCATCACCTGGAACCTGATCACGTGGTACTTCGGGCTCCCGTCCTCGTCCTCGCACGCGTTGATCGGCGGCCTCGGCGGCGCGGCGCTGGCCGCCGGAACGGTCGTGCGCTGGAAGGCGATCTACGACAAGGTGCTGATCCCGATGGTCGCCTCACCCGTGGTGGGGTTCCTCATCGCGTTCGGCCTGATGCTGCTGATCATGTGGGTGTTCCGCAAGCGCAGCCCGGGTCCCGTCAACCGCGGGTTCAAGTTCATGCAACTGTTCTCGGCCTCGGCGATGGCGCTCGGCCACGGGCTGCAAGACGCCCAGAAGACAATGGGCGTGATGTTTCTGGCGCTGGTGACCGCGGGGTACGTCGATGCCGGCTCTGGCCTGCCCTGGTGGGTCATCGTCACCGCAGCGAGTGCCATCTCCCTGGGCACCTACTCCGGCGGGTGGCGCATCATGCGGACCATGGGCCGGCGCATCATCCACCTGGATCCACCCCGGGCGTTCTCCGCCGAGCTGACCGCCTCCGGTGTGCTCTACGTCACGGCGTTTCTTTGGCACGCCCCGGTGTCCACGACCCACATCATCACGTCTGGGGTGATGGGTGCCGGCGCCACCAAGCGACTGTCCGCCGTGCGCTGGGGGGTGGCCAAGTCCATCGTGACCGCGTGGGTCCTCACGTTCCCTGCGGCCGGTGCTGTCGCGGCCGGCTTCTACCTACTGCTGAACCTCTTCCTGCCCTGACCGCGGCGGTGGTCAGGAGTACTCGTACATCACGTCCACCGACGTCCGGGTGAAGCCCAGCCCCTCGTACAGCGAGACTGCGGCGGTGTTGTCCCCCTCGACGTACAACTCCACCGACCCCAGGCCGCTGTCGCGCAGGTGGTGCAGCCCGGTGAGCGTCAACGCCTTCCCCAGCCCCGAGCCGCGCTCGTCAGGGTGCACCCCGACGACGTAGACCTCCCCCCTGCGCTCGTCGCTCGCACCGCCCGGCTCGTGCACCTTCGTCCAGTGGAACCCCACCAGGGCGCCGTCCCGCTCGGCAAGGAAGAAGCCGGCGGGGTCGAACCACGGCTGGCTCATTCGCTGCTGCAGGTCCTGCAGCGTCATCCCGCCCTGTTCCGGGTGCTCGGAGAACGCCGTTGCGTTGAGCGTCACCCACGCCTCGTCGTCCCTGCCCGCCTCGAACGTGCGCATGCTGAGGCCGGGCGGGTACGTCGGCTCCGGAAGCGGTTCGCTCATCGAGCGGGTCATCTTCCACAGGTCCCGGACCCGCCGCAGCCCCACCCGCTCGGAGAGCCGCCGCGCGGCCTCGAGATCCCCGTGTGACCACACCCGCACCGGTTGCGGCGCGGCCTCCTGCAGCAACCGGCGCAGCAACGCCGTTCCGACGCCTCGGTGTCGTTCCGCCGGGGACACCATCAGGTGCGCGCTGGGTGGCCCGTCCGCCCGGTCGGCGAGGTGGGCGTACCCGACGATCGGGCCCACCAGGGACCACCGCGCCACCAGGTGGGTCGCGGTGACCTCGGCGCCGAACTCCAGCGCTAGCCGGACCTCGTCGTCGAGGGGGGACAGCCCGTCGGCCTCCTCGCTTGCCGACTCGATGGCGGTGACCTCCTCCCGCTCACCCTCCGACAGCGCCGAGGTAGCGGTGATGCTCACCGCGGTCTCGTTCACGTGACTTCCTCCTGGCAGGGCGTGGGGATGGACACTGCTGGCGGCGTGGTCTGCCCGCTTGCGACAATACCGGGCATGGGACCCGTTGCCTCCGAGCCGCCACGCGTGACCGTCCGCTACTGGGCTGCTGCCCGAGCGGCTGCGGGGTGCACCGAGGAGGAGGTCGCGGCGGCCACCGTTTCCGACGCCTTGGCTGCGGTCCGGCAGGCACACCGGGAAAGTGACCGGTTCGACGCCGTACTGGCGGTCTCCTCGTTGTTGCTCGGTGAGCAACCGGTCACCGGGCACGACCTGGCCGCGATCGACCTCCGCCCCGGTGACGTGATCGAGGTGCTGCCGCCGTTCGCAGGTGGTTAGCCTGACGTCAAATGGTTACAGGTCAGTCAATGGGTCCTCGAGAGCAGTTCCCCGTGGATGAGTTGCCCGCGCCGTTGGGGGAGCGCGCAACCCTGGTGGAGTTCAGCAGCGCCTTCTGCCTGCCCTGCCGCGCGACCCGTCACGTGCTCGATGACGTGGCAGCGATGATCCCCGGCGTGCGACGGGTCGAGGTCGACGCCGAGCAGCGGCCGGACCTCGCCCGGGCGATCGGCGTCCAAGGGACACCGACGACGGTGGTCCTCGACGCCGACGGCGGCGAGGTCACTCGGGCCACCGGCATCCCGCGACGTGCCGACGTCATCGCGGCGCTGGGGCGCATCATCGACCAACTCCCCGAATAGTGAGACGGCGTGTCGGCATTCGAAACAACCGCGGAGAGATCGACGACCCGGGATAGGCTCGATCCCATGATGTCGGCGATGTTGACCAGGCGTCGTGCCGTGGACCACTGCCACACCGCCACGGCGCTGTGTCCGCTCTGCTGAGGCACGCCTCCTCCGCCGCAGCCCGCACGTTGCGCGGCGGCATCTGTTCGCCTGTCCTTCCCTCTTCCAACTCCCCGCCCCACCGGGGCGCATCAACCGATTCGGAGGTAACCCCATGAGCCGCACTGACGTGCTCGTCGACGCCGACTGGCTGGCCCAGCATCTGGACGACCCGGACGTGGTCGTCGTCGAAGTAGACGAAGACACCACGGCCTACGACAAGGGCCACATCAAAGGAGCGGTCAAACTCGACTGGCGCGAGGATCTCCAAGACCCGGTCCGTCGCGACTTCCTCAACCAGCAGCAGTTCGCCGAGCTGCTGTCCGCACGCGGCATCGGCAACGACGACACCGTGATCCTCTACGGCGGGAACAACAACTGGTTCGCGGCATACGCCTACTGGTACTTCCGCTACTACGGTCACCGCGACGTCCGACTGCTCGACGGCGGCAGGAAGAAGTGGGAACTGGAGTCCCGCGAGCTCTCCAGCGACGCCGTACACCGCGACCCGACCCAGTACGTCGCACAGGAGCCGGACCGGTCCATCCGGGCCTTCCGCGACGACGTCGTCGCGGCGATCGGCACGCTGAACCTGGTCGACGTACGCTCCCCCGACGAGTACGCCGGCCGGCTGCTCGCTCCCGCGCATCTGCCGCAGGAGTCCGCGCAGCGCGGCGGCCACGTCAGCACCGCCGTCAACGTCCCGTGGAGCAAGGCCGCCAACGACGACGGCACGTTCCGCTCCGACGAGGAGCTCCAGACGCTGTACGCCGACGCGGGAGTCGACTTCGACACCGACACCATCGCCTACTGCCGGATCGGCGAGCGAAGCGCGCACACCTGGTTCGTCCTGCACGAGCTGCTGGGACAGAACAGCGTCCGCAACTACGACGGCTCCTGGACCGAGTACGGGTCGCTGGTCGGCGTACCGGTCACGATCGGCGACGACCCCGGGAGCGCCGAGTGAGCGGCTGCGGCGCCGACACCGGCGGCTCCTCCCTGCAAGGGGTGGATCTCACCCATCAGGCGGTGATCCAGGGCACGGTGGTGCGCGGAACGGAGGCGCTCGCTGGCGCCTACGTCCGGCTGCTTGACCGCACCGGCGAGTTCACCGCCGAGGTGCCCACGGACGAGCAGGGTCGGTTCCGGTTCTTCGCAGCAGCCGGGGAGTGGAGGTTGCGCACGCTCGCTCCCCGCTCGGAGCCGGTGGATGAGCCGGTGACGGCGGCTCTCGGTGAGGTCGCGGAGGTGCGCGTCTCGGTCTGATGCGGTGGCGCCGGAAACGTTGGCAGCGGATCACCTCCGCCGAGCCGGGTGAGTCAGACCGGATCCGGCGAAGGGAACGGCGCTACCTGCTGATGATGGGGGTCTGCATGGCGCTGATCGTGCTGGCCTGGTTCGTGGTGCGGCTGTACTCCACCGCCGCCGCGGTGGCGATGAGCGCGGTCGCGCTCGGCATCCCTCCGGTCGCCGCGATCGTGGCGAACCGCCGCTGACGTCGGCCCCGGCCGGATCGGGTGTGGGTCTGCACCCGAAATGTGGGAGTCTGGGGGTACTGGACACTCACTGGCCGACAGGGGGAAGGATGCCATCCGATCACCGCTACGCCGTTGTGGTTGCTGGCGGCGCCGGGACCCGGTTGTGGCCGTTGAGCCGGGAGCGGTTGCCGAAGCAGATGCGGGCGTTGATGAGCGATAAGACGCTGATCAACGAGACGGTGGACCGGATCCGTGGCGTGGTGCCGGTGGGCAACATTTATGTGTCCACTACTGCTAACTATGAGGAGATGGTGCGGGATCTGGTGCCGGACCTGCCGGCGGAGAATCTGATCGTGGAGCCGGTGGCGCGTGGTACGGCGGCGGCGTTCGCGTTGTTGTCGCACACGCTGGCCTCGCGGGATCCGGATGCGATCGTGTTCAGTCTGGCCTCTGACCATGCGATCACCGAGATCGACCGGTTCGCGCACACCCTGGTCGACTGTTTTGAGTTCATCGAGGCCCATCCGGAACACATCGCGTTGGTGGGGATTACCCCGACCCGTCCGGATACCGGTCTGGGTTATGTGAAGATCCGGCGGCAGCGGCTGCAGGACGAGCCGTTGGTGCATGCGGCGGAGAAGTTCGTGGAGAAGCCGAGCCAGGAGGTCGCGCAGGGGTACGTCGACTCGGGGGACTACTTCTGGAACGCCGGCTACTACTGTTTCGCTGCGGCTACGTTGCTGGCGGCCTACGACGACGCCGACCCGGGTTTGGGGGAGGCGGCGCGGGCGTTCGCGGCCTCCGGCGCGGTTGATGACTACCTGAAGGCGCCGGAGAAGGTGCATGAGATCGAGGTGATCGACTCCGGTAAGTACCCGCTTGCGGTGGTCCCGGGGCATTTCACGTGGAGTGATATCGGTAACTGGCGGGCGCTGCACCAGGCGTTGTCCGACCTTGGTGGGCAGAGCCTGGTGGCCAGCGACCCGCAGCACCATATCGATGTGGAGTCCCGGAACTGTCTGGTGTTCGCCGCACCGGCGGAGGAGGGTCAGGGTCAGGACCGCATCGTGGCTACGATCGGGCTGGACAACATCGTGGTGGTCGACACCGAGGACGTGACGTTGGTGTTGGACAAGGACCATGCTGAGCAGCTGCCGAAGATGTTGGAGCTGCTGCGGCAACGGGAGATGAGGAAGTACCTGTGAGGGCTTCTGTCCTCGGTGGCCCGACCCAGGAGGGGTAAGGATGACTGCGCATACGCTCAGCGCTGACCGGGTGGCGGCGCTGGTGGCGTCGGGGTCGCCGTACGTGCACATCATCACGATCGCCACCAAGCCCGACATCATCAAGCAGGCCCCGGTGTACGCCGAGCTGGCGCGTCGCGGGGAGCAGGTGCTGGTGTGTCATACCGGGCAGCACCATGATCACCGTTACAGCGGCGCCATGCTGGAGGAGTTCGGGATGACCCCGGACGTCCACCTGGGCATCGAGGGGCCGCTGGCGCAGAAGGTGGCCCAGATCATCGACCGGTTCTCGGCTGTGTTGGACACGCTGCTCAGGGCCGGTCTGACGCCGGTGCCTTATATCCACGGCGACACGATGACCTCGATGGCGGTCGGGGTCGGGTCCTACCTGAACCGGGTGGCGTGTGTCCACGTCGAGGCCGGGATCCGGACGCTGACGCCGAAGGCGGAGGTGTATCGGCAGTTCCTGGCCGACCATGCCCGCGGCGTCTTCGACTGGGATGGGTACGCGAAGGCCATGCGGGACCCGTCGAACTTCGAGCGGGGGAGTCGTGAGCCGTTCCCGGAGCAGTTCAACACCCGGGTCTCCGACGCCGCCACCGGGTTCCACGCCGCTCCGGTGGAGGTGGTGCGGGAGTACCTGCTCGATGAGGGGTTTCCGGCCGACACCATCGAGGTCGTCGGGAACACCGTGGTCGACGCCACTCTTGCTGCCCGGGCCGATGCTGCGCGGGCGCAGGTGTTCGACCGCTACCCTCAACTGCGCACCGGGCGGTTCATCCGGATCTGCATCCACCGGCGGGAGAACACCAGCGACCGGCATCGGTTCACGGTGTTGTTCGACGCGATGGAGCAGCTCATCCGCAAGGGGCACAGCGTGTTGCTGATCTCGCTGTTCGGGACCGAGGAGGCGATCGACCGACACCGGCTGCGGGCGCGGGTGCAGGCGCTGGCGGAGGAGTTCCCCGAGACGTTCCTCTACTCCGATGTGTGGCCGCACTACCGAGACGTGATCGCGGCGATGCTGCAGTGCGCGGTCGTGGCCACCGACTCCGGGAGCATGCAGGAGGAGATGAACATCCTGGGCGTGCCGTGTGTGACACTGCGGTTCGGCACCGACCGGGGCGAGTCCGTCCTCGCGGGCTCCAACGTGCTCGCACCCCCGGTCACCCCGGAGTTCGTCGTCTCGGTCATCGAGGGCGCGATGGGCGACCCGGCGCTGCGAGAGGCGGGCAACATCTACGGCGAGCACGTCAGCCAGCGCCTGGTCGAGGAGGTACTGCGCCGACTCCGGCCCGGCACCGGCCTGTTCCGCTCCGAGGAGCAGCGACTCGGCCTGGCCTGAGGGCCAGCCCACGGATCGGAGGAGGGTATCCGACGGGGGCGTGGTGAGGGCGTGGTGAGGACGCGTTGCTAGGCCGACGGGGGCGTCGGATCCTTGGGCGGTGGCGGGTAGTCGACGATCACCGTCACCGGGCCGTCGTTGACCAACTCCACCTGCATGTGGGCACCGAACACGCCCGTCTCCACGTGTGCCCCGAGGGCACGCAACTGGGCGCAGAACTCGTCGTACAGCGGCTTGGACACCGGCTCCGGGGCGGCCTGTGACCAGGATGGACGCCGTCCCTTGCGGGTATCGGCGTACAACGTGAACTGGCTGACCACCAGAAGCGGGGCGCCGAGGTCGCTTGCGGACGCCTCACCCTCCAGGATCCGCATCCCCCAGACCTTCGCGGCCAGCCGCGCCGCATGCTCGGGGGTGTCGGTATGGGTCACCCCAAGAAGTACGACGAGTCCCGGACCCTCCACCTTCCCTACGACAGCGCCGTCGACACGAACCTCGGCCGAACGCACCCGCTGGATCACCGCCCGCATGCCACACACCGTAGCGGTTCCCGGTCGAAGGCGGCCTGGGCGTTAGACTCCGTGAGCGTGGAAGCGTTCTTCGTGTCCCTGCTGGCATTGACCGCCGCAGTGGTGGCCTGGTTCGCCGGGAGAGCGGTCTACCTGCTGTATCGTCACCAGCCCTGACCTCCACCCCAGAAGGCCCGACCAGACCGATGCCGTTCCAGATCCCCTCCGATCTCCATCCCGACCTGATGCCCGTGGCGTTCCTGCTCGGCCAGTGGCGAGGGAACGGACACGGGGACTATCCGACGATCGAGTCGTTCGAGTTCGGCCAGGAGGCCGGCTTCACCCACGACGGCCGGCCGTTCCTGCACTACTTCAGCCGGACCTGGGAAATCGGCGACGACGGCAGCGAGGGCCGCCCCCTCGCCCTGGAGACCGGGTTCCTCCGCCCGCAGCCGGACGGCGCCATCGAGTGGGTGCTGGCCCACCCCACCGGGATCACCGAGATCTGGTACGGCACCGTGGACGGCGCGAAGATAGAGGTCAGCACCGACGCGGTGGCGCGGACCACGACGGCCAAGGAGTACGTCGCCGGAAAGCGCCTGTACGGCCTGGTCGAGGGAGATCTGATGTGGGCCTTCGACATGGCCGCCATGGGCCAGGATATGCAACCCCACATCTGGGCACGCCTGCAACGAGCCGAGCCACCCGGGGCGCGGGCGCCCACCGCCGATTCGTCCGATTGAGGCGAGGGTGTTCTCGCGGGGGCGGGTCGGACGGATCGGGTCCTAGACTGGGCGTCGTGGCGCTATCGGACCGCCTGCGTGAGCACGGCTACCGCATGACTCCGCAGCGCAAGTGTGTGCTCGACGCGGTCACCGACCTCAAACACGCCACCCCGGATGACGTGTATGCGTGGGTGCACGAGCGTGGTGGTGGGGTCAACCTCTCCACGGTCTATCGCACCCTGGAGGTGCTGGAGGAGATCGGCCTGGTGACCCACGCGCACCTCAGCCACGGTGCCCCGACGTACCATGCGGCCGCCGAGCCGGAACACCTGCACCTGGTTTGCCGGGAGTGCCAGGCAGTGACGTCGCTGCCGCCAGAGGCAGTAGCCTCGATGGTGGAGGCGCTGCGTAGCCAGCAGGGCTTCGAGACCGACGTCGGGCACCTGACGGTGTTCGGCACCTGCAAGCGATGCAAGGAGAACCGGTGACCTGGAGCAGCCCGTTGTTGTCCCTACCGGGAGCTGTCCCGGCTGAGGGCATGGACGAGGGTGTCGCCGCCCACTACGGAAACCCGTTCAAGGAGCAACAGACGCTGCTGAACGGAACGGGGTACGTCGACCTCTCCCATCGCGGAGTGGTACGAATCGAGGGTCCCGACCGGCTGTCGTGGCTCCATCTGCTGACCAGCCAGCACATGGAGAGCCTGGCGCCGGACACCTGGGTCACCGCCCTGACGCTGTCCGCGCAGGGACGCGTGGAGCATATGGTGACCGGGTACGACGACGGGACGGCCTTCTGGGCCCATGTCGAGCCGGGCGAGGCGGAGACCCTGGTTCCCTGGCTGGACTCGATGCGGTTCATGTCCCGGGTCGAGGTCAGCGACTGCACGTCGGACTGGGCGGTGGTCGCGCGGACGGCGACGTCGACAACCCTGGTCCCGCGGACGGAGTTGGAGTCCTCCGTTGCGGACGCCGCGCCATGCGGGATGTGGGCGCTGGAGGCGCTCCGGATCGCCCGCGGTGAGCCCCGGCTCGGACTCGACACCGACGACCGCGCGATCCCGAACGAGATGGGCTGGATCGGCACCGCCGTCCACATGGACAAGGGCTGCTACTGCGGCCAGGAGACCGTGGCCAGGGTCTACAACCTCGGTCGGCCCCCGCGGCGGCTCGTGCTGTTGCAGCTGGATGGGTCGGTCGATCGGTTACCCGTGACCGGAGACGCGGTGACGTACGGCGAGAAGCAGGTCGGGCGGGTCGGGTCGGCGGCCAGGCACTACGAGATGGGTCCGATCGCGCTCGCGCTGGTCAAGCGCAATGTCCCGGTGGAGGCAGAGTTGCTCGCTGGCGGGGTCGCCGCGGCGCAGGAGGTGCTGGTGGACCCCGACGTCGGCCTGCACGCCCGCCCCGTCCTGAAGTAACCCCCCTCCCCTCCGGTTGTCCTCTCCGCTCCCCTCCCGTTGAGTGGGCCCGCACTCTCGCGCGAGAGGTCAGGTTTTCTCCGTTGAG
>CAYLOC010000107.1:0-10865 GCA_964385195.1 uncultured Nocardioidaceae bacterium
CCGGTTGCAGTGGTCGTCCCACTCCAGGGTGCGGTGGCCGTGGTCGTTGAACAGCCATTTGCAACCCAGGTGGTCGACTGATGCGAGCTCGGTAACCGGAGCGTACGACCCTTCGAGGTCGTGGCACCAATGGCCCTCGCGGGTCGGGATCTCATCATGGAGCTTGCGGAGCTGCGAGATCTGCGCGTGCGTTAGGCGGCCGTGGACGGCGACGAGCCAATCGCAGTCGCTGTGCTGATCTCCGCTGCCGAGCGCGAACGATCCCTGGACGTACGCACCGGCCAGGTTTGCGCCGAGGATTCGCCGCCACTGCCCGAGCATCTCGACCAGGAGTTCGTCGAGGTCGGCGTATGGCGTGATGACGTCTTGCCCTATCACAGCGACGAGGGTATGGCGCGGCCCTCCTTGGTGGTCCAAGGCGCTTCTCGTCGGTGTACCGCAGGCCGATCCTCACGCGGAGCGTGACCAGTGCGGGATCGGTCAGCGGACACCAGGCAGCACGGTGAACCGGTCGCCAGTGATTGGTCGGAGCCGCGGCCTGGCCCGGGTCGACGCCGGGTTGCGCAGGCTCGGGGTACGGCGGGGCCGTCGCGGGACGCGGCGGCGGCCGCGGTGGGGCTGGGCCAGCCTCACCCCGACCGAGTCCACCGTGGCCGGCCTGGTGGCCGAGGGCCTGTCCAATCCGCAGATCGCCGACCGGCTCTATGTTTCCCGGCGTACCGTGCAGACCCACGTCTCACACATCTTCACCAAGCTGCAGATCACCTCCCGTGCCCAGCTCGCGGCAGGAGTGGAACGCGAGCGCCACATCCCCGGCCCACGCGGACCGGCTGCCGAACGGCCGGATGTGGCTGGTCAACCGCGGTGACCGGCCCGACGTGGTATCCACAGTTCGGCAGGGCCGTGAGGAAGGCAGCGAGCCGATTGCCCCACTGGTGGCCCCACCACCCCCTCGCGGGCTCGTGGTGTCTTCGATGGTGAGGCTCATCGCGTGTCTGCAAGACAGGCGTCGTCGTGTCGCGGTTCCTCGCGGACCTCGAGGTCGTCGGGGCCGGATGCTGTCGACTCGGCCATGGCCATCGTGGTCTGCTCCGCGCGTGGCTGCGGTGGCGCCGCGGGGCTGGATCGGCGGCGACGTCGACGGAGCCGGACCACATCGAGGTTGCGGAGCCGGTATCGGAGCCGGCCGAGGCGAGTGGCTGAGGTGAGCAGCCGCGCTCGGCGGTGCCGTTCGGCCTCGCGTAGCCGGTCGCGGATGGTGGCCTCGGCGAGCTTCTCGGCGATGTAGGGATGCATAATTCCTCCTTTCGTTTGGGCGAGGTGCCGACGTGTCGGGATGGTCAACGATGCGTTCGCGGACCCGTCGAGACATCCAGAAGATGACTGATTTCGAGAACGCGCGGCTTCGCGTTGCGGGGTTTGGTCAGGTCAGGCGGCCTGTGACTTCCGTGGACGGCCCCTGCCGCGCTTGTGAGGTACTACCCGTCCCTCGTCGAACAGTTCCCCACCCCAAACACCCCAGGGTTCGGCCTGCTGCAGCGCCATGGCCAGGCACTGCAGCCGGACCGGGCATTGCGAGCACAGTCGTTTCGCCTCCTCCACCTCCGTGGGGGCCTCGGCGAACCACAGGTCGGGGTTTGCGATACGACACGGGAGCCGACGGGGCCACGCCCACCGCGCCGACACCGTGGTAAGGAGTCGCTGGTGCGCCCCGTCGACGGCGGAGTGTTCGGTTTGGCAAGTGCACACGATGCTTCCTCTACAAAGATGATCTCTTTAAGACGGTCTCAGGATGCGTGGTTTCTCGCCGCGGAACATCCGCCAGCTGGCCGGGATGCGGCTCCCGTTTGCTGAGGAGCCTCCGAATCCGCCTACCGGCCAGCCCCGCCCCGGCGACGTGGCCGGGGCGGCCGGTTCGGGTGCCGACAGGCCTTGCCTGCCGGTGCGTGGGTGCCGGGTGAACAGCGACCGCAGGCGCCGCAAGGGTGGTCCTTGGCGTTGAGGTGGTGGTGGGGCGAGCAGGGTGGCCCGTCGGTATGCCTCCGCCTGCCGGATGATCTCATCGGTGCGGGCCTGGGCGTCCTTGAACTGGATGTAGGGGTGCATGGTACTTCTTCGTCTCCGTGTTGTGTTGCCGTGCTTGTCCATTCCCGGTCACACCGACTCCGCTGGCGCGTCGTCCGGACCCGACGGGGGCTGCCAGGTGCGGACGGTCTCGTTGCCGCGGGCGGCAGTGACGGTGAGTCCCATTCCGGTGCAGTGCCAGCCGGTGGCGGTGCGGATCAGGCGGTGGGTGTAGGTGCCCCAGACCTCCCACAGGTCCGAGCCGACCTCGCGGTGCAGGCTGTTGATCGCGTAGGCGTTGGAGGTGACGGTGGCCGTGTCGCCGTCGACGTGGAACTGGTGGTTGCCGCGCAGGTGCATGGTGCCCTTGCCGGCGAACAGGTTGGTCGACCAGAGCGTGATGAGGTCGTCGGCGGGGAGGCGTGCCGGCGCGCCCCCGTCCAGCGCACTGAAGTCGACGTCGATGGTGTCGACGAAGTAGCTGCGACAAGTCGTCCAGTCCTTGGCATCGACGGCGGCGTCGATACCGTCGACCACGTCCTGGATGGCCGCGCGTTCTTCCAGCTGGCTGGGGATGGTGGTGTGGGTCATGGGTGCTGTGGATGCCATGGCTGAAGGGGTCACCTCGTTTTCCGTATCCAGACGCTGACCAGGGATGGGAACATGGTCAGGTGGTCGGCGTCGTCCGACATGTCGGCGGGTTGGGCCAGGCAGCGGTTGCTGTCCTCGACTGTGGTCAGGTCCATATGCAGCGCCGCCGGCAGTGCGCTGCGGTAGAGCGTCTCGGCCACTCCGGCGGTGTCCGGCATCGGCAGGAAGAGCCCGGCGACGTCGGTGCCGTCCGGTCGTCCGAGGCCGGCGGAGACGAAGTGACCGGGCAGCTTCGGTCCGGGGCTGCTGTCGAGTCCGCCGGCGCTGAAGACGCCCAGCACGACACGCTCGAACTCCTCCCACAGTGGCGGTAGGGGCCAGATCTGTATGGAGTTGGTGTCCAGCTCCTGTGTCACGGGGACGCCCCCGGGCTTCACCAGGCTGTCCAGGGTGCGCAGCGTGGCAACCGGGTCCGGTAGGTGCATCAGCAGCATGCGGGCGTAGACGAGGTCGAACGGCTGCCCGGGGACGTGGTCCGCTCCGGTGATGTCCGCATCGACGAAGCGGAACGTCGCGGTGCCGGTCGCCTGCAGCAGCTCGGTTGCCTCCCGCCCGAGCTGGGGGTCGGCGTCCAACCCGACCACGACTCCCGTCCGCCCGACGCGGTCGTCCATGAGGTGCATGACCTCGCCGGGGCCGCAGCCGACGTCAAGACAGTGCATACCGGGACCCAGTCCGACCCGGTCGAACACCCGCGCTGTCGCGTCCTCCCAGAGCCGGGCCTGGGCACGCAACCGTTGATACTCCCGCGAGGTTCGGCCCAGCAGGTACGGGTAGAGGCTCGGCATGCTCTCACTCCTGTTCGGCGTCATCGGCCGGACCGCGCCGTGCCGGCGGGCCGGGTGCTGTGAACCGGGCCGCGTGCCGGGTCACCCAGGCTCGGAAGGTGGTCGGTTCGCGGCCAGTGACGTCGCAGACGGTGGGGCGCACGGTCGTCTCGTCGATCGCGCCGTTGACGTAGAAGTCGAAGAAGGCGCCGACGTACTCGGCCGGGGTGGTGGCCAGCATGGCGCGCCGTGCCTCGCCGTTCGACTGCGCCTCGAACCGGAGCGGTCGGTCGAGGACGTCGGCCAGTGTGGCGACCTGCTCCGCGGGGCGCAGCGCCTGCGGACCGGTGAGCCGGTGGATCATGCCGTGGTGGCCGTCCTCGACCAGGGCGGTGGCGGCGACCGCGGCGACGTCGGCCGGGTCGACGCAGGCGATCGGGACGTCGGCGAACGGCAGCCGGATCGTGTTGCCCCGGCGCGATTGTGACACCCACCCCAGAGCATTGGACATGTAGGCGTTCGGGCGCACGAACGTCCACTGCAGGCCGGTCGCCCTGACCTCGGTCTCGGAGGCGCTCATGTAGCGGGTGACCGCGTTGCTCATGTCTCCCGAACCCGCTGACCCACCGGACAGCTGCACGATGCGTTGTACGCCGGCCGTCCGGGCGGCCTCGGCCATCCCCGGGTAGCCCGGCAGCAGGAACACCCCGTCCACCCCCTTGAGCGCCTGCCGCGTCGAGGGCGGGTCCGTCAGGTCACCCGCGACCACCTCGACCTCATCGGGGAACCCGGCCTCCACGGCGTGCCGCACCAGGGCGCGCACCGGCTGCGCACGCTTGGCAAGTGCGACGACGACCTCGCGTCCGACGTTGCCGGTGGCTCCAGTCACCAGGATCATGAGGGGTCTCCTGTCGTGGTCGGCTCGTTCGGTGAAGTCATGGTGCGAGCTCCTCGGTCCGCCTCGGGTGCCGGTGCGGCGGTGTGGAGTCGGCCCGTGGCCCAGGTGAGTGGCACCGCGGCGACGACGATCACGAGTGCGGTCAGCATCGGCGCGGCCGCACCATGGCCCCCGATGACGAACGCACCGATGCTCGATCCGGCGGCGATGCCGGCGTTGATAGCCGAGATCACCAGAGTCGGGACCAGGTCGGTGCCGCCGTCGGCCACGTCCAGACCGCGCACCAGCAGCGCGGGGGAGAGCGCGAACCCGGCCAGGCCCCACAGCGCCACGGCGACGGCCGCCACGGGTGCCGAGGTGACGGCATACATCACGGCGAGTGCGACCGCCAGCAGCGTGTTGGCGACCAGCAGCGTGCTCGTCGCGCTACGGTCGGCGGCCCGTCCACCGGACAGGGTCCCGGCCAGCGCCGCCAGTCCGAACACCAGCAGGTACGCGCTGATCAGGCCGGTCGGGATCCCGGTGACTCGGGTCAGGTACGGCGCGAGGTAGGTGAAGGCGGTGAACTGCCCGGCGAACACCACGAAGGCGAGTGCCAGCACCGCCAGGACGCGTGGGCCCAGCGCGGCTCGCACCTGCGCGGCGACTCCGCCTCTGGTTGCGGCGGGGACGTCCGGGACGTACCGGAGGGTGGCGGCGAACGCGACCGCGGCGAGGGCAGCGACGGTGACGAACGCGGCACGCCAGCCCAGGGCCTGGCCGATCAGGGTGCCCGCCGGGACGCCGATCACGGTGGAGACGGTGATCCCGCCGACGACCATGGCCATGGCCTGCCCACGGCGGTGTGGAGGCACCATGCCGGCCGCGATGGAGGTCGCGACCCCGGCGATCAGTCCGTGCAGTGCCCCCGTCGCCGCCCGCGCCACCACCAGCATGTCGAAGCCGACCGCCGTCGCTGCGGCCATGTTGCCGCCCAGGAAGGCCAGCAGCGCCACCCGGAGCACGGCTCGTCGCCCGAACCGGTTCGTCGCGGCGGTGATGATCGGGGCACCAAAGGCGATGCCCAGGGCGTAGGCGGTGACCAGGTGTCCCGCCGTGCCGACCGGCACCCTCAGGTCCGCCGCGACCAGGTCCAGGACGCCGACGATGACGAGCTCGGCGGTGCCGAGCACGAACGCGCCCGCTGCCAGCGCCGCCAGCGCCAGGTTGACCGCACGTCCAGCCGTCCCGGGCTCAGCTCGGGTGGTGGCCGTCATGGCTGCACTTCCCTGGTCATGTTGTCAGCTCCACTTCTCGGTGAGGGGGACGTCGGTGCCGCTTCGCGGGGTCAGCGGATGCCGAAGACCTTCACGAACATGGGGGTGTCCAGCAGGGTGTGTGGGGCGATGGCGTGGTAGGCCCACACGTGGGTCCAGGCGTTGGCGGTGCGGATCGTCAGGAAGGTCTTGAACATGCCGGGCCCGGTGTAGAACAGCAGCAAGTACAGCACCGAGATCAGCGCGTCGGTGGGTGAGGCGAAGTTGGTCCACCCGTCGAAGAAGTGCAGCAGGGCGTAGGTCAGGCCGCCGAGGAGGACGGTGGCCGGGACCGATCCGGTGAGCTTGAGGTAGCGCGGTGTCAGGATGCAGTAGATGAACACCATGGTCGGCAGCACGGTCCCGGCGAAGCCCAGCACGAAGGTCACCGGCGCGCCGATCAGCGCCTGCCGCAGGGGCAGCCCGAGGATCGAGTCGGAGCCGGCGAGGGCGAGCTGGACGGTGGACTCGATCACCAGGACCACCACGATCAGCACCAGGTCGGCGCGGCGGCCCGCCGAGTGCAGGCTGAGCTGCTCGGTGCTGTACCGGCGCCGGAAGACCGCGAAGGGCAGGACAGCGAAGGCCAGGAGGTTGTATGCCGCCCAGCTCACCGCTTCTGCCGGGGTCACCGGCTGCCCGGTGCGGATGACCATCCCGTCCAGGTGGAAGCTGAACGCGTGCCAGCCCAGGGCGTTTCCGAGCAGGAAGCCCCCGAGCACGGCCAGCAGCCCGTAGCCGACCACGCCGGCCACCTCGCGGCGCGCCACGGCCCGCAGCGGTGCCCGCTCGGCCAGGTCGGGCACCACCCGGCGACGGGTGAGCAGGTGCACCACCACCATCAGCGCGAAGACCTCGAGGTACATCAGGTCGGTGCCGACCACCTTGGAGACGGTCGGTGGCTGGGCCAGGGAGCTGGCACGCAGCGGCAGGTGCCCACCGGCCAGCGCGATCAGGGCGACGTTGACCACCGCCCAGCCGGCGACGGCATACCAGAGGCTGGGCCGGCGCCAGCGGGGCGGGCGAGGGGCGGCGCGCTGGGGTGCTCGGATGCTGATCTGTTCGCTCACGCCACGCACCATACGCTCGTATCATACGTTTGTATAGCGATTTGGGTATGCTGGGTCCATGCGCCAGCCCAGCGCCCGTGAGCGCCTACTCGAGGCCCTGCTGACCATCACCGCCGAGCGGGGCTCGGAGGGGGTCAGCATCCGGGAGGTGGCCACCGCCGCAGGCGTGTCGATCGGGACCGTGCAGTACTACTGCCACGCCAAGGACCAGATGCTGGAGATGGCCTTCGAGGAGGTCAACAGGCGGATTCTCGAGCGTGCCCTGGGCATCGAGAAGCAGGGTCCGGTGGGCGCAGTCCTGCGCCGCGGACTGCTGGAGTTTCTGCCCCTGGACGATCAACGACGCAAAGAGGCGGCGGTGTACCTAGCGTTCAGCGCCCGCGCCGCGGTCTCCACCGACCTCGCCGCGGTCCGGCACGCCATGATCGCCGAGCAACACCGGCTGTGCGCCGACACCTACCGGCTGGCCCAGGACCGGGGGGAGGCTGCAAGCCGGTTCGATGCCGAGCAGGCCGCCTGGACCACCGTGGCCCTCATCGACGGGCTGCTGCTGAACCTGCTCAGCGACCCCACCGGCCTGACCGGCGGGGCCGCCGTTGACCTGCTGGAGGAACACCTTCGCAGCTACCTCCGGCTCGATGCCTCGCCGTGAGAACCGAACCCGATCGCGTCCGGGTGTGCGTCGAGCTCTTCCAGGGAGTCGGTGCTTGGAAGACTCAGGACGACGATCCGTCCGGAGCCCACAGGCCACGTCGTGCGTAGCCGGGTTGCCAGAACCGGCGGTGGACGAAGCGGATCGGCCGAGGCAGGGATCCCATGACCTGGGCGATCCGTCCGGGCGGCGCGTCGTCGAGCAGCCACGGCAGTAGCTGGGCGAACCCGCGGATCCCGAGCACGCGTCGCTGGCTCTCGTGGAAGGCGCTCCAGTCGGCCGGTGTGAGCACGCTGTCCATCAGCGGCACCGTGTCCGACTCCTCGTGACCGAGGTGGGCGAGCAGCCCGTCGCTGAAGGCGTTGACCGCGTCGTGCACTTGGGTGCGGTCCTCTACGTCGGCGAGCGCGGCATCGACTGCGTCGAGGAGCACGTCGATCTCGGCGTGCTCGGCCTCCATGGCGTCGAGCAGTTCCAGGTCGTCGTCGCGGCCTTCCAGGTGGTCGCGCATCCTCGGCCACAGCGAGGTGTCCTCGGCCGTGTGGTGCAGGTGCAGGTGGGTCTTGAACAGTGCCCATCCGGCCTCCAACCCGGGACGCCGTCCCGGGTGGCGTCCCGGATCCCCGGCCGTGGAGCGGGCGAGCCGGACCAGGTCGCGACGTAGTGCGTCGTGGAACACCACCATCATCGGGGCATCGGTGGAGTGGTGCTGCTGCTGGGGTGGTGGAGCGGTCATGGTTCTTCTCCTCATCGAGGGTCGGCGTGAGCGGGGTCAGTTGCGGAGGCGATAGCGACGGACGGAGATCGGGGCGAAGATCACGACGAGCGCGGCGCTAGCCAGCAGCACCGAGATGACTTGGCCGACCGTGGCCGTTCCTGCCATGAGAGCCCGGTCGGCGGTGACCACGTGGCTCATCGGATTGGCGTCGACGACCACGTGCAGCCAGTGCGGCATCGTCTCGGGATCGGCGAAGACGTTGCTGGCCATGGCCAGAGGGAACTGCACCACGAAGCCGAGGCTCATCACGGCGTTCGGAGAGCGCAGCAACAGCCCGAGCAGGACCCACAACCACGAGAGGCTGAGCGCGAACACCGTCGTCAGCCCGACCGCCAAGGTGACCCCGAGCGGGCCTCCGTCGGCTCGGTACCCGAGAACGAGCCCGAGCAGGATCACGAGGACACCGGCGATCAGGTAGCGCGCGACGTCGCCGAGCAGGGAGCCGATCAGCGGTGCCGACCTCGGGATCGGCAGGGACCGGAACCGGTCGTCGACGCCGGTGCTGAGGTCGGTGTTCAGCCCGACTCCGGTGTACATCGTGAGCAGCACCAGCGTCATGGCGAGGGTGCCCGGCAGCAGGTAGTGCAGGTAGTCACCGGTCGAGCCGGCCATCGCGCCACCGAAGAGGTAGGTGAACATCACGGTGAAGATGACGGGGATCGCGACGACGTCGGTCATCTGTTCGGGGGTGTGCCTGAGCTTGAGCACCGCTCGCCGGGCGAAGACGAGCGAGGCGGTGAGGAGCCCGGGACCGGGCTGACGATGCGCCTGCTCTGCGGGGCGTTGCAGAACGGCTCGGACCTCGTCGTAGGAACTCATGCCGCGTCCCCCTCCCCGGAATTGGCGTGGTGACCGGTCAAGGTCAGAAAGACCTCATCAAGCGACGGCTGGCTCCACGAGAAGTCGCTCACGTGGACGCCGTTGTCGGCGAGCCGTAGGAGCGCGGCGTGGATGATCTCCGTCGACCGGGTGCCGGAGGGGACCGAGACCGACAGCCCGACGGGCGTGGCGTCGGGTGTGACCGGCATGGCCAGCGCGTCGTGGAGGATGGACTGGGCTCGAGCTCGGTCCTCGGGGCCCGCGACCCGCAGTCGCAGGACTCCGGCTCCGACCTTCGCCTTGAGGTCCGCGGTCGTTCCCTCCGCGACCAGGGAGCCCCGGTCGATCACGCCGACCCGGTCGGCGAGCTGGTCGGCCTCGTCGAGGTACTGCGTGGTGAGGAGCACGGTGGTGCTGGCCGCGGCCAGCTCTCGGACGATGTGCCAGACCTCGGAGCGGCTGCGGGGGTCGAGTCCGGTGGTGGGCTCGTCGAGGAACAGCAGCTCCGGGATGTCGACCATGCCGGCGGCGATGTCGAGCCGCCGGCGCATGCCGCCCGAGTAGGTCCGGACCTGTCGCCCCGCGACGCTTCCGTCGAGGCCGAACGTCGTGAGCAGCTCCTCGGTCCGCGTTGCGGCGTATCGCCGGCCGTGTCCACGGAGCCGAGCGATCAGGGTGAGGTTCTCCTCCGCCGTCAGGTCGACGTCCAGCGAGGCGAACTGACCGGTCAGGCTGGTCCTCCGCCGTACCTCGTCGGCTTCGTCGACCACGTCGCACCCAAGCACGCGCGCGAACCCCCCGTCCGGTCTGGTGAGCGTGGCGAGCATGCGGATCGTCGTGCTCTTGCCGGCGCCGTTGGGTCCCAGCACGCCGAAGACGGTGCCGGCGGGCACCTGCAGGGTGAGATCGTCGACCGCCCGGAGCTGGCCGAACGCCTTGCTCAGCCCTTCGGTCTGGATCGCCTGCTCATGACTGGTGATCTTTGACATGGCTGTCAAAGTACGTAATTTTGACAGCGACGTCAAGCCTTTATTGAGGTAACTTTGTCACTGATGTCAGAGAACCCCGAGCGTCGCGAGCGCCGACGTGCCGACGCCGTGCGCAGCCGCTCGGCGATCTTGGAGGCTGCTGTGCGGGTCCTCAACGAGCGCCCGGGCGCCAGCCTGGACGAGGTGGCTCGTTCGGCGGGCTTGACGAGGCAAACGATCTACGCCCACTTCAGCTCGCGCGAGGCCCTGCTTTCTGCGGTGGTGGATCAGGCCACGACGGAGGCGTTGTCCGGCATGGACGCCTCCTTCCTGGACGAGCTACCACCGGTCGAGGCGATGGGCCGGCTCCTCGAGATCGCGTGGGACCTGATCCGGGACTATCCGCTGCTGCTGCACCTCACCGCGCCGGGGCCGGTCGGCTCGGCGATCGAGCGTCACGAGCCCGTGCTCGGTCGGCTCGAGGGGTTGATCCGGCGCGGCCAAACCTCGGGAGAGTTCGACGACGAGATGCCCTCGAGCTGGCTGGCAGCCGCGACCATCGGGCTCGGTGAGACAGTTGGAGACGAGGTACGCGCGGGCCGGCTTGCCGTCGATGACGCTCCGAGAGTCCTCGGCGTGAGCGTACTGAGGGTGCTGGGCGTCGGCGCCGGACGCACCTGAGCAGACGATCGCGGCCACGGCAGAGTAGACGGTGCAGGTCCCGCGCGGATCACCCGTCGGTCAGCGCGCGCTGGTACCTCTTTCCGGGCTTGCCGTCCTTCGGAGGCGCGAGGCAGCAGAACACTCCTTGCCGCGCGATGGTCAAGCCCTCCAGCGCGAGTCCGATTGCGGAACCACCTACGGGAACGCCCAGGTCAACGGCGTGGTGCCGTGTCTGGAGCC
>CAYLOC010000108.1:0-10855 GCA_964385195.1 uncultured Nocardioidaceae bacterium
TCAGGGGCGTTCCAGAAGCCCGTCCGCGGCGTCGCCCACCGCCTGTTCCCGCACGAGGTAGTGCACCTTCTTACCGGTCGCGGTCATTGGCAGCTCGTCAACGAACCGGTAGGCGCGGGGCCGCTTGTAATGCGCCAGCATCGGGTGGTTGCGGCAGTGGTCGTCACAGGCGGCCGCGGTGACCGAGTCATCGGCCCGGCGTACGTAGGCCACCACCTGCTCACCCCAGGTCTCGTCGGGTACGCCGACCACGCACGAGTCGAGTACGCCGTCGAGCCCGTTGAGGACCTCCTCGACCTGCACCGGATGGACGTTCTCGCCGCCGGTGATGATCATGTCGTCCTTGCGACCGACGATCGTGACGTACTCCTCGGCGTCCCAGGTCGCCAGGTCGCCGATGTAGAGCCACCCGTCGCGGAACCGCAGCGCCTGCTCGTCGGGCTGGTTGGCATAGGAGTAGCCGGACTTGACCGACCGCACGATCACCTCACCGACCTCGCTGCCGTCCTTGGCCGCGTAGTCGTCCGGCGCGGCGGTCTTGTCCTCGTAGACCTTGACCACGGCGACGTCGTCGTCGGTGCAGGCCCGCCCGGCGGTGCCGGCATGGCCGGGAAGGTCGGAGGGGCGCAGGAACGTGTTCCAGAAGGCCTCGGTGGTGCCGTAGCCGTTGAAGATGTTCGGCGTCAGCACCTTCTGGTAGCGCAGGCACGCCTCCCGCTCCAGCGGCGCCCCCATCGTGACGATGCCGCGCAGCGTGGACAGGTCGCGGGTCGTGTGCTCCTGGGCGGCGGCGAGCAGGCTGAGACTGGTCGGAGCACCGATCAGGAACGTCAGCCCGTGCTCGGCGACCTGGTCCAGCACGCTGTCGGCGTCGAACGCGCGCATCGCGACCGCCTCGGCGCCGACGTACAGCACCGGGTTCGGGCCGCCGGAGTACAGCCCGCCGCGGTGGAACCACGGGGTCATGTTCAGCGTCTTGTCCTCAGGCGAAAGCGGGAAGTGCATGATGACATCGTGGGCGGTCAGCACCTCCACGAGGCTGGGCAGCGACACCCCTTTCGGCATCCCGGTGGTGCCGGACGTGTAGAGCCGGGTGGTCTCGGCGTAGACGTCTGCGTCCGGCCAGGGAGGTACGGCGGCGTTCCCGGCCAGCAGGACGTCGAACGGCTCGTGGGCGGAGCTGCCGCTGTCGGAGCCGCGGCCGTCGGCCTCGCCGACCACGAGCACGTGGCCGGGCGTGTACTCAGCGCGTTCGAGCGCCTCGCGCGCGGTGTCGGCCACCGCCGCGTCGTAGACGAACACCGTGGGGCGGCTGTCGTCGAGAACGTAGGCGGTCTCCCCCGCCGACAGCCGGAAGTTGATCGGGGCCGCGACCGCGCCCAGCCGCTGCGCACCGAGCCATGCCAGTACGAACTCCGGGCAGTTGAACAGCGAGTACACCACCACGTCACCGGCGCCGACCCCACGCTCGGCCAGCGACGCCGCCACCCGGTCCACGTCCGCACCCAGCTCGGCGTAGGTCCAGCGCCGACCGGTGGCCGGGTCGTGCAGCGCGTGCCGGTCGGCGTACCGGTGGGTGTTGCGGACGAACCCGGACAGATAGGTGAAGTTGCTCTGGAACACCTGCTGGAACGCGCTCGGGTCGTACCGGTAGCCGGCCATGGCCTACCCCTCCTGCTCCTCTGGTTCTCGCGCGTCATCGACCCGCCGCAGGACGATGACGCAGTTCTGCCCCCCGAAGCCGAAGGCGTTGACCATCGACGTCCCCACCGACAGTGCCCGCGCCGAGCCCGGAACGTAGTCCAGGTCGCAGTCGGGGTCGGCGGTGGCCAGGTTGATCGTCGGCGGCACCCAGCCGTCCCGCATCGACAGCACCGACGCCATCGCGGACAACGCGCCGGCGGCGCCGATCATGTGGCCGGTCATCGACTTCGGCGAGCTCACCACGACGTCGTGCGCGGCGTCGCCGAGGGCACCGTGGATAGCAGCGGTCTCCAGCTTGTCGTTGACCCGGGTCGAGGTGCCGTGGGCACAGATGTAGTCCACGTCCTCCGCTGCGGTGCCGGTGCGGGACAGCGCGAGCCGGATCGCCTCCTCGGCGTAGCGGCCGGACGGCTCCGGCGCGGAGACATGGAAGGCGTCGGAGGTCAGGGCGCCGCCGGCCATCTCGGCGTACGGGACCGCGCCGCGTCGGCGGGCGTGCGCAGCGGACTCGAGTACGGCGACCACCGCGCCCTCGGAGAACACGAACCCGTCGCGGTCGCCGTCGAAGGGGCGGCTGGCCAACTGCGGCTCGTCGTTGCGCCGGGACAGCGCGCCCATCGTGCACAGCCCCTCGAACATGACCTCGGTGATGCCGGCGTCGGTGCCGCCGCACACGACGACGTCGGCCTCTCCGGACTGGATCAGCCGCCACGCCTCCAGCAGGGCGTAGTTGCCGCTGGCACAGGCCAGGGCGCTGGCGTTGACGGGTCCGTGTGCGCCGAGGTCGATCGCGACCTCGCAGGCGGGCATGTTGGGGATGACCGAGGAGACGAAGTAGGGGCCGACCTTGCGGGCCTGGTCGACGTCGGCGTCCAGCATCTGCCGGACCCCCTGCTCGACCGCTCCCATCGCGGCGACGGCATTGTTGACCACGACCCCGACCCGGTCGGCGTTGCCGTCCTCGATGCTGAGTCCCGCGTCGGCGACGGCCTCACGGGCGGCGGCGATGGCGAAGTGGGTGTGCCGGGTCGTACGACGCAGCCGCCGGGTGTCGAGGAACGTCGTCGGGTCGAAGCCGGTCACCTCCCCCGCGATCCGGACGGGGAGGTGGGAGGCGTCGAAGGCGGAGATCGGCCGGATCCCGGACTTGCCGGCGAGCAGCGCCGCCCAGGTGGATTCGCGGTCGTTGCCCACGGGGGTGACCGCGCCCAGCCCGGTCAGCAGTACCTGCTCCACGTTGTGTACCACCTTCACCCATTCACAGTTGTCCGGGCCCGGTCGGGCTACAGCCCGAGCACACCCTGACAGCAGGGGCGCTAGGTCTGCCTTCCGATCCTAGGCCCTTCGGTCGTCGGGTGACACCACACGGGGCCGTGGCCCGGACGCCCCTGCGGGTCGGGGTGGATGACGGCACCGGCCAGACGGGGGATATCGGCGCAGAGCCGCTGCTCGGCATCGGCGGTGACCTCGTGCGCCGCCGCCAACGTGCGGGTGCCGTCCACGACGACGTCGGCATCGGCGTACAGGGCATGCCCGACCCAGCGCATCCGGACCCGCCCCACGCGCAGCACCCCGGGCACGTCGGCCAGCACCCCCTCGGCGCGCGAGACCAGCGCGGGATCGACGGCATCCATGACGCGCCGGTAGACCTGGCGGGCGGCGTCCCACAGCACGAACCCGATCCCGACGGTCACCACCAGCCCGAACACCGGGTCGGCCAGACCCCAGCCCAGCGCCACGCCGATCGCCCCGGCGACGACCGCCAACGAGGTGAACCCGTCGGTGCGGGCGTGCAGGCCGTCGGCCACCAGCGCCGCCGAGCCGATCTCGCGGCCGACCTTGATCCGGTACCGGGCGACGAACTCGTTCCCGAGGAATCCGACCGCGCCGGCGACGCCGACCGCCCACACGTGGTGCACCGTCTCCGGCGACGTCAGCCGGTCGATCGCCTCGTAGGCGGCGAACACGGCAGACGCAGCGATGAGGACGACGATGGCCAGGCCGGCCACGTCCTCGGCCCGGCCGTATCCGTAGGTGTAGCGGCGGGTCGGCAGCCGCCGGCCGATGGTGAACGCGACGGCCAGCGGTACGGCGGTGAGGGTGTCGGCGGCGTTGTGGAGGGTGTCGCCGAGCAGCGCGACGCTGCCCGAGACCAGGTACACCGCGAGCTGGACGAGCGTGGTGACCGCGAGCAGCACCATGGAGGCCCACAGCGCCCGCATCCCCCGCTTGGAGGTCTCCATGGCCGGGTCGGTGCGCTCCATGCCTTCGTGGGAGTGCGGCAGGAACACGTCCTTGACGTTGTGCCACCACCCGGAGTGGCTGCTTTCCTCCCTCGGTGTGCCGCCCATGTCCACCATCATACCTGCGTAACTATGCAGGTAGTCAATTTTCGTCGTAGACTGGCGCTATGCATACGCACGTAGCGGACATCACGATGCCCGAGGAGGAGGAGGTCCACCTGGCCGCGGAGGGGTTCCGCATGCTCGCCGACCCGACCCGGCTGAAGATCCTGTGGGCACTGCACCAGGGTGAGTCCTCGGTCAACTGCCTCGCTGACCTGGTCGGCGCCACGCCGACCGCGGTCAGCCAGCACCTGGCGAAGCTCCGGCTCGCGCAGCTGGTGCAGGGCCGGCGCCAGGGCACGTTCGTGTACTACACCCTGGCCGACGACCACGTCCGGACGCTGCTGTCGCAGGGGCTGTTCCACGCCGAGCACACCGTCTCCGACTCCGACTCCGAGTAACCCCTCCGTAACGTCCTGCTTCCCGCGTGCGGTAACGCGCGCCGCGCAGGACGTTACGTCGGTGGCGGGAGGAGGGTGCCGGGGTTGCAGATGCCGGCCGGGTCCAGCCGTGCCTTCACCGCGCGGAGTACGTCGACCCCGAGCGGCCCGTCCTCGGCGGCGAGCCACGGCGCGTGGTCGGCGCCGACCGCGTGGTGGTGGGTCAGCGTGGCGCCGGCCGTCATGATCGCCTCGGTCGCGGCCCGTTTGACACTCTGCCACCGGGCCACGGGATCCGGCCCGGCCGCGGTCAGGACGGTGAAGTACAGCGAGGCGCCGGTCGGGTAGATGTGGGAGACGTGGCACAGCACCATCGGCTGCGCCCCGGAGTCGGCCAGGGCCGCAGAGACGGCGCGTTGTACCGCCTGGCGCGTGGCGTCGAGGCTGCTCCACCAGGCCGCGGTCTCCAGCGTCTCCACCAGTGCTCCGGCATCGAGCAGGGAGTCGCGCAGGTACGGCGCGGCGAACCGGCTGTCCCGCCAGCCGGCGGCGGCGTCTTCTCCCAGCGCCGCACCGCCCGCGGCCTGCAGCGCCGCCGCTGTCTCCTGCCGGCGGACGGCGACCCGCTCTGCCGTCCCTTCGTAGGCGATGATCGCGAGGCACCCGCCGGTCGGCTGGGTGCCGTCGAGGAACTGGTTGACACCGGTCTCGGTCTCGTCGGACAGCCGCGCGACCGTGACCGGGATGTCGTCCTGCGCAAGGCGTCGCAGCGCTGCCGCCCCGGTGGCGAAGTCGGGGAACCGCCATGCCTCGTCGACCACCTGCTCCGGCCGGGGACGTACCCGCACCGTGAGCCGGGTGATCACGCCGAGCGTCCCCTCCGACCCGAGGAACAGCTGGCGCAGGTCCGGTCCGGCCGCGGAGGCGGGCGCGCGGCCGACGTCGAGGGTGCCCGCGGGAGTCGCGACCCGCATCGCCACCACCATGTCGTCGAACCGCCCGTAGCCCGCCGACGCCTGGCCGGCGGACCGGGTGGCGGCGAACCCGCCGAGGCTCGCGTGCTCGAAGCTCTGCGGCCAGTGGCCGAGGGTCCACCCCTCCGCGGCGAGGAGGGCCTCCGCCTCCGGACCCTTCAGGCCGGCGTCCAGGGTTGCGGTCTGGGCGACCGGGTCGATCGCGACCAGACTGGCCAACCGGCGTACGTCGACAGCGATGACACCCTGGAAGCCGTCGGTCCGCGGGTCCACCCCGCCGACGACGCTGGTGCCGCCGCCGAACGGCACCACCGCGATGCCGGCCTCGGCGCAGGCGTTGAGGACCGCGAGCACCTCGTCATGGGAGGCGGGGAGCACCACCGCGTCCGGGGCGCGGTCGATGCTTCCGGCGCGTAGCCGCAGGAGATCGGTCGTGCTCCGTCCGGCCGCGTGCCGGAGCCGGGTCGGGTCGTCGGTGCGCACGTGTTCGGCGCCGACCACGTCGACCAGGGGCTGGAGCGTGCTGTCGTCGAGGCGGTTCGGTGGGAGCGTCACGTCGGCCTCGTCGACGGCCGGGGTGTCCTGCTGCGTGATCCCGAGCGCCTGCTGCACCAGTCCGCGCACGTCGTCGCTGAGCGGCACATGGCGATCGGCGACACCCCATCCGGACCAGAGCATGTCCGGGACTCGCTGCTCGGGGTTGCGCATCAGGACTACAGTCTGTCAGGTGAGGCAAGACCCCGCCCGGGGCGCGCTGAACGCCCGGCAGCGAACCCGCGACCTCGACCGGTTGCAGGAGCACCCGTACGTCGACGTGCTGGTCGTCGGCGGTGGCGTCACCGGTGCGGGGGTTGCGCTGGACGCCGTCACGCGGGGACTGTCGGTGCTGCTGGTGGAGGAGCACGACCTGGCGTGGGGCACGAGCCGGTTCTCCTCCAAGCTCGTGCACGGCGGGCTGCGCTACCTCAAGGGCGGCCACTTTCCCATCGCGGCCGAGAGCGCGGCCGAGCGCGGGATCCTGATGGAGCACACCGCGCCACACTTGGCGCGTCCGCTGCCCACGATCCTTCCGCTGTACCCGGCGACCGGTCGGCGTACCGAGGTGGTGACGCGGACCGGGCTGGCCGTGGCCGACGGGCTGCGGATCGGCGCGCGTACCAGGGGAAGCCTGTTGCCACGGGCGCGGCGGGTGGCCTCGGCGGAGGTGCTGCACCGGGCGCCGGCGCTGCGGCGGGACGGGCTGCGCGGCGGTTTTTGTTACTGGGACGGGCAGCTGGAAGACGACGCGCGGCTGGTGGTCACGCTGGCGCGCACGGCGGCGGCGTACGGCGCCACGGTCCTGACCCGCTGCACCGCTCGGCACATCGACGGCCGCAGCGCGGTGCTGTACGACGGGATCGGCGGTGGGGCGTTCAGCGTCACCGCCGGCGCGGTGGTCAACGCGACCGGGGTGTGGGCGAGCCGGCTCGTCGACGGGATCACGCTCCACCCCAGCCGCGGGAGCCACCTGGTGCTGCCGGCGGAGCGGCTGCGGAACCTGCGGACGTCGTTCGCGGTGCCGGTGCCGGGTGGTCACAACCAGTACGTGTTCGTGCTGCCGGAGCCGTCGGGGCGGGTCTACGTCGGGATCACCGACGTCCCGGCGGAGTCCCCGGCCGCACTGTCCGAGCCACCGCAGCCGAGCGAGGAGGAGGTCACGTTCCTGCTCGACGTGCTCAACGACGTTCTCGCTGACCCGGTGTCACGCTCGGATGTGATCGGGTCCTTCGCCGGGTTGCGGCCGCTGATCGAGACGGGCCGCCACAGCACGGGAGCGGAGACGGCGGACCTGTCCCGCCGGCACGTCGTACACACCTCCCGCGACGGCGTGGTCACCGTGGTCGGCGGCAAGCTGACGACGTACCGGCGGATGGCCGAGGACGCGGTCGACGTGGCGGTGTCGTTGCGGGGGTTGGATGCGGGGCGGTGCCGGACCCGGCGGCTCCCGCTGCTCGGTGCCGCTACCCGGGTGAAGCTGGGGCACGTCCATGCGTCGGCGCGGCTGGTGGCGCGGTACGGCACCGAGGCGCTGGCGGTGATCGCCGAGGCGGGCGGTGACGCGGAGCTGTTGCAGCCGGTGGCGCCGGGGGTGGACACGATTCCCGCGGAGCTGCTGTTCGCGATCCGGCACGAGGCGGCGCTGGATGCGGCCGACCTGCTGGATCGGCGTACCCGGATCGGCCTGGTGCCGTCAGAGGCCGCGGCGGCGAAGGGCGCTGTGCAGCAGGCCCTGGACCGTTGTGCGGACCTGCTGCATCAGTGACGCCCGGCGACCGCCGCTGTGTTCGTCGATGGTGAAGTCGGCGACCGTGCGCGTGTACGGCGATGCGGTCCCGTCCTCGTGTGCGGTCTCCCATAGCAGCTCGATCCGTTTGCCGTGGACGGTCAGCGTGGCGAGGTTGTTATCGGTCCAGGGGCCGCGCACGATCCGCCAGTGCAGGGGCGCGGCGGGGAGCCGGGCGGTGCAGCTGAGGAAGCGCCCGATGGCGGCGACGACCGGTGAGGTGGTGTATCGGACGAGGCGGCGGTACGTCGAGGGGAGCGGGTTGCGCACCGGGGAGCAGACCGCCTGCACCACGCGGCTCGCCGTACCGCCCCAGGTGCGCGCGGTGTCGACGTCGGCCACATAGGAATGGTGGACGTCGCCGGAGAGGAACGTGATGGTCGCCGGTGCCGGTCCACGCTGTCCGGTGGCGAGTTCGCCGAGGATCGTGGCCACGTTGACGAAACCGGTCTGGAAGGCCGCCCAGTGCTCCAGGTCGATGGCTCGCCGTACCCGTTCGCCCCATGCCATGAGACCGCGGCCGTAGGCGCCGTCGGCGACAGCCTCGTTCCAGGCCTCGACGTAGTGCAGGCCCCGGGCGAGGAGGTAGGGCAGGGACGTCCCGACCAGGAAGTGCTCCGGGCCGCCCTGCAGCTGCCGGTCGAGCCACGCCATCTCGGTCGCGTCGAGGATGGAGCGCTCTTGTGGCGTGAGGCAGCGGGAGGCACGGGAGTCCACCATGACCAGGCGGGTGCGGCCGAGGTCGCGGGTGTAGCTCCACCGGTAGCTGTCGGAGTGCGCGTCTGCCGTTGCGGCGAGCGCGTCCAGTACGGCGGTGATGTCCGGCTCTTCGTTGTCGGCGCGGTGGCCGTCGGCGATGTGTCGCCAGACCGGGTCGGCGGCGCGTTCGTCCGGGGAGAGGTTGCCGGCGTGCTGGTAGACCCAGTACGACCCGAGGCCACCCACGATGCGGTCGTGCCACCACGGCAGCGTCGTGATCTCTTGGCGCCAGGAGTAGGACGTGTCCCAGTCGTCGCGGATGTCGTGGTCGTCGAAGATCATCGCCGTGGGGAGGGTGGAGAGTAGCCACCGCACGGTCGGCTCTTCCCACGCCAGCCGGTACAGGTGGCAGTACTCCTCGAAGTCCTTGATCTCCAGGCCCGGTGGCTGGTTCGGGTCCCGCCGCGAGCGGATGAACTGTTGCATCTGCGGTGACGTCTCGTCCGCGTAGACCTGGTCACCGAGGAACAGCAGCAGGTCCGGCCACGGGTCGCGTTCGCCGGAGGCCATGTGGTGCGCGTAGGCGGTCAGCGCGTCGGTGCCGAAGTCGCGGTTTCCCTGGCCCCCCTGTGCGGCACTGACGCGACACGAGCCGAACGCGATCCGCGGGCCGCGGGCGAGATCCAGGGTGGCGATGCGGCTCGGCGGGTACGGCGAGTCCGGCGGCGGCCAGACCGGTTCGCCGTCGACCTCGACGGTGTACTCGTGGACAGATCCCCGGCGCAGGCCGTCGATGTCGACGAGTGCGTAGTGGTGCCCGTGCGCCGCGAAGGTGCCCGCGGACCAGTCCCGGTCGTCGCACCGGACCGTGACCTGCGCGGCTTCGACGGTCTCGACCCAGACCGTGGCCGTGGTTTCGTCGACGTATCGCACCAGTGGGCCGAGCCGGAGCGGTCCCTCGTCGAGGTTCATGTCCAGACCGTACCCGGAGCACGGCCGACCGATCCCGTGAACGTGATCAAGCCGAACAACGCGTCGGTGAGCGATGATGTGGGCGTGACTGATCGCACCGTGGAGTTGCAAGACATCATGGTCGAGCGCGATGGACGGCGCATCCTCGACCACTTCAGCGCCATGTTCAAGGCGGCGGCGATCACGGTGGTCGCAGGGCCGTCCGGCAGCGGCAAGACAACCATGCTGCGGCTGGTGAACCGGCTCGACGTACCCGACTCAGGTGTGGTGAGGTACAGCGGTCGTTCCGTCGACGACTGGGACGTGCAGGAGCTGCGACGCCGCGTGGGGATGGTGTTCCAGCAGCCGACAGCGTTCCCGGGGACCGTGCGAACCAACCTGGAGGTAAGCGGCAAGCGCGGCGACGCGGCGTACCGAAGTGCCCTGGAGCAGGCAGCGTTACCAGCGGCCATGTTGGAGCGTGACACCGCAGACCTGTCCGGAGGTGAGCTGCAGCGGGTGTGCCTCGCGCGGACGTTGGTGACCGAACCGGACGCGTTGTTGTTGGATGAGCCGACAGCGAGCCTCGATGAACAGACGGCCCGAGCCTTCGAGGATGCGGCGCGGGCACTGCGCGACGACGGGCGCACCATTATCTGGGTCACCCACGACCGGGCACAGCTGGAGCGGGTGGCCGATGCCTTGGTGGAGATGGAGGAACAGTCATGATCTCATGGGTCGGGCTTGGCCTGTCGATGGTGTTGGTGGCGGTGGCTGCGGCGTTGTCGCTGGTACTGCGCTTACGCCTGGAGAACGACATCGTCATCGCGTCGGTGCGGATGGGGATCCAGTTGGCGATCGTAGGCGGCTTACTGACCCTGGTGATCTCGCCGGACCGCTCGATCTGGTGGTCGTGGTTGTGGGTGGCGCTGATGGTGGCCTACGCCGCGGACGTGGCGGCTCGCCGGGCGCCGCAGGTGCCGGGGCTGCGGTGGTTCGCCCTGGGGGCGTTCGGCGTCGCATCGGTAGTCACAATGAGCGTGTTGTTCGGGTTACAGGTGTTCCCCATGACCGGGCGGACCGTGGTGCCACTCGCGGGGATGATGGTCGGCAACTCGATGACGGCGACCGTCCTGGCAGGTCGTCGCGTGATCGAAGAGATCGGGGACAAACGGGCCCAGGTGGAGGCTCGTCTGGCGCTTGGGCTCGACCCAACGGCTACTGCCCGACCGTACGTGCGCAACGCACTTCGGTCCGCGCTCCTTCCGCAGATCGAGAAGACCAAGGCGACCGGCATCGTGTTCCTGCCCGGCGCGATGACCGGCCTGATCTTGGCGGGCGCAAGTCCGGTAGACGCGGTGATCGTACAGGCGGTCGTGATGTTCCTCGTCTTGGCAGCGGCCGCCACCACCACGGTCGTCGTGGCCTTGGGCGCCGCACGGCAGCTGTTTACCCCCGACCAGCGACTCAACCTCTCCA
>CAYLOC010000109.1:0-10840 GCA_964385195.1 uncultured Nocardioidaceae bacterium
TCGGGTTCTGGGTCATCGGGCACCTCCGAGCAGCTCGAGTGCCCGGCCGGTGGCCTGGGCGTTGGACAGGTACACCTCGGCGCCGGCCGCGGCCAGCGCCTCAGCCTGGCGGGTCAGGCCCTGGGGGTCGGCGTCGGTGCCGACGCAGGAGACGACCACAGCCGGGCCGTCGTCCTGTCGGACCTCCGCAATGACGGGCGCGAGGGTGGGGGCCGGGTCCGGCTCGGCGCCGTACCCGAGGACCACGTCAAGCAGCACGACGGCGGTCTGAGTATCCGCGCCTGCGCTGCGCAGGTACTGCAGCCGCAGCGTGGGATCGATCATCGGGTGGGCGCGGCCAGTGGTGAACTCGTCGGCACCGAAGTCCAGCAGCACGTGCCCGGACGGCAGCGGCCCCTCAGCCAATGCGGCGGCATCCACCCCGTGTCCACCCGGGAGCGGAATGTTGCTGTGCAGGGCGCCGAGGGACTCCGTGGCCAGCAGCATGGCCTCGTCGCACATGGTTCCGCCGACGAACAGCCCCCGCAGGAAACCGCTGCCGCGACGTCCGCGGGTGGACCCGCCGGCGTTCCACTTGGGCCACTCGGGGCGTTGGTGGCCGAGGGCGTCCAGCACCTGCTCGGCGGCACGGGTGAGATCGGGTCGGCCCGGGCCGAGCAGCGCCTGCTGGACCGGAGTGGAGAGCCCCTCGGCGTACTGCTCGATCCGCTCGGCGACCTCCGCCGCGGGAGGCTTGGAGACGAGCACGATGCGCTCCACCCCCGGGTCGGCGTCCAGCCGGGCCAGCGCCTGCATGGTCGCCAGCCCTCCGACGTCGCTGCTGAGGTCCCGCCCCCCGACCCCCAGCGCCGCCGAGACGCCGACGCCGGCAGCGTCGAACAGGCACAGCAGCTGCTGACAGCCGGTGCCGGAAGCGGCCACCAGGCCGACGTGTCCGGGGCGGACCGCGTTGGCGAAACCGAGGCCTACCCCGCCGACGACTGCGGTGCCACAGTCCGGGCCCATGACCAACAGGTCGCGTTCCGCCGCGGTCTGCTTCAACCGCACCTCTTGGTCCACCGGCACGTTGTCGCTGAAGATCATCACGTCGCATCCGGCGTCCAGCGCGTCCATCGCCTCCGGGAAGGCGTGCTCCCCAGGCACCGATACCAGCGCCAGGGCCGCGTCCCGGACACGGCGCAGGGCTGCTCCCGTCGTCCGCGGTGGGGCGACGTCGCCGGATCCGGGGTCGGTATCCGCGCCGGAGGAGGCGGCGGCCAGCGCCGCGTCCACCTCTGCCCGGGCGGCGTCGAGGTCGCCCTCCGCTGCCAGGTGCAGCGCCACGACCATGTCGTTGGGGGTGGTTTCGGGAAGGGTGAACCCCATCCCGGTGAGTACGTCGAGGTTCAGCCGGGTGGCCATCGCCACCTGGGCGGCCAGTACTCCCGTAAGGTCGGCGACCCGCCTGCTCACCTGGAGCAGGGTGACCGAGTCGGCGTAGGCGCCGGGGCGGACCTCCACATGGCGACGCTCGGTCGGCGGGTGGGGGGAGGCAGTGGTCATGGCAGGCTCCTTCCGACAGTGACGGCGCGGGCGGCCAGGGTGGTGCCCAGGAGCAGCCCGTCGCCGGAGGTGTGTCCCACGGCGCGCAGGTCGGTCGCGGCCCGCTCAAGCCGTCCGGGCTGGGTCGCGGCGATCCGCAGCAGCCGCCGGAACCGCGGCAGGACGTCGCCGTCTGCGGCCCGGTCCAGCAGCGTCGCCGACAAAGTCGTGGTGGAGCCGCGGGCGGTGTCGCGCACGGCGCTCGCGATCGGTGACTCCCGCCGGCCAGCCGCGGCCATCGTGGCGAGCCAGCCGCACAGGACGTCGTCGCCGACAGGGGTCAGTCCGCTGCCCCGCCCGAGTAACTCGGGGACGGCGGCGGCGTTCCCCTCCTGCAAGGTGGCCAGCGCTGGTGCGGGCAACTCCGCCGCAGCGGCGTTGTCCGTGCCCGCTCCGCAGTGCGCGAGGCGGTACAGGGCGTCCCACGACAGCACGGGTACGGCGAGGTCCAGCACCCGACCAGGGGCGAACACCAGGTCACCGAGGACGAGCCGACCGGTGCCGATGACAGCAGACAGCGACGCGGGCGGCGGCAGTGCCGCCAGGTCGGTCACCAGTCCGCACGGAACCCGGACCGCGCTCCGCGAGAGGACGCCGACGCAGCCCCCCGCGGTCTCGACGTACACCGCGTCCACCCCGGTGTGGACCACGGGTGCCGGACGCTCCGGGCCGCCCAGCTGCCCGCGCACCCATCCGGAACACGCCGCGGCGACCCGGGAGGAAGCGATGTCGGCAGAGAGGACCACAGCATCGGACGCTAGTCGTCCCGGCTATCCTGTGCCGATGGTGACTTCTGCCAACACCGAGCCGGACGAGGCACAACAGTTGATAACCGGGTTCTCCGGGCTTTCACTGCGCGACGTGCTGACCGCCGAGTGCCTGGCCGGCACCACCGTGCTCGCCGGGGCAGACGGGTTGGACCGCCCGGTCACCTCCGTCAACGTGATGGAGGTCCCCGACGTCACCGGCTGGGTGAAGTCCGGAGAGCTGCTGGTCACGACCGGCTTCCCGCTGGTCGGACACCAGCAACCGGAGTCCGGATCGGACCCGACGGCTTCGGACCCGGGCAGCATGTTGGCCGATCTGGTCCCGGACCTGGCCGCGCAGGGCCTCGCCGGAATCGGGGTGAAGCTCGGCCGCTACCTCGACGCGCTGCCGGAGACGGTCCTCCGTCTCGGCGACGACCTGGGGTTCCCGGTGCTCGGGCTCCCGGCAGACCTGTCCTTCGACGACCTGCTGCGGGAGGTCTACACCCGGCTGAACGCCCTCCAGGCGCAGGTGCTGCAGCAGATCGACGCGCTGCGGGGTGCCCTGACCTCCCTGGTGCTGGAGGGAGGCGACCTGAACCAGGTGGCGGCCGAGGTGGGCCGCGTGCTTTCGGTCGGCGTCATCATCACGTCCACCGACGGTCGGGAACGCGCGGCCGCCTTGGACATCGATCTGCGGGAACGGCTCACCACCGCCGGGTTGTTCGACCCCACCGGGCGGGTGCGCGTGGAACGGGTCAGCCAGGGCAGGATGCGCCTCGGCGACGGGGAGGTGCTGGTTCAGCCCGTCGCCGCCGGCGGGACGAACCTGGCCAAGATGGTGTGCTGCGCCCCCGATCGAGCACTGCGCATCGAGGACGTCTTCGCGGTGGAGCGGGCGGCAACCGTTGCGGCCCTGCTGATCAGTCGGCAGCAGGCGGTCACCGCGGTGGAGAACAAGTACCGTGGTGACTTCCTGCGCGATGTCTTCCTCGGCCGCGCCGGCAACGAGGACTACGTCCGGGCCCATGCCGCCGCTCTGGGATGGGATCTGAGCCGGCCCTCCGTCGTACTCTCGGCCCGCATCGACCCCACCGACCCCACAGCGGAGCCGACCGGGCGGGAGTGGCAGGAACGGTTCTTCACCGCCTGGCTGCAGGTGACTGACGCCCGCGACCGCAGCATCGCCACCGTGGACTTCTCCAGCGAGGTCGTGGCGGTCCTCCCTGCGCCGGCGGACGAAGAGCCGTCTGCCGGGGTACCGAAAGCGGTCCGGGCGATGGTGGAGGACCTCGTCACCAGCGTGGCCGGGGACCGCGGCGGCGGCCGCCGCCCGTTCTCGGTCGGAGTGAGCCGGGTGGCCCGCAGGCTCACTGATCTGCCCTCCGCGCATGCCCAGGCCCACCAGGCGCGGCGGGTGGGACGACGGATCGCTGGAGACAGCAGTACGACGTTCTTCGACGACCTCGGCGTGCACCGGTTGCTGGCGTTGGTGCCCGATGTCGCGGAGGTACGGGGCTTCACGCGGGACGTGCTGGGCCCGCTCGACCAGGACACCGAGGAGGCCGCCGACCTGCGCACAACCTTGCAGGTGCTGCTCGATGCCAATCTCAACGTGGCGGAGGCGGCGCGGTTGCAGTACTTCCACTACAACACGATGCGGTACCGGGTCAGCAAGCTGGAACGCATCCTCGGCCCGTTCACCTCCGACCCGCACCTTCGGCTCAACCTCGCCGTCGCGCTGCAGGCGCGACAGTTCCGGGAGTAGGGCCCAGGGCAGCGATAGACCGCCCGGGGCCTGGGCAGAAGGCGGAGGTGAACGTGCTCAGTCTTGACGGTTCACCCAGCACAGACAGAACGGATGTCCGGCCGGGTCCGCGTAGACCTGGAAGTCATCGACCGACCCCTCGTTGGCCGCGCGCTGGAGGAGAGTCGCGCCGAGTGCCATCACCTCGCGGTGGGCGGCATCGACGTCCTCAACCCAAAGATCGAGATGGATCTGTTGTGGCGGCCCGCCGTGTGGCCAGTCCGGAGGAACATGGTTCGGAGCGAGCTGGACACCGACACGAGGCTCCCCGTCGACCATCACCATGTGCCAGTCGTCTTCAGCGTCTACGCGCCCGCCGAGAACCCCGGCCCAGAACGCGCTTTCAGTGCTCAGATCGGCTGCGTCGAAAACGACAACCCGGTGGTTGATCTGCATTTGCCTCTCACCGTGCTTCCTTCTTCGTCCATGTTCGTCAATGGCGTTCAGACACAGCGGTCGAGGGTACCGCAGAGTGGTCGGCTCAGCCCGATGTTCCTGTCAGGCATCCCCCGCACGCGCACACCCACGTTTGGCGGTTGTTGCCAGTGGAAGGCGCAGTGGTTGGCTGATGTTGACCGTGCCCACGCCGCCGCAACTGACCTAGATTGCGCACATGCGGATCGTGATCGCCCTCGGCGGCAATGCCATGACCGCACCCGATGGTCGCGCACGGCCGGAGGACCAGCGCGCCGCGATCGACTCCGCGGCGGAGCCCATCGCCGATCTCGTGGTCGCCGGACATACCGTCTTGCTGACGCACGGCAACGGGCCGCAGGTCGGCAACCTGTTGTTGAAGAACGAGTTGTCCGCGCACGTCGTACCCCCGGTCCCGTTGGACTGGTGCGGCGCCCAGACCCAGGCCACGATCGCGATGATGCTGATCAACTCCCTCAACCAGGCATTAGCAGGCCGTGGGTCACCGGTCGCAACCGCCGGCCTGGTCTCGCGGACCTTGGTCTCGCGGGAGGATCCGGCGTTCACCCACCCCACGAAGCCGATCGGGCGGTACGTCGAGCAGGACGAGGCGCGACGGATGATCGACCACGGCCAGCACTACGTCGAGGTGCCGGGACGGGGATGGCGCCGGATCGTCGCCTCACCAGAGCCCCTGGAGTGCCTCGACATCGCGGCAGCCGACGCGCTGTTACTGGCGGGGTACGTCGTGGTGTGCTCCGGCGGCGGCGGGATCCCCACCGTACGTCGTACCGACGGCACGCTGGAGGGCATCGAGGCCGTGATCGACAAGGATCTCACCGCCGCGCTGATGGCCGGCCAGGCCCGGGCCGACATGATGGTGATCGCGACCGACGTCGACCACGCCTTCGCCCGGTGGGGTACCGACCGGGCCGAGCCGATCGGCACGGTCACGGCCGCCGCGATGCGCTCCCTGGCCGAGGACGGCTCGTTCGCCGCCGGATCCATGGGCCCCAAGGTCGAGGCGGTCACCCGCTTCGCCGAACAGACCTGCGGCACTGGGATCATCACCTCACTGAACCGGATCGAAGAGGCCGTCGCGGGTGAGGCAGGTACCCGCGTCGTCCCCGACTGACCACCTCCACCACCGACCACCACAGGAAGGACTGCCCGTGCCCCCCGCCATCGAAGTACGCAAGATCCCGTTGCACTCCGTCGCCGACGCCAGCGAACTGGAGAAACTCATCGACGATGGCGTGTTGGAGGCTGACCGGGTTATCGCCGTGATCGGCAAGACCGAGGGCAACGGCGGTGTGAACGACTACACGCGGATCATCGCCGACCGAGCGTTCCGGGAGGTGTTGACCGCGAAGGGCACGCGTTCCGAGGCGGAGGTCAAGCAGGTCCCGATCGTGTGGTCCGGTGGTACCGACGGGGTGATCAGCCCGCACGCGACCGTCTTCGCGACGGTGCCGGAGGAGAAGACCGTCGCGACGGACGAGCCGCGGCTGACCGTGGGCTTTGCGATGAGCGAGCAGCTGCTGCCGGAGGACATCGGCCGCACCGCGATGGTCTCCAAGGTGGCCGACGCAGTGCAGCAGGCGATGGCCGAGGCCGGGATCAGCGACCCCAAGGACGTGCACTACGTCCAGACGAAGACGCCGCTGCTGACCATCGACACCATCCGTGACGCGCACAGCCGCGGGAAGACCGTGTGGACCGACGACACGCTGAAGTCGATGGACCTCTCCAACGGCACCACCGCACTGGGGATCGCCGTGGCGCTCGGCGAGATCGAGATGCCCACCGACGCTGATGTTCTGCGGAACCGCGACCTGTACTCCGCGGTGGCCTCCTGCTCGTCCGGCGTCGAGCTGGACCGGGCGCAGGTCGTGGTGGTCGGCAACGCCCGGGGTGTCGGGGGACGGTACCGGATCGGGCACTCGGTGATGACGGATGCGCTGGACGCCGACGGGATCTGGGGCGCGATCCGCGACGCCGGGCTCACGTTGCCGGACCGTCCCCACCCCGACGACCTCGACGGCCGCCTGGTGAACGTCTTCCTCAAGTGCGAGGTCAGCGCCGACGGCACCGTCCGCGGCCGTCGTAACGCGATGCTCGACGACTCCGACGTGCACTGGCACCGCCAGATCAAGGCGTGCGTCGGTGGTGTGACCGCCGCCGTCACCGGGGATCCAGCGGTGTTCGTCTCCGTCTCGGCGGCCCACCAGGGCCCGGACGGCGGCGGCCCGGTGGCCGCGATCGTCGACCTCGACTAATCGCTCAGGGTTCCCTCTAGGCGCGCAGGATCTTCTCCATCGCCTTACCCTTGGCGAGTTCGTCGACCAGTTTGTCGAGGTAGCGGATCTTCTGCATCAGTGGATCCTCGACGTTCTCCACCCGTACGCCGCAGACCACGCCGGTGATCGATGACGCGTTGGGGTTGAGGGAGGCGCCGGCGAAGAAGTCCTCGAAGGTCGTCTCCGCCGTCAGGTGGTCCGTGAGCTCGGTGTCGTCGTACCCGGTCAGCCACTCGATGACCTCATCGAGTTCGGCCCGGGTGCGGCCCTTCTTCTCCACCTTCGTCACGTAGTGCGGATACACCGAGGCGAAGCTGGTCGTGAAGATTCTGCTCATTGTCCGGATGGTAGCCCAGGTCGGCCGCGGAAAGTCTCGCCGTCGTCCCGTCTACCCGCCGTAGCGCTGCATGCGTTGGGCGACGAGGGTCGGCGTGCTGTGCCGGGCCAGCTCGCCGAGCTCGTGGCGCAGCGCGGCGCCGAGCCGACGGCAGAACGCGTCCGGCTCGGTGGCGGCGTCGGGGAGCTCGGGGACGACGCGGTCGACGATGCCGTGCCGCAGCAGCTCGGCCGCGCCGATGCCCTGCATCCGGGCCATCTCCGGTGCCCGGCCGGCGTCGCGGTGCATGATGGCCGCGGCTCCCTCCGGAGGCAGCGGCGACAGCCACGCATGCTGGGCGGCGATCACGCGGTTGGCCGGCAGCAGTGCGAGCGCTCCCCCGCCGCTGCCCTGGCCGAGCAGGACCGTGACCGAGGCCGCCTCCAGTGTGACCAGGTCGGCCAGGCTCCGTGCGATCTCCCCGGCGAGGCCGCCCTCCTCCGCCTCCGGAGACAACGCGGCGCCGGGGGTGTCGACCACGGTCACCAGCGGCAGCCGCAGCTCCTCGGCCAGTCGCATGCCGCGACGCGCCACCCGCAGCGCACCGGGACCGAGCGGAGCCATCGCGGTCTGTCCACGCCGGTCCTGCCCGAGCAGCACACACGGCGCCCCGTCGAAGCGGGCCAGCGCCAGCAGCAGCCCCGGGTCGGTCTCCCCCTGCCCGGTGCCGTTCAGCGGCAGCACCTCCTCCGCCGCCGTCCGCAGGAACCGTCGTACGCCGGGCCGGTCGGCACTGCGCGACCGCTGCACCGCCTCCCACGCGTCCACCGCGCCGGCCGTCGGCGCTCCCTCCGCCGGATCCGGGACCGGAGCCGGCGGGTCCGCCGTCAGCACGCTCAACGCCCGGTCCACCACGTCGGGCACCTCCGTGGCAGACACGACCGCGTCCACCAGCCCGCGCGCGAACAGGTTCTCTGCGGTCTGCACCCCCGCAGGAAACTCCCGCCCGTACAGCGCCTGGAACACCCGCGGTCCCAAGAAGCCGATCAACGCACCGGACTCAGCCACCGTCACATGCCCCAGCGACCCCCACGACGCCAACACCCCACCCGTGGTGGGGTTCCGCAGATACACCAGGTACGCCAGCCCCTGGGCCTTGTGACGGGCGATCGCGGCAGAGATCCGCACCATCTCCACGAACGCAATCGTGCCCTCCTGCATCCGCGTGCCCCCCGACGCCGGGGACGCCAGCAGCGGAATCCGCTCCGCCGTGGCACGCTCCACCGCACGCGCCAGTCGACGTGCAGCCGCCACCCCCATCGAGCCGGCCAGGAACCCGAACTCACACGCCGCAACCGCCACCCGGCGCCCACGGATCAACGCCTCCCCGGTGATGACCGCCTCATCGACCCCGGCGCGTTCCGCCGCCCGCGCCAGCTGCTCGGCGTACGCATCACTGATCCCGGATCGGTCCGGCGGGTGGTCCCAGGACACGAACGAGCCGTGATCGACTGCCTGCTCGATGAGATCCCGTGCGCCGATGGGCCTGGTCATAGCCGCACCCAACCATGCACGAACCGGGTGGGAAATGGCATCTGCTGCCAAGTCGCGTCGCCCGCTCCTGTGGCGATCCCCCCGAGGAGGTACGCCGGGCAGCGCCCGGCCGGACAGTGGCCAGCCGGTCCGCGGGAAGTCAGACCCAGTCGCGCATGCGCCGGGCGTCACCGTCGCGGAACCCGCCCGCGGCCAGCACGATGAGGTCGACCAGGGCCCAGACACCGGTGACGACGACGCCGAAACCGATGGTCAGGACGGTGATGAGCACCATCGCGATGCCGCTGCCGATCTTGCCCGCGTAGAACCGGTGGAATCCCAGTACCCCGAAGAAGAAGCACAACAGGAATCCGATGAGGATCTTTCGGTCGCTCACGGGCGGGGCGTAGCGAGCCGGCGGAGCCGGGCCCGGACGCGGGGGTTGGTAGATCACCAGGTCGCTGATCACGTGGGTGAGGTCGCCGTGGGTCCGGGCCTCGTAGACCTGCTGGATGCGGGAGTCCATCTCCGACACCGAGATCCGCCCGTCGCTCACCGCGCCGCGTACCACTTCCGCCACGATCTCCCGGTGCTGGTCACTCGCCCGCAACTGCTGCGGGTAGTCCTGCGGATAGTACGGCCTGTCAGCCTGCCCCGATGCCACCACCGCGTCAGGATACCTGCTGCGGGTGCCTGGCCGCGTCGATTGTCCGCTGAGGACGACGCTCTCAGTGGCCAAAAACGGCGAATCAGGCGCGCTCACGTTGCCGATTTCGACCAGTTTCCTGGCGCTCCAGCCTCCGCAATCTCGGCAAGTCGGTCGAGCGAGGCCCGGAGTCGCTCGCTGGTCGTACGCCGAGCCCGGGCGAACCGGTTCTCGTCAGTCAGCTTCGTCCAGTTGTAGGTGTGGGTGACGAGGGTGTGGGTGTCGTCCACCGGCTCCAGCTCCCACCGCCAGAGATGGCCCGGGGGCTGCCGGCCAGGCTCCGACGGGTTCCACGCGATCCGGCGACCTTCGACGAACTCCACCACATGGTTCTCCCGCACCTGTCCGTCCAGTGTCAGCGCCGTGGTGAACACGTCACCGACCTCGTGGACCCGCTGGCCCTCGGCGGCCCCGGCCAGGTTGTCGTTGCCGTCCCACCGAGGCTGTTGCGCCGGGTCCGCGATGAGCTCGAAGATCGGCGCGGCGGGGGCCGCGATCTCCCGGCTGGCGGACGCGACTTTCGTCTCGTCATTGGCTGCGGTCATGAAGACATCCAACCACTGCTCCTCCCGGACACACTCACCCCTCCGCCAGGACGCAGAACTCGTTGCCGGACGGGTCAGCGCACACGGTCCAGGGCATGCCCTCGGCCCCGGGCCAGTCCAGCAGGCGCCCCCCGAGGTCGCGCACGACAGCCAGCAGGTCCGGATCGCCGGGGGCCGGTCGTACGTCGAGATGCAGGCGATCGGCTCCCTGCTTCACCTCAGGTTCCTGGCACAGCTCTAGCAGCGGACCGACACCCGCGGGATGCCGGAGCGACGCAGGAGCAACTCCATCCGCCGGAACCCAGCCGGTGACCGCCGCCCAGAAGGCGGCGTCACGCTCGGGGTCCGCACTGTCCAGAGGCAGCGCCGCGATCGGGCCGGTGCCGACGTAGGCGTCCCGGTGTTCCATCACGCAGAAGGCGTTGCCCTCCGGGTCGGCGAGCACAACCCACGGGACGTCTCCCTGTCCGATATCGGCGTACCGGCCGCCCAGGTCGAGGAGCCGCTGCACGATCTCACCCTGGCGTTCCCCTCCGGCGAGGTCGAGGTGCAGGCGCGCGGTCGCTTCAGACAGTTCGCTGACCTGCTGGAAGCAAAGGTCGAGAAAGACCTCGTCGGTCAGGGACAGGCGAGCCTCGACCAGGCTGTCCTCCTTCGTCATGACCCGGGCCCCGAGGGCGCCGGCCCAGAAGCTGCCGAGCCGCCGTGGGTCGCGGGCGCTCCAGACGATGTTCTCCAGTCGCATGGGTTCTCCCTATCGCTTGGCACCGCTGGAGGGCAAGCGCAAATCCCCGCCGCACGCATCACCACAACTGCCCATTTGCGTGGTTGTGGTCGCGAACCGCCTCGGATCACACGTCACAAGTCCGCACATGAGTACTTGTGGAGCCGA